>CAIYOD010000032.1 GCA_903927755.1 uncultured Thermoleophilia bacterium | reverse complement strand
TCGAAGCCGGCGCCCTGGAGCAGCATGCCGACCAGGTTCTTGCCGATGTCGTGCAGGTCGCCCTCGACGGTGCCGATCACGACCACGCCGCCGCCGGCCTCGTCGCCGGCCGCCATGTGCGGGCGCAGGAGGTCGAGGCAGGCCTGCATGACCCGGGCGGAGAGCAGCACCTCGGGGATGAAGCAGTCGCCGTCGCGCATGCGCGCCCCGACGACGTCCATGCCGGGGAGCAGGGCCTCGTCGAGGATCTCGCGGGCCGAGGCCCCGGTGGCCAGCAGGGCCGTGGTCAGGGCGGTCGCCGTGTCGGCGTTGCCGTCGATGATGGCTTGCTTGAGGGGGTCCTTCATGACGCTCCGGACGTGCGTTCCTTGAACCTCTCGACGCTGTTGATCGGCACATCCAGCACCCGGGCGATGTTGAACTTCGCCTCGATCTGGTTGGCCAGGCGCGGCTGGCTGATGGCGTAGCTGTGGATGCCGCCGAAGCCGAGGTCGGCGCGGATGTCAGTCATGACGGCCGGGTCGGACAGGTCGAATGGCGTGACGCCGAGCTTGTCGGCCACGTACTGCTTTGCTTCTTTGAGGCGCATACCGCGAGTCATCTGCATCCGAGCTACCAGGTCTCCGGCTGCTCGTATACCGCCGATGCTTGCGGCCTGCGCGTGGGCGTTGTGCATCCCGTGAGGGTCGCCCGAGCCCACCTACAACCCGTCGACGTGCAGCAGGTCGACGAACGACTTGGCCGACCGGCAGACAGCGTCCGCCAGCGGGTGGACGAACATCGGCACTGCGCCGACGCCCATGCCGGCGTTCGGGTGGACCGGGATCGTGGCCACGTCCATGCAGGGCTTGATCAGCGCGATGGAGCGGGCCATGTTCCAGGCGAGGGACTTGCCGGTGTTGACGTTGACCACCGGCCCGAACATCGTGGCTCCGGCCTTCTGGGCCAGCAGCAGCTGGTCCTTGGGCCACAGACCGGCGAGGCGCACACCGTCCCACTCGAGCTGCCCGTGCATGCCGAGCACGAACTCGCCGGCCATGCCGAGCTGCACGCCCATGTCCGGGTACTTCTCACGAATGATCTTCGTCGCCTTGAGCGCGGCGAGGAACTCGGGATCGCCGGAGGCGCCGGTGGTGTCCCAGTCGATGGCGTCTGCGCCGGCCTCCCATTGCGAGTCGGCCAGCTTGACCATGTCGATGACGGCCATCTCGACCGCCTCCTCCTGGGCGGCGCGCGCCTCGGCGATCTTGCCGAGAGGGAGGAGCTCGTTCCAGTTGTCGCACGGGCCGTCCGGCTTGGAGTAGAGGCCCAGGTTGGGCATGACGCCGTACTGCAGCGGGGCGATCGTGCACAGCTGGGCGTCGTGCATGTACTGGGCCTCATACGCCAGGATCGTGCGCACGACCTTGAGCGAGTAGTCGCCGACGCAGAGCTCCAGCAGGTCGGCGCCCATCCACTGCTCGTAGGACTGCAGGTCCTGGATGCGCGTCGCGTGTGTCTTCATGCCCGTGCCGTCGCAGCTCAGCACGATCTCGTCACCCACATCGACTCCGGTGAAGCGCGCCGGCGAGGCGTAGATGTCGAGCAGGTGGTCGATCTCGTCGCCGGTCAGCGGCGGCACCTTGGCCCTCTTGGCCGCCGCCTCCGAACCCGCTTCGAGATCGGCTCTGATCTCCGCGCGGGTCAGCTGTACGAAGGTGCCGTCCCCCATGCGGGTCGGTACCTTGGTCTCGTTCGTCATGCAGCCCTCCCCTGGAGCGGGCGCGCCGAGGCGCCCGCACTAATCAATCGGTCAATTAATCGCCACTACACCGCAGTGGCCGAGCGATGTCAAGCGGGCTCACGCGTCCACCTCCGGCGTGGCACGCGGCATCATCGCAAGATACTCCTCGAGTGTCTCGGGGAAGCCGGGCGCCCTGAGATCGGTGCCACAGGCCTCCTCCAGGAGCTTCGCGACCTGGGCGTACTCGGCCGCGCCGCCGTAGCGGGCGCGGCCGCGCACGAAGAGCTGCTCGACGGTGCCGGCGATGTCCAGCGGCACGTCGAGATCGCGACCCAGCGCCAGAGCCATGCCCAGGTCCTTGAGACAGAGGTCGAACGAAAAGCCGACGTCGTAGCTGCCGCTCAGGATGGTCGTGCTCTCGGTCCCGAGGATGAAGCTGTCGCCGGAGCTCGCGCGAAGGATCTCCCAGGCGAGACGCAGGTCGACGCCGCTGCGCTTGCACAGCATGAACGCCTCCGCCGACGCGGCGATGTGGATGAACGCCAGCATGTTGGACACGACCTTGATGCTTGAGGCCTTGCCCAGCGCCCCGACGAAGAAGACCCTGCCGCCAAGCGTGCGGAACACGCTCTCGTGCGAGCGGAAGACCTCTTCGTCGCCGCCGACAAGGATCGTGATCGTCCCTGAGGAGGCATTGTGCACTCCACCGGTCACGGGCGCCTCCAGGGTGTCCACGCCGCGCTCGGCGAGCAGCCCGGCGAGGCGGACGATCTCCCGCGGGTCGTTGGTGCCCATCTCGATCCACAAGGCGCCCGGTGCGAATCCCTCCAGCAGGCCGTTCGCGCCGGCGACCACCTTGGTCGCCGCCGCGACAGATGGCAGGCAGGTGATGACGGCGTCGGAGACACGCGCGACTGCGGCGGGCGAAACGGCCCAGGCCGCGCCGACCGCGACGAGCTCGTCGGCGGCGCCACGGTCGAGGTCATGCACCGTGACCACATGGCCGGCGGCGAGCAGATTGGCGGCGAGATGGTGGCCGATGTGCCCCAGGCCGACACAGCCGATTCTCATGGCGACTCCTCCCCGCCGCCCACAGGGGCGCGCGTGAAGGCTCCCTCACCCATGCGGGTCGGCATGCGGGTCTCTTGCGTCATCCTGCCCTTTCCCTGGAGCGGGCACCGCCGGCAGCGGTCGACCGCACCAGTCAATCGGTGAGTCAGCGGTCACGACACAGCAGCCGGGAGGTGATGTCAACCGTCGTCCGCGATAGCGTCCAGTGGTTTCCTGCCGACGTTCTCGCCCTCCCACTCGAAGTTGGTCTTGTCGGTGCGCAGGATGTGCCAGGTCTCGGTGTGCGCGATGCCCTCGATCTCCTCGAGGTCCTCGTTGAGGAACTTGTAGAGACCCTCGTTGTCAGGCAGGTGCGCCTCGATGAGGATGTCGAACGAGCCGGTCGTGTAGCCCACATAGGCTACGTTCTCCATGGCCGCGAGACGCTGGCCGACGCCCTTGGCGTAGCCGCGGTTCACGCGTATGCCGACCATGGCGTCAACGGGAAAGCCGATCGCCGCCGGGTTGACCCTGGCCATCGGGAAGATGGCGCCCTTGCTGATGAGACGGTCGACGCGGTTGCGTACCGTCGGCTCCGAGACGCCGACCTCGCGGGCGATGCTCGCGTAGGAGCGCCTGGCGTTGGGTCGCAGCAGCTTCATGATGCGGCGGTCGAGCTCGTCCATCTCCACGGTGCCGAACGGCGTCTCTCCGGTCCTGACCATCCCGCCTCCCCAAGGTCGTCGCGTGGCGTCAATGATTTGCGTTTTCGAAAGCGAAAGCAAGCTCTGACGTTAGGAAACCATGAATTGCGCGATGAATATCAAGGAACCAGACGCCGCGTCTTGACATCGCTTTCTGCCGGTGAAAGGGTGCGCCGGAAGCGTCGGCGAGCCACCGGCGCACAACGAGCGGTGTCGCCTGGAGGTGTGTGGTCATGAGAGCGAGCACGGCCTGGTTGTCAGAGGCCGAGAAGAGCCGGATCGCCGATGAGGCGATGGAACTGCTCGCCGGCGTCGGCATGCGCTTCGCCGGCTCGGCCGTACTGCCCGAGCTCGCGGCGCGCGGCGCGCGAGTGGACGAGGCAACCGGGATCGCGCGCCTGCCGCGCGAGCTGGTCGAGTGGGCGCTCGCGCAGTGCCCTCGCCGCCTGATGCTCGCCGGGGCGACGCCCGAGGACGACGTGGTCCTCGATGACGGCGAGCCCTTTCACTTCGCGCCAAGCGGCTGCGTCGCCAAGACGCTCGACTTCCGCACCGGCGTCCGCCGCGCCAGCACATTGCAGGACCTGCGCGAGACGACCGGCCTGAACGACGAGCTGCCGCAACTCGACGTCATGTGGACGCAGGTCTCCGCCACGGACGTGCCGCTCGAGCAGCGTGAGCTCGTCGAGTACTTCACGCTGCTCACCGAGACGCGCAAGCACGTCACCTTCGTCGACCCGCCGGACGACCCGGTCGCCGTCGGCCGCATCTGCGAGCTGCTCGCCGGCGACCTGGAGCGCTTTCGCGAGCGGCCTCGGATCTCGACAGTGCTCACCGCGGCCTCTCCGCTGCAGATCGACGGGCCGGCGCTCGACATCCACACGGCCCTCGCCCGGCACGGTGTACCCGTGCACGCTTACACGATGTCCATCGCCGGGGCGACTTCCCCGGTCACCCTGGCCGGGTCCGTGGTCCAGGGCGTCGCCGAGTTCCTCGGCGCCGCCACGGCGCTGCAGGTCGCGGCGCCCGGCGCGCGGCTCGTCTTCTGTTTCGGCACGGGCGTGCTCGACATGCTGCGCACCACCTTCTCTATGGGCAACGTGGAGAGCGCCCAGATGGGCGCCATGGCGACCGAGGTAGGTCACTTTCTCGGCGTGCCCACCTTGAACCCGGGCTTCTCGACCGACAGCAAGCAGCCCGGGCTGCAGGCCGGCTACGAAAAGGCGTTGAAGACGGCGGGCGTCTGCTCCGCCAACCCCGACATCATCTCCGGCTGGGGCCTGCTCGACTCGCACAACACGATGTACCTGCCGCAGTCGGTGGTCGACAACGAGATCGCCGCGATGGTCCGGCGCCTGCAGGCTCCGGTAGAGGTCTCGGACGCCACCCTGGCGACCGAATCGATCGCCAAGGTCGGCCCCGGCGGCGGCTTCCTCGCGGAGCGTGAGACGGCAAAGCGCATCCGCGCCGGCGAGCACTACCTGCCGACGGTCTCCAACCGCCACTCCTACGAGAAGTGGGTCGAGGAGGGCGTCACCGAGAACGACGTGGCGGAGGCCGAGGTCGAGCGGCTGCTGGCGAAGCACGCCGAGCGCTCCTGCCTCGAGGCCGACAAGATCGACGAGCTCGCCGCCATCTGCGGTGCGGACGACGCCAGCGTGCGCCGCGCCCACCGCGAGTAGCGGCGCGGCGCCCATCACGACGAAGCACCCGAACGGAGGACCAATGACGCTCAGGATCGGCTACATCGGGCTCGGAGCCCTCGGAAGGCACCTCGCCGGCAGCCTGCTGCGCGCCGGCTTCCCGCTCACCGTGTACGACGTGGACGCGAGCTGCTCCGTCGACCTCGGCAGGGCAGGCGCCACCTGCGCCGGCTCCATCGCCGAGACGGCGCGCGCATCCGACACGATCATCACCTGCCTCCCTTCACCCGAAGCAGTGGCGTCTGTCGTGGCCGAAGAGGGTGGCGTCCTGGAGGCTCTTGCCCCCGGGGGCACCTGGATCGACATGAGCACCAACGACTCTCATGAGCTGCAGCGCCTCGCGACGCTCGCCGCCGCGAAGGGCATCGACACGCTCGAGGCGCCGGTCACCGGCGGCGTGCATCGCGCGGAGGCCGGGATGATCACGGTCCTCGTGGGCGGCAAGCCCGAGGTCTACGAGAAGCACCGCCCTGCCTTCGACGCCATGGGCGGCCGCGTCTTCTACATCGGCGAGCTGGGCCAGGCCTCGGTGATCAAGGTGATCACCAACATGCTGGCCTTCATCCACCTCGTCGCCGACGGCGAGGCGCTGATGCTCGCCAAGAAGGGCGGCGTCGACCTCAAGCTCGCCTGGGACGTGATCAAGGCGAGCTCCGGCAACAGCTTCGTCCACGAGACCGAGGGCCAACTGATCCTCAACGGCAGCTACAACATCAACTTCACCATGGACCTGGCGCGCAAGGACCTCTTCTTCGCCCACCAGATGGGCCGCGAGTTCGGCGTGCCGCTCGAGCTGGCCGGCCTCACCGAGCAGATCTTCGCGCGCGCCCGGGCTATGTACGGCGGCGGCGCGCAGTCGCCGATGGTCGTCAAGATGCTCGAGGAGGCCGTGGGAACCGACCTGCGTGCCCCCGGGTTCCCGGCGGAACTCGCGCCCGAATGATCAACGGAGTCTCATCATCGTGCGGGGCGCCGCAGGTGCACCGCACTGTGATCGACGGAGACAAATCACCGTGGGGGCGCCGCAGGCGCGAACCTTGAGCCGTCAGAGATAAATACCGTAGGAGAGCCGCCCGGCGACATGATGTTCTCCGGGCGGCTTGACTTAGCGAACATCCGGTCGAATACTCCGGGCCCGAGGGCCCGCGGACAGGCACCAAAGGAGAGACCCGTGACGGACATCAGCGACTTCACGATGGACTACTTCTCCCTCAAGGGGAAGAACGCCATCGTCACCGGCGGCAACACGGGTCTGGGCCAGGCCTTCACGCTGGCGCTCGCCACGGCGGGTGCGAACGTCTTCGTCCCCAGCATCGTCGATGACGACGGCACCACCGGCCCGCTCGTCGAGGAGCGCGGCGGCCGCTACGCATTCATCACGGCCGACGTCACGGCTCCGGGCGCGCCGGGCGAGATCGTCACCGCCTGCGTCGACCGGCTCGGCTCGCTCGACATCCTCGTGAACAGCGCCGGCATCTGCCCGCTGGCCGGCGTCCTCGAGTTCGGCCGCGCGCAGTGGGACGCCACCGTGGCCGTGAACCTCACGGCCGCGTTTGAGATGGCCTACGAGGCGGCGAAAGTCATGATCCCGCAGCGCTCCGGCAAGATCATCAACATCTGCTCGCTGTTCTCGTTCCTCGGCGGCCGCTGGTCGTCGGCCTACGCGGCGACCAAGCACGGCCTCGCCGGGTTCACCAAGGCGTACTGCGACGAGCTCGCCGAGTACGAGATCCAGGTCAACGGTATCGCCCCCGGCTACTACGCCACAGAGATCACCACGGCGACCCGCAGCGACCCGGCCACCAACCAGCGCGTCCTGGATCATATCCCGGCCGCGCGCTGGGGCGACCCGGCGGACCTCATGGGCGCCACCGTCTTCCTCGCCGGCCGCGCCTCGGACTACGTCAGCGGCCACGTGCTCGTGGTCGACGGCGGCTATCTCGTCCGCTAGGACGGGAAGGAACCGGACGATGGCTGGCAAGTACCTGATCGGTATCGACAACGGCACCCAGAGCACCAAGGTGGTCATCTACGACCTCGCGGGCACGGTGATCTGCGAAGCCAAGCGCGCGCTTCTCCCCATGGAGCACCCGCAGCCGGGGTACGCCGTGCACCCCGACGACGACCTCTGGGAGTCCATCGTCGCGGCCAGCCGTGAGGTGATGACGCAGTTCCCGGGCGACCCCGCAGACATCCTCGGCGTCGGGCTGTGCACCATCCGCTGCTGCAAGGCCTTCCTCAAGGCCGACGGCACGCTGCTCGAGCCGGTCATGAGCTGGATGGACACGCGCGCCTACCAACCTTGGATCCCGGAAGATCCCGAGCTCGCCTACGCCACCACCTCGTCCGGCTACATGACCCACCGGTTCACCGGGAAGTTCCGCGACAGCGCCGCCAACAACATCATCCTGCAGTGGCCCATCGACACCGATACGTGGCAGTGGGATTCCGCGCTGTTCGAAGAGTTCAACATGCGCCCGGAGCTGCTAGTCGAGCTGCAGATGCCGGGCGACATCGCCGGTCATGTGACCGCCGAAGCGGCGGCGGCGACCGGCATCCCGGAGGGCCTGCCGGTCGTGACCACCGCCAACGACAAGGCGGTCGAGTCGCTCGGTTCGGGCTCGCTCGACGAGCGCACCGCTCTGGTATCGCTGGGCACGTACATCGCCTCCATGGTGCACGGCCACGAGAACCGCCAGGACGCCGTGGCCTTCTGGACGAACTTCGCCTGCGTCCCCGGCACGTATCTCTACGAGAGCGGCGGCGTACGCCGCGGCATGTGGACCCTCAGCTGGTTCCTCGACCTGCTCGGGCCCGAGTTCGCGGCGGCGGCGGCAAGCCAGGAGACCTCGCGCGAGGAGTACCTGGAACGCGAGGCCGAACTCGTCCCCGCCGGCAGTTGCGGCCTCATGACGGTGCTGGACTGGCTGGCGCCCACCCACAAGCCGTTCCGCAAGGGCGAGATCATCGGCTTCGATGCGCGCCACACCCGCGCCCACGTCTACCGGTCGATCCTCGAGGCGATCGCGCTGACGATGAAGGAGAACGTCGACGCCATGTGCGCCGAGCTCGGCATCGACCTGCGCGAGATCGTCGTCTCCGGCGGCGGCTCCAACAGCCCCCTCTTCATGAACATCTTCTCCGACGTGTTCGGCGTGCCCGCATCGCGCAACGTGGGCAGCAGCGGCGCGAGCCTCGGCTCCGCCATCTGCGCCGCCGTGGCGACCGGGGTGTACCCCGACTTCGCCACCGCCGCCGCCGCCATGAAGCAGGGTCGCGAGTCCTTCTCTCCGAACCTGGAGAACCACGACGTCTACCGGCGCATGAACGAGAAGGTCTACCGCGTCATCCACGATGCTACCGACCCCATCCTCGAGCAGTCCTTCTCCATCTTCCACTGACCGCAGACCGCCCACGGATACGCAAAGGAACGCCGACATGTCACTGAGCAGAGAAGCCATCGTCGAGGGCCTGCGGCGCATCGTGGGTCCGGATGCCGTGGTCACCGACGAGAAGATCCTCGTCGAGAGCAGCGTCGACAACTTCCGCAAGCTGCAGAACATCTTCGACGTGCACACGGCGCCCGTGCCGGCCGCCGTCGTGCTGCCGGCCGACACGGCCCAGGTCGCCGCGATCCTCACCTGGGCGAACGAGAATGGAGTCAACGTCATCCCGCGAACGGGCGCCACGGCGACCGAGGGCGGGCTCGAGAGCGTCGTGCCCGACTCCGTCATCGTCGACGGGTCGATGATGAATCAGATCGTCAGCATCGACCCGTACAACATGCAGGCCACCTGCCAGTGCGGTGTGCCGCTGCAGGCGCTCGAGGACCGCGTGCGCGAGCACGGCCTCACCACCGGCCACTCGCCTCAGTCCAAGCCGGTAGCCCACATGGGCGGCCTGGTCGCGACGCGCAGCATCGGTCAGTTCTCGACCCTGTACGGGGGCATCGAGGACATGGTCGTCGGCCTCGAGGCCGTGTTCCCCGGCGGCGAGGTCGCGCGCATCAAGAACGTGCCGCGGCGTGCCGCCGGTCCCGATATCCGTCACGTGGTGATCGGCAACGAAGGCGCGCTCTGCTTCATCAGCGAGGTGACCGTCAAGCTGTTCCCGTACTTCCCCGAGAACAATACGTTCCTGGGATGGACGCTCAAGGACATGGCGACCGGCTTCGCCGTGCTGCGCGACGTGATGGTCAACGGCTACAAGCCGTCGGTGGCGCGGGTCTACGACCCGGGTGACGCCGGCCTGCACTTCTCGCACTTCGCCGCCGCGGACGACTGCGTGCTGCTCTTCATGGCCGAAGGCGCGGCCGGCATCGCCAAGGCGACGGCCGACGGCATCCAGGCCATCGTCGACAAGCATCCCGAGTGCACACAGGTGCCCAGTGAGTACATCGAGACCTGGTTCAACGACCTCTGCTGGGACGCGAGCAAGATCACAGCGGAGGACGAGCGCATCCGTCAGACGCACAACGTGAACCGCACCACCGAGATCTCCGCCGACTGGAGCTCGATCAACGACATCTACCAGGCGGCCAAGGCGCGCATCATCGACGAGATCCCCGATATCACGATGATGGGCGGCCACTCCTCGCACAGCTATATCAACGGCACCAACATGTACTTCAACTACTTCTTCAACGTGGTCGGTGTCGGCCCCGAGGAGGAGACGGACAAGTACTACCTGCCGATCATCGGCATCATCTGCGAGGAGACGCTCAAGCGCGGCGGATCGATCGTCCACCACCATGGGATGGGCAAGGCACGGGCGCCGTGGGTCAAGGACGAGTATGGTTCGTCTTACTACATCCTCGAGACGCTCAAACGGTCGTTCGACCCCAACGGCATCATGAACAAGGGGACGATCATCCCGCTCTGAGCGGACGGGAGGCGGCTCCGCGTGGACCACTTGCGGATCGTCGTCGGCTTCAAGGTGACGCCGGACTACGAGGCGCTGCGCGCGCCGGACTGGGCACGCGCCGCCGGCGGTGCGGCGGAGAGCGGCGGCGGACCTGGTGCTCCCGAGACCCGGTACGTCCGCCGCGTCTTGGGCGTCTTCGACGAGGCCGCCCTGGAGCTCGCGCTGCGCCTGCGGGACGCGCGAGCCGAGGCCGGCCTCGAGACGAGCCTCGCGGCGTTCTCCGTGGCTGCCCGCGAGGCCGACCCCTTCCTCCAGACGCTGCAGGCGCTCGGCTTCGAGCGCGCCGCTCGTGTGGACCCCCGCGCCGCCCTCGACTTCGCGCCGCGGGTGACCGCCGCCGTCATCGCCACGTACCTGCGGCGGATCGGATCGCCGGACGTGCTGCTGCTCGGCAGCCGCTGCGGTCCGGGTGAGAGCGGCGCCGTACCGTTCCTGGTCGCCGACGAGTTGGGCCTGCCCTGCGTGACGGAGGTCACCGACGTCCAGATCGCCTCCCGCGGCCGTCTCCGCGTGACCTTCGCGGCCGGAGGCGGATGGATTCGGGCGACGATCGCGCCGCCGTGTGTGCTCGCCGTCGGCAACGCCGTCGTCTCGATGTTGCGGGTGCCGACGCTGAAGGACCGGCTCGCGGTGCGCGAACGCTCCCTCGACGTGCTCTCATCCGGCGAGCTGGGCGTCGACGCCGCCGCGGCGCTCGCAGGCGAGCCGACCGTACTTGCGAGCCTCGAGACCATCGACCGCGAACGCGCGGGGACGATCGTCGCGGGCCGGACTCCCGAGGAGAAGGCGCGCGCGCTGTACGAGACCCAGCTCCGCGCGCGCCTGGAGCGGCTGTGAGCGCTCGGGAGACACTCCGAGTCGCCGCCGTGCTGGACGGGACCGCGGCCACTGCCGAGCGGCAGGCGCGGGCGCTCGGCGCCTTCCTCCGCGAGGGGCTGCGCCTCGGAGCAGACGTCAAGCTCGTCGCGGCCACCCATCTCTTCCATGCCGACCAGTCCGGTCGGGAGAGCCTCCTCGAGCTCGCCCCGACCACAGACGTTCGCCTGATCCGCACGCCCGCGCTGCGAGCCGACCTCATGACCGCCGCCCTGACCGCCTTCGAGGCGGGCGGCGGCGCCGAGCTCTTCGTCTTCCCCGGCGGCCCGCTCGGCACCGAGCTGGCGGCCCGCCTGGCCGCGCGCACAGGAGGCTCCGTCATGACGGACATCCTGGACGCGGAGCTCAGCGGAGAGGGCCTTGCGTGCCGCCGGCGCGTCTACTCCAACCACCTTGTGGGTCTGTTCGAGCTCCGCTCGCTTCCCTGGTGCATCACCTTGGATGCGGGCTGGTCCGACGCCCGACCTTCGGCGCCGAACGAGCACGTGGTGCAGACGGTCGCGGAGCTGCACGAGGACGACTCCTCCGCTTCGGGGCCGCTCAAGAGCGTGGAAGTGCTCGACCAGCCGACGACCGGCGATCTGGAGGCGGCGAAGCTCCTGGTCGTCGCCGGCAGAGGTGCCGGCAGCCGCGACGGTGTGGAGCGCGTCGCCGCCGCCGCCGCCCGCTTGGGCGCGGCCTTCGGCGCCACGCGCCCGGTCGTCATGAACGCATGGGCGCCGCCAGACCGCCAGATCGGCGTCTCCGGCGCTCGCTCGGCACCCGCCGTCTGCCTCACGGTGGGCGTGTCAGGCGCGCCGGCCTTCCTCTGGGGCGTCGAGCGCGCCGGCTTCATCGCCGCGGTCGATACCGACGAGCGCGCGGCGATCACCGGCGAGGCCGACGCCGTCGTCATCGACGACGGCGTCGCGGTGATCGAGGCGCTCGCCGACATCGTCGCCTCCGAGCGCCCCTGACCCGCCGGGGATGCGTTCTCCGGGCGAGGACGGGCAGGTCACCAACGGACAATCCGAGCGGTTATTCGCACGCTTCACGGAAGATTGTTCACTTGTGCGCTTGACTGAGCGAACATCAGACTGAATACTCCTCTGGACCGATCAACGGCTCCCGGAGGGGGAAGGCGTGGATGCACTCGACCGTGAGGTCCTCTTGGCCCTGCAGGAGGACGGACGCATGTCCAACCTCGCGCTTGCGCGCAAGCTCGGTCTGTCCCCGTCCGCCATGCTGGGCCGCGTTCGTCGCCTGGAGCGCAGCGGCGCCATCCGTGGCTACCGCGCCGTCATCGATCCCGCCGCGCTGGGCATCACCGTCCGCGCCCTCGTCGTCGCTCGCCTGCGCGAGCACAGCGAGGAATCGATCCGGGAGTTCGAGAAGGGCATCAAGGACGTCCCCGGGGTCCGTGCCTGCTACCACGTCACCGGTCAGTTCGACATGGTCGTGGAGCTCGCTCTGCGCGACCTCGACCACCTTGGGCAGCTCATCCGCGTCGACATCGCCCGCATCCCCGGCGTGATGAACCTCGAGACCATGCTCGTCCTGGCGGAGTCCGTCGAGGACGAAGGCTGGCCCATCGCCACCGAACAGTAAGAGCGCGGCGTCCGCGCCGCTGCGGCAATCCAGATTCCCACAGGAGGTCCATCCCCATGCCGAAGAAAGGCCTGTTCGACCTGCACGAGATGAAGCGCGCCGGTGAACAGATCACCTGGCTCACCGCCTACGACTACCCGACGGCGACGTTCGAGGAGGCGGCCGGGATCGACATGATCCTCGTCGGCGACTCGCTCGGCATGTGCGTCTACGGCTATCCCGGCACCGTGCCGGTCACCATGGACCAGTGCATCGTGCACAGCGAGGCCGTGCGCCGTGGCGCCCCGGGCACGTTCATCATCGGCGATATGCCGTTGGGCAGCTACCAGGCATCGGACGAGGATGCCGTGACCAACGCCATCCGCTTCCTCAAGGAGGCGAACGTCGACGCCATCAAGCTCGAGGGCGGCGTGCGCACCGTCTCCCGCGTGAGGGCGATCCTCGACGCCGGCGTCGCCGTCTGCGGCCACATCGGCCTCACGCCGCAGAGCTCCGGCCAGCTCGGCGGGCACAAGGCCCAGGGCCGCACGCTCGAGTCCGCCAAGCTCGTGGTGGAGGACGCCCGGGCCCTCTACGAGGCGGGCGTCCAGCTCCTGCTCGTCGAGGCAGTGCCGCCGGAGGTCGCCGGCTTCATCCGTGCCGAGCTGCCGATCCCGGTGCTCGGCATCGGTGCCGGCTCGGACGTCGACGGCCAGCTGCTCATCGTCAGCGACGTGCTCGGCACCTTCCAGGCGTTCACGCCCAAGTTCGTGAAGAAGTACGCCGACCTCGCCGGCGTCTCCACGGCGGCGCTGACGGAGTACGTGAACGACGTCCGCGGCAGCGCCTTCCCCGAGGAGCAGCACTGCTACCGCATGCTCGAGGGCGAGCAGGAGAAGTTCGCCGACTGGGCCAAGAGCTGAACGCCCGGCGCCGGAAGGACTCCTGATGCACTCGCTCGCTGAAGACAGCACCGCGCCCGGACCCGGCTTCGTGCCGGCCGACCGGGTGACGCGGCTCGGGACCGAGACGGTGTTCGCCGTCTCGGCCGAGGCTGCCGCGCTCGCCGCGCAGGGACGGACGATCTACCCGTTCCACCTGGGCGATCTCAACATCCCGACCGCCGAGCCCATCGTCGTGGCGATGAACAAGGCCATCCGCGACGGCAAGACCACCTACTGCGCCAACGCCGGCGTCATGCCGCTGCGCGAGGCCTTGGCGGCCGACGTGAGCGCCGCTCGCAGCGTCGCGTACACCGCCGACGACGTGTCGGTGCAGCCGGGCGGCAAGCCGGTGATCGGCAAGTGGCTCATGGCCGCCATGAACATGGGCGACGAAGTGCTGTACCCGAACCCCGGCTTCCCCATCTACGCTTCGTTCATCGAGTTCGTGGGCGGGGTCGCCGTGCCGTATGGGTACGTGGACGCCGGTGACCGCTATGCCATCGACATCGATGCGATCGAGCGGCGCATCACGCCGCGCACGCGCCTGCTGATCCTGAACGATCTCCACAATCCCACGGCCGCGGAGTGCACGCCCGAGGAGCTCGACCGCATAGCCGAGATAGCACTCAAGCACGATCTGCTCGTGCTCAGCGACGAGGCCTACTTCGACGTGCGCTTCGCCGGCGCCAGCGAGTCGATCGTGTCGCGCCCCGGCATGCAGGAGCGCACGGTCATCCTGTACACGTTCAGCAAGAAGTACGCGATGACGGGCTGGCGCCTCGGCGCTGCTATCGGACCAAAGCCGATCATCGACATCATCACGAAGATGAACGTGAACATGGAGTCGTGCCCCAACCACTTCGCTCAGTACGGCGCCCTGGAGGCGCTCACCGGCGACCAGACCGGGCCCCGCGAGATGATGGCCCGGCTCGAAGGGAGGCGCGACGCCGCGCTCCGCATCCTGAACGACACGCCCGGCGTGCGCTGTCACACGCCCGAGTCCACGTTCTACCTGTACCCGGACGTGACCGGCGCCGTCCGCCTGACCGGCTGCGCCGGTCATGAGGACTTCCGGCGCCTCCTGCTCGACAAGACCGGCGTGTCGTTCTGCACCCGCCTGCACTTCGGGAAGGCAGCGCCGGACGAGACCGAGTACCATCTCCGCCTGGCGTATTCAGGCGTCACCACAGCACAGATCGAGGAAGGCCTCGGCGCGTTCAAGGCCTTCATCGATTCGACAGAGCCCGCAGAGTCCTAGACCCCCCCAAGGAGACACCACGATGACCGATCTGCCCGCCGTCCTCGAGAGCCGCCTCAAGATGCTCTCGGACGAGAAGTGCCAGATGATCTACGACGCCGCCCTCACGATCATCTCGGAGATGGGCATGACCGTGCCCCACGCCGAGGCGCGCGAGATCCTCGTCAAGGGCGCCGGCGCCACCGTCGAGGGCGAGCTCGTCAAGATCCCGCGCGAGGCCGTTGACGCCGCTCGCGCCACCGTTCCCTCGATGATCCCCGTGTACGACCGGAACGGCGAGCCGGCCATGCAGCTCGGCGGCTACAACTCGTTCTTCGGAACGGGCTCGGACCTCATGAGCATCTACGACTTCGAGACGCGCGAGCGCCGTCTGAGCGTCCTTGCTGACACGGCGCGCATGGCGCACCTGTGCGACGGCCTCCCCAACATCGACTTCATCATGTCGGCGGCGCATCCGCACGACATCGACGCCTATGCGTCGTACCTCGAGTGCTTCCGCGCCATGGTCAGCAACACGACCAAGCCGATGGTGATGACCGCCGCCGGCGTGGAGGACCTCGAGGTCATGTGGAAGATCGCCTCGGCCTTCCGCGGCGGCGCCGAGCAGCTGCGCGAGAAGCCGTACTTCATCCAGTACGGCGAGCCCGTCAGCCCGCTGCAGCACGCACCGGAAGTGCTCGACAAGCTGCTCTTCTGCGCCGACTGGGGCATCCCGCTCATCTACTCCCCGGCGCCGATCGCCGGTGCGACCGCGCCGATCACCCACGCCGGCCACATCGTGCAGGCCGTCGCCGAGTCGCTCTTCGGCGTCGTCATCCACCAGCTCCGCCGCCCGGGCTCCCCTCTGCTCACCGGCATGGGCCCGGTCAAGCTCGACATGAACACCGTCCAGGCGCTCTACAACTCGGCCGAGTACTACACCACCTACCTCGGCATCACAGAGATGGCCAAGTGGATGGACATCCCCAACTGGGGCTACGCGGGCACCAGCGACTCGCAGTGCGTCGATGCCAACGCCGGCATCGACATCACCGAGCTCACGCTGCTCAGCATGCAGGCCGGCTCGAACCTCAACCACGACATCGGCTACCTCGACTTCGGTCTCTCCGGCGCCGGCGAGCTCGTCGTGCTCACCGACGAGGTCATCTCGATGAATCGACGCGCGCTCGAGGGCATCGAGGTCAGCGAAGAGACGCTGGCGCTCGACACCATCGCCGCGGTGGGCCAGGGCGGCGACTTCCTCGGCCAGAAGCACACCAAGCGGCACGTGCGCAAGCTGCAGTGGAGGCCGACGATCCTCAACCGCAGCACCCAGAAGAACTGGGAGGCGGACGGCGCGCCCGACGCCACCGAGAAGGCGCATCGCAAGCTCGTCGACATCATGACCAACCACAAGCCCGAGCCGCTCAGCGCCGAGATGAAGCAGACGGTGGACGGCCTGGTCGACGCGTACGTCGCGGCCGGCGAGTAGCAGAACGCACGCGAAGGAGCCGGTGTGAACGGAGCCGCCCGGGCCGTCCTCGACGAGCGGGGCTGCCAGAAGATCCATGCGGCAGCCCTCATGCTGCTCGAGGAGGTCGGCTGCGCCGTCCTCGACCCCGAGGCGCTCGCGCTCCTCAAGGCGAACGGCGCGCGGGTGGATGGGGAGCGCGCCCGATTCGGCGAAGCACTCGTCGAGCGGGCGCGCTCCACCGCCCCCGCGCGCTACACGATGGCGGGCCGGCGGCCCGAGCTCGACCTGCACGTCGGGCTCGGCGAGCCCGCCGTGCTGGCGAGCGCTTCCGGCCCGCCCTTCGTCCTCAGCAGCGGCGAGTACCGCACCGGCACGCTCGCCGACCTCACGACGGCGGCGCGGCTCGCGCACCTCTCGCCTAACATCGATGTGCTCGGCTACAGCATCGAGCCGAACGACGTACCGGAGGAGCTGCGGCCCAAGGTCGTCGCCCACCTGCACGCCACGGCGAGCGACAAGAACTGCCGCTACACGGTGACGTCCCTGGCGGAGTTCCAGGTGGCCACGGACGTGCTCGAGATCCTGCACGGCGCGGACTGGCACGCGCGGCCGCGCCTGTGGTCGGTCATCAACACCACGTCGCCGCTGCAGTTCTCGGCGGAAGGCGCGCAGGTCGCCCTGCGGCTGGCGCGCCTCGGTCAGCCGGTCCTCGTCGCCGTCTGCGCCATGGGCGGGACGACGGCGCCGATCACGCTGGCGGGCCTCCTCGCCGTGCAGCATGCCGAGCTGCTCGTCGGCCTCGTGTTGACGCAGCTGGCCAACCCCGGCACGCCGTTTCTCTACGGAGGCACGTCGTCGCTCTCTTCCATGCAAAGCGGCGCGCTCATGATCGGCGCGCCGGCCTACTGGTCGCTCATGGAGGCCACCGTTCGGCTCGGCCACTGGCTCGGCGTGCCCGTGCGCGCCGGCGGCTCCGTGACCGACGCACATCTCCCCGATGCCCAGGCCGGCATCGAGTCGGCGCTCGCCATGGACACCGTGCTCCGCACCGGCGCGCAGTACGTCCTGCATGCCGCCGGCATCCTCTCGTCGTTCAACTGCTTCTCGCCGGAGAAATTCGTGATCGACGACGAGGTCCTCAGCGGGCTGCGCGTGGCGCGGCGGCCGATCGAGGTGGACGAAGAGACGCTCGCGCTCGACGTGGTCAAGGCCGCCGGACCCGGCGGCACCGTGCTCGGCCACGCACACACGCGACGGCACGCGCGCGACGGCATCCGACGGACCATCATGAACCGCGCGCCGTACGAGACCTGGCGGTCGCACGGCGGGCAGGACCTCGCCGCCGCCGCCGCGGCGCGGGTCGTGGAGCTGCTGGACTCGTACCAGCCGCCGGACGACCTGGATCCAGTGGTCCGGCGGCAGCTGGACGCGTACTGCTTGGGCTAACTAGGCCTCGATCTCGAAGCAGTCAAGCATCCGCGCGAGCACCCGGTAGGGATTGGCGAGGTCCATGTCGGGGTCGACGGCGGCCTGGATGGCGAGCCCGTCGATGATGGCGCTGAGGAGCTGGGCGATGCCCAGCAGGTCCGGATCGGCGAGCCCTCCCGTGCCGTCGTCCGCGCCGAGCCACTCGAGCTTCATCTTCCAGTACCAGCGGAACAGCATGGCCATCCGGCGGCGGAGCACCTCGTCGCGCAGCACGTGCGGCAGCAGTTCGAAGAAGACCTGGAAGTCCTCGACCGACGCGGCCATGCGCCGCATCTCCTTGACCAGGCGCGGGATGCGATTCCCCGGGGTGACGTCCCTCATGCGGTCGAGCGACGCCAAGTACTCGTCGTGGATCACGGAGTCGAGCACGGCCGCGACGAGGCCGGCCTTGTTGTCGAAGTAGTAGGAGACCATCGCCTTGTTCTCGCCGGCTCGCTGGCTGACGGTCTTCAGGGTGAGCGCCTCGAAGCCCTCGTCGGCGACGATCTCTTTGGCGGCGATGAGCAGGTTCTGGGCGGTCTGGGGAAGCGACGAGAGCGGGTCCTCGAAGGTGAAGTGCAGGTGGTCGGTCAGACGCGAGAAACCGTCCCCGTCCGTGCTCCACCCTCCGGGCGCTGCCACCATCGGACGCTCGCCTCCCCCAGTCTCGGCGATGCGGGACCGGCTTGACATCCCCCTCCGGCCACTGTGCAATGAGAGACTGATTGACCGGTCGATTAGTCGGCCATTGTAGCATGGGGCCCCGTGGCGCACCATGGCGGAGGGGACCGGCTTTCCATAGTGAGGAGACTCGTGGACTTCTATACCGGACGTGTGCTGCGGCTCGATATGACTGCGCTCACGGCGACGGTCGAGCCGCTCGAAGCGGAGTGGGCCAGGCTGTACGTCGGCGGCAAGGGGCTCCTCTTCCGCTATCTCTTCGCCGAGCTCTCGCCCGGCACTGACCCGCTCTCGCCGGAGAACCCGCTCATCCTGGCCAGCGGCCCCTTCGCGGGCACGGCCGCGGCGACGTGCTCGCGCCTCGCGGTGGGCTGCAAGAGTCCCGCGACGGGCACGCTCCTTGACTCCTACGTGGGCGGCTCGTTCGCCCCCGAGCTCAAGTTCGCCGGCTACGACGTGGTGGTCGTGACCGGCAGGGCGCCGCGTCCGGTCCTCGTGCTCGTCGAGGACGACCGGGTGGACTTCCTGCCGGCGGAGGGCCGCTTCTGGGGTCTCGAGACGGCGGCTCTCGAGCAGCTCGTTCGCGAGGAGATGGGCCCGTGGCACAAGGTCCTCTCCACGGGCCCGGCCGGCGAGCAGCTCATCCCCTTCGCCTGCCTCTCCACCGACCAGTATCACAAGGCGGGTCGCGGCGGCGCCGGCGCCGTCATGGGCAGCAAGAACCTCAAGGCGGTCGTCGTGCGCGGCACCGGCTCGGTCACCGTCGGCGACGCGGCCGCGTTCGCCCGGGACGTGCTCGATCTGCAGAACGACCGCATCCTCACGGAGGACAATGCGTGGACGTACGAGGAGGGAACACCGTTCCTCGTCGACCTGGTCAACGCCGCCGGCGCGCTCCCCACGCGGAACTGGCGGACCGGGCAGTTCGAGCAGGCCGACCGCATCGACTCCGCCAGTCTTCTCGAGGTGCGCACGAAGATCCGCGCCTGCACGCAGTGTCCGCTCGCGTGTCGCCAGGTCCACCGGTTCGGCGACCACGTCTGCGAAGGCCCGGAGTTCGAGACCCTCGGCCTCTGCGGCGCCAATTGCGGCATCGGCGACCTGGCCACGATCGCGGCCTTCAACCAGGCCTGCGACGAGCTCGGTCTGGACACGATGTCGACGGGCGCCGTCGTGGCCCTCGCCATGGATCTGTGCGAGAGAGGCGTCGCCGACTACGGCCTCGCCTTCGGCGACGCGACCGGCTACCTTGCGGCCCCCGGGATGATCTCGCGGCGAGAGGGCTGGGGCGCCGAACTGGCGCTCGGCGCCCGCGACCTCGCCGCGCTCAAGGGCCGGCCCGAGCTCGCCCCGCACATCAAGGGGCTCGAGCTGCCCGCCTACGACCCGCGCGGCACCTTCGGCATGGGTCTGGGCTATGCCACCTCCGACCGCGGCGCCTGCCACATGCGCGCCTTCACCGCCGCCGACGACATCCTGGGAGGAGAGGCGCCGGCGGACTCGCTGAAAGGCAAGCCGGCGCTGGTCGCGGAGCAGCAGGACTTCAGCGCCCTCGCCTGGACCGGCGTCTGGTGCGCCAACATGTACATGGACACAGACTTCCTCGGCGCCCACTTCCGCCACCTCTGGGGCCGCGGGACCACCCACGAGGAGCTCATGACGACGGGCGCCCGGATCTGGAATCTCGGCCGCTTGCTCAACCTGCGCGAGGGGTTCGGCCGCGAGCACGACCGCCTGCCGGCGATCCTCGACGTGCCCCACCCCGACGGAGCGGCGGCCGGCAAGACGGTCGGCGCGGACGAGTTCCGCGCCGCCCTGGACGAGTATTATCGGCTGCGTGGGTGGGACGCCGAGGGCGTCCCCACCGAGGAGACACTGGCGAAGCTCTCGCTGGACGTCCGGCTCTGAGGGCCTCCGGCCCGAGCCGGCCGGCGAGTGGCACGAAGGGGGCGCCGTGACGTCCGTGGACCAGGTGATCCGGCGGCAGACGACGTTCGATCCGAGCCGGCTCGAGCCCGAGCCGGGAAAGCCGACCATGTTCGCCGTGGTCACTGCCGGCAACGGCGGCCTCGACAAGCTCGAGTACCGCGAGATCCGGCGACCGGAGCCGGGAGACGGGGAACTGCTCGTACGTGTCCTCGCCGCCGGCGTCAACAACACCGAGATCAACACGAGGGTGGGCTGGTACTCGGCCGCCGTCGACGCCGCCACCGGATACGACGCCGAGGCGCAGGAGACGGCCGCGGTCCAGCGGGCGGACGGGGGGTGGGACGCTCCGACACCCTTCCCCTTCATCCAAGGCACCGACTGCTGCGGCCGCGTCGACGCCGTCGGACCCGGCGGCGACCGGAGCCTCCTCGGGCGCCGGGTGCTCGTCCGGCCGTGCATGCGGCCTCGGGGCTTCGCGTCGATCCGGAACGTGTGGCTGGGTTCCGACTTCGACGGCGCGTTCGCCCAGTTCGTCAAGGTGCCGGCCTCCGAGGCCTTCCCCGTCGAGACCGCCCTGAGCGACGTGGAACTCGGCGCGATCCCGTGCGCGTATGGGACCGCGGAGAACATGCTGCACCGTGCCCGCGTCTCCGCGGGCCGGCACGTGCTGGTCACCGGCGCTTCCGGCGGCGTCGGCTCTGCCGCCGTACAGCTCGCACGGCTTCGCGGCGCAGAGGTCACGGCGGTGGCCGGGGCCGGGAAGGCGGAGCAGGTGCTGGCGCTGGGAGCCGCCCGGGTCGTGGACCGCGACGATGAGATCATCGCAGCCCTCGGCGAGGGCTCGGTCGACGTCGTCGTCGACAACGTCTCCGGGCCCGGCCTGGACGGCCTGCTGGCGGCCCTCCGGCCAGGCGGCGCCTACGTGTCGTCGGGCGCCATCGCAGGACCGAGAGTCGGCTTCGACAAGCGCGTCTTCTACCTGCACGACCTCAGGATGATCGGCTGCACCGCCTGGGACGAACCGGTGTTCCCGGCGCTGCTGGCGCGGATCGAAGCCGGTGAGCTTCGGCCGCGCGTGGCGGAGACCTTCCCGCTCGAGCGGATCGCCGACGCCCAGACGGCGATGCTCGACAAACGGCATGTCGGCAAGCTCGTGCTCGTTCCGCCGGGCATCTGACCGGTAGGGGCGGGCGAGTGATGCCCGCCGCCGGCGCCTACCTCGCGGGGCTCGCCCCGGCCTCGTGCTCCAGCCGCACGTCGCGCACCGGCGCGCGCGCGGCGTCCGCCGCCGCGTCGTCCAGCATGTTCTGCGCGGCGCTCTCGGCATCGAGGCGTGACCGGTAGTGCTCGATCTCGTGGTTCAGCGTCGCCTCGTCCCACTCCAGGATCGGCGCCATCAGCCGCGCCACGCCCTCCACGGCGCGCCTGCCTCGATCCTGCTCCTCGAAGGCGATGTGCGTGCGGCGCGTCAGGACATCGTCCACGTGCAGCGCCGCCTCGTGCAGCACGGCGTACCGGACCTCGGCGGCGAGGTAGGTGTCCGCGCCGTCGAGGGGCGCGGCGAGCGCGGGGTCCTCGACGACGAGGTCCAGGACCCGCAGCGCCATCGTGCCGTAGCGGCCGGCCAGGTGGTCCGCCTGCACGGACGAGAGACCGGCGGCGCCCGGATGGAGCAGTGCCCGCCGGCCGGCCTCCTTCGAACCCACTGCGCCGAGCAACGGCAGATCCTCCGTATGGCTCGGCGGGATCGTGAAGGGGAGGTCGCGCGAGGCGACGTCCACCGCGTCGCGCGCCATGATGCGATACGTCGTGTACTTGCCGCCGGCGATGCTCACGAGTCCCGGCGCGCTGCGTCGGACCACGTGCTCACGGGAGACGGCGGCCGTATCGGCGGAGCCCTCGGCCACCAGCGGCCGCAGGCCGACGTACACGCCGGTGATGTCCTCCGCGGTCAGCGGCTGACGAAGGATCGCGTTGGCGTGCCCGAGCAGGTAGTCGATATCGGCGCGGCTGGCGGCTGGATGGTCGAGGCCGAACTCCCAGGGCGTGTCCGTGGTGCCGATGATCCAGTGCGTCCCCCATGGCAGCACGAAGAGGACGCTCTTCTCAGTCGGCAGGATCAGCGCCAGCTGCGAGTCGATGCGGTCGCGCGGTACGACGATGTGGACGCCCTTGGACGGGCGCACCGGCAGTGGCGACTCGACCCCGGCGAGACGCTCCATCTCTGTGGTCCAGATGCCGGTGGCGTTGACGGTCACGCGTGCCCGCACGTCGAACTCGACGTCGCCCTCGAGGTCGCGTGCGTGCACCCCGGCGACAGCTGCGCCGTCGTGCAGGAAGTCCGTCACCTCGACCGCCGGGACGCAGCAGGCGCCCTGCGCCGAGGCCGTCCCGGCGAGCGTGACGGCGAAGCGTGCGTCGTCCACCTGGGCGTCGTAGTAGCGGATGCCGCCGCTGAGCGCATCCGCCTTCAGCGACGGCACGGCGCGCAGGCAAGCGGCGTGCGAGAGATGCCGGTGCCGGGGCATCGCGGGATGGAGGCCGGCCAGAGAATCGTAGAGCAGCAGGCCGGCGCCCATGTACGCGCGGTCCTTGAGGCCGTGCTCGAGCGGCAACAGGAAAGGGGTGGCATGGACGAGGTGCGGCGCCAGGCGCTCCGCGAGGAGGCGCCGCTCGTGCAGTGCCTCGCGTACGAGCCCCAGGTCGAAGCGCTCCAGGTAGCGGAGGCCGCCGTGGATGAGCTTGCTCGAGCGGCTGGAGGTGCCGGCGGCGAAGTCGCGCTTCTCGATCAGCGCCACCGAGAGCCCACGGCTGGCGGCGTCCACAGCGATGCCGCAACCGGTGACGCCGCCGCCGACGACCAGCATGTCGAAGAGTTCGGCGCCGAGCCGCTCGATCTGACGACCGCGCGCGTCCCAGGGGGACCGGCAACTCAGGCCGCCCACATCTCGCTTGGTCATCAGCCGCTCCTCGCCTCGCTCTTGGTATGTACCAGACCGCTGGTATGTACCATGACCGCTGTGCCATACTCTGTCAAGACAGTCACCGGCCCGGCGACCGCCAGTGTACGTCCCGGCCGCAACCCCAAGCACGACGGCGCCTCGCGCCACGGGAGAGCTTCATGAGGCACATCGCGGAGGCGGCGAAGACCACGCCGGTCATGCACGAGACGGACGTGCTCGTCGTGGGCGGCGGCCCCGGCGGCCTCGCCGCCGCCCTCGCCGCCGCCAGGGCCGGCGCCCAGACCACCCTCGTCGACCGCTACGGCTGCTTCGGCGGCGTCATCACCCAGGTCGGCGTGGACACGATCGCCTGGTACCGCCATGAAGGCACCGTCGACCTCGAAGGGATCGGCATCGAGTTCGAGCGCCGCGCGGAGGAGATGGGCGGCACGGCGCCGGACGTCCAGTCTCGCAGCCAGGCGCTGGACTCCGAGCTGTTCAAGGTCGTCGCCGACCGGCTGGTCGAGGAGGCCGGCGTCGAGCCGCTCCTCCACTGCCTCGTCACCGAGCCCATCGTCGAGGGCGGACTCGTGAGGGGTGTGGTCACGGAGAGCAAGTCCGGCAGGCAGGCGATCCTGGCGCAGCGCGTGGTCGACGCCACCGGCGACGCCGACATCGCCTTCCGCGCCGGCGCCCCCTGCCACACGCACTCGCGCGGTTCGGTGATGGGCGTCACCGTCATGTTCTCCTGCTCCGGCGTCGACAAGGCGCGCTTTCTCGACCACGTCGCGGAGAGCGCTCCCACCTACGGCGACTGGGGCAAGTGCTGGAGCGTCAAGACGGAGGGCAAGGAGGACCGCCTCTTCAGCCCGTATCTGCAGGAGCCGTTCGACCGGGCCCGGCGTGAAGGCCTCATCCCCGAGGAGATCCGCAGCATCGGGGGGACGTGGGGCCGCATCACCGACGCCGGCGAGGCGACCTCGCTCAACCTCGTCGTCATGGCCGGTTACGACTGCACCGATGTGCACGACCTGACGCGAGCGGAGATCGAGGGTCGTCGCCAGGCGCTGCTCGCCATCGAGGCGCTGCGTCGGTACACGCCCGGCTTCGAGCAGGCGCGCCTGCGCACGTTCGGCGCCACGCTGGGCACGCGCGACTCGCGCAAGCTCGCCGGTCGCTACGAGCTGACCGGCGAGGACGTGCGCGGCGAGGCCCGGTTCGACGACGCCGTCGGCATCTTCCCCGAGTTCCTGGACGGCTACGGCGTGCTGGTCCTTCCGACGACCGGCCGCTACTTCCAGCTGCCCTACGGGATCCTGGTGCCCCAGGGAGTCGACGACCTGCTGGTCGCCGGACGCTGCGTGGCCGGCGACCGGATCTCGCACGCCGCGACGCGCAACCAGATGTGCTGCGCGGTGACGGGACAGGCTGCGGGGACGGCCGCCGCCGTCTCGCTCAAGGACGGGCGCACTACCGCACAGGTAGACGTTGCCAGGGTGCAGGCGGAACTGCGACGCCAGGGCGCGCGGCTGGACTGAAGGCCGGCGAGACCTCGCCCGCCCGCTCTACCGCTGCACGCCCTCTACGGCTGCACGCCCTCCACGGGAGCGCTGACCTCGAACTCCGTGCGATCGCCGCGATAGACGTCGCGCGCGAGCTCCACCACCCCACCCTCCGCGTCGAACACCGTCCGCGTGAGGACGATCGCGGGGCTTCCGGCCCTGACGCCGAGCGCCTCTGCCTCGAAGTGGTCCAGTGTCACTGCGACGACGCGCGCGTCCGCCTTGGCGGGATCCACGTCGTAGCGAGAGCGGAGGAGGGCCCAGAGAGAGCCGGCGAGGTCGTGCTCGAGCAGATCCGGGAACCTCGCCGCAGACAGCTGGATGTTCTCGAGCGCGATGGGCTCTCCCTTGGCTGTGCGCAGACGCTGGAGCACATGGACGCGACCGCCGACCGGCACGCCGAGGAGCTCCGCGGCCACGGGGTCTGGGTCGACGGTGGCAGCCGACAGCACCTCGGTCCCGGGCGCGCGGTCGGCGGCGGTCATGTTGCGGGTGAAGCTGCCGACGCTGAAGCGCAGGCGCGGCTCCGCGACGAAGGTGCCGCGGCGTGGGTGACGGTACAGATAGCCCTCGAGCGTGAGCGTCTCGAGCGCGTGGCGCGCGGTCATGCGGCTGACCTCGTAGCGCTCGCTGAGCACGCGCTCGGAGGGGACCGGGCCGTGGGCGCTCAGATGCCCGGCCTCGATCTGATCGCGCAGCAGTGCGGCCAGCCACAGATACAGCGGGCTCGTCCGCTCCGGCGTGCGCCGTGCGTTCGCCACCGTCACCCCCGAAGAAGAGCTCGAGCACAGGCCAGAAACGGTACGTCGGCATTGCCCGACGGTCCGGCCAAGCGTACCATAGGGCGACGTGGTACATACCAGAGCGCGGCCGGAGTATCGAACCGCCGCGTCTCGCGGTGCCCGTCGACGAATATCTATCGGCAGCACGTGCTGGGGCAGCATGAGATGCCGTCAGATGGCCGTGAGAGCGAATATCTGCGTCGCGGACAGGGGGGCAGCAACTAACTGACTGGTCAATTTCGTCTTGCCATCCGCGTCAACCGTGTGTATGGTGACCGGGATGTGTCGGGGGCGGCCCATCCGTTGGGTCATCGCCAGAATCGCCGGAATCCGAGAATCGCCGGAATCCGAGTTGTTCCACAGGAATCGCGTCAAGGGGGAGTAGCGATATGGCTAGTGCGAAGTACGAGAGGGAATACGGCCAGCATCTGGTCGAGCAGGTGCTCAAGGGCAAGATGACCAGGCGTCAGATGCTGGTGCGCGCGTCGGTCTTCGGGTTCTCGATGACGGCTGCAGGCTCGCTGCTCGCGGCGTGCGGCGGCGACAGCACCGATAGCTCCTCGTCGCCGAGCGCGGCCGGGATGCCCGCGCCCGTCATGGGCGGCATCCTGAAGCTGATCGGGCCGGCCCCGATCACCGATCCCGACCCGGTCACCATCTACGACCAGGGCGGCATCGTCCTCGTCAGCCAGTTCCTCGAGTACCTCATCAACCTCAACGACGACAACTCGCTGAGGCCGGTGCTCGCCGAGAGCTGGACGCCGAACGACACGCTCGACGTCTGGACGTTCAAGCTTCGCACGGGTGTCACCTTCAACGACGGCACTCCCTTCGAGGCTGAAGATGTGGTCGCCACCATGGAGCGCCTCCTCGATCCCGAGGGCGGTTCGGGCGGCGCCAAGTCGCAGTGGGGCGGCGTGCTCTCGCCGAAGGGCACCAAGGCCGTCGACGCGACCACGGTCGAGTTCACCCTCGACAAGCCGTACGCCGACTTCCCGTACACAGTGTCGAACGGCAACTACAACAGCGCCATCCTGTCGCGCAGCTACAAGGGTGACATCCTCAAGAACGCGGTCGGGACGGGCGCCTACATCCTCGACCAGTACACGCCGAAGCAGAAGGCAACGTTCAAGAAGAACCCGACCTACTGGGGCAAGGACGACGCCGGCAAGCAGCTCCCGTACCTGGACGGCCTCGAGTACATCATGGTCGAGGACAACTCGGCGCAGAACCTGCAGTTGCAGTCCGGTGCCGTGGACTGCCAGCCGCAGACGGTGTTCCAGGGCGCGCAGGCGCTCTTCCAGGATCCCAACCTGCGCGTCGACATCTACCCGGGCACGGGCATCCGCGAGATCGCGTTCAATCAGACCAAGGAGCCGTGGAAGAGCGGCGGCGCCAATCTCTGTCAGGCTGTCGCTTACTGTCTGGACCGCCCTGCGATCAACAAGGCTCTCTATGATGATCGCAGCAACCTCGGCTACGACACGTTCTGGCAGGAGACGGTGTTCCCGAGCAGCCCTCCGGCGCCCGAGCGCGCCCAGGACTACGACAAGGCCAAGCAGCTCCTCGCCGACGCCGGTCACGCCGGTGGGCTGGAGATCGAACTGACCGTGGCCAAGTACCTCGAGAACCCGCAGCTCGCACAGCTGATCCAGGATCAGTGCAAGCCGGCCGGCATCACCGTCAAGATCAACCAGATGAGCTACACGGAGTTCTACGCCGGCAGCGACGCCGACTACTACGGCACCACGCCGTGGATCGTCGCGCCGATGACCATCGTCGAGTGGGGCAGCCGGCCGGCGCCGGGCATCTATGCCGCCGCCATGCTGCTGCCGGACGCCGTGTGGAGCTCCTCACACTGGGACAACAAGGACTTCGTCAGCACGTTCGACGAGTACGAGTCGACCGGGGACGAGGCCATGCGCGCCGAGCTGGCCACCAAGCTGTCCACGCTTCAGCAGACCGACACGCCCATCATGCTGCCGTTCTTCATCAGCCAGGCGCGTGCGCAGAAGAAGAACGTGTACAACATCAAGGGCCCGGGCTCCATCTACTGCGACTGCAGTGCGGCCTACATGACGACGGCCTGACGTAGACGAATCGCAACGGTAACTGCGTAAAGTAGAGTCCCAGGATGTTGCGCCTCATCGGGCGGCGACTGCTGCTCATGGTGCCGACGCTGATCTTGGCGTCGATCCTCATCTTCCTGCTCGCCGAGGTGCTGCCCGGCAACGTGGGGCGCTCCATCCTGGGACAATACGCAACTCCAGAAGACGTCGCCGCGCTCAACCGCGAGCTCGGCGCCGACAGACCCCTCGTGGTGCGGTACGTGGCCTGGGCGGGCAACTTCGTGACCGGCGACTGGGGAGAATCCCCGGTCCAGAAGGTGCCCGTCCGGCCTTACGTCATGGCGGCGCTGTGGAACTCGCTCATCCTCGCCGGCTTCGCGCTGATCCTCATCGTGCCCACATCTATCGTGTTGGGCGTGTTCTCGGGGTTACGGAGGGACAGCGCCTTAGACAGAGTCATCACGGTCTCGACGCTGTCGATGACCGTCATCCCGGAGTTCGTGAGCGGCGTCGTCCTGCTCTACGTGTTCGCCGTCTGGCTCAAGTGGCTGCCCGTCACTGCGCTCGCGCCTGAGGGCGCGCCCTTCTACGAACGCCTCTACTACCTCATCCTGCCGGCCATCCCGCTCATGTTCCTGGAGCTCGGGTACATCGCCCGCATGGCGCGCGTCGGCACGGTGCAGGTGCTGTCCATGCCGTACATCCGCACCGCCGTGCTCAAGGGCGTCCCGCGCAGCCGCGTCGTGTTCGGCCACGTGCTGCGCAACGCCATGGTGCCCACGGTCACGGTGATCGGCAGCCAGGTCGGCTGGCTCATCGGCGGTCTGGTCGTCGTCGAGACGTTGTTCTCCTATCCCGGCATCGGCAAGGTCATGGTCGAGTCGGCCCTGAATCACGACGTGCCGGTCCTCGAGGCGTCGGTGCTCATGGTGGCCGTCGTCTACATGTTCGCCAACCTGGTCGCCGACATCGTCGTGGCGCTCCTCAACCCGCGGATCAGGAAGGGTGGCTGAGGTGCCGGACGACCGTCCCACTCCCTTCGGCCCCGATCCCGACCTGCGCGAGGAGTCCATGCAGCTCGGCGCGGACCCCGAGATGATCGAGCTCCGCGCCGACGCCGCCAGCGAAGGCCGCGATCTGGAGCTTCCCGGCGGGGACCACAAGAGCAAGGCGCTCGAGGCCGACGCAGCGGCCACAGCGGAGCAGAAGCGCCAGCGGCGCTACCTGGTCAAGGCGCTCCTCCGCAGCCCGACATTCATGGTCGGCCTGATCATCGTCCTGTTCTGGGTCTTCATGGCCCTGTTCTCGGCGTTCATCACACAGAGTCCCACGCTGACCGACCCGAATATCTCGCTCGCCGCGCCGAGTGCCTCGCACTGGTTCGGCACCGACGACCTCGGGCGCGACGTGTTCGCGCGGACGATGGCCGGCGCGCGCACGGTGCTCATCATCGCCCCACTCGCCACGCTGCTCGCCCTGCTGTGGGGCGGCATCATCGGCCTGATCGCCGGCTTCTGGCGGGGCATCACCGACGAGATCATCATGCGGCTCATCGACGTGCTGCTGGCGCTGCCGATCATCATCACCTCGATCCTGATCCTCTCGCTGCTCGGCAAGGGCACGGCGATCATCATCGTCGCCATCGGCGCGCTGTTCACGCCGGTCGTCTCGCGGACCGTCCGCGCGGCTGTGATCGGCGAGCGCGAGCGCGAGTACGTCATGGCTGCGCGGCTGCGCGGCGAGCGCTCGGCGTTCGTCATGGTCCGCGAGATCCTGCCCAACATCACGCAGCCGATCATCGTCGAGGGCACCATCCGCCTGGGCTACGCGGTCTTCACCGCCGCCACGCTGTCGTTCCTCGGCTTCGGTCTCGCACCGCCATCGCCCGACTGGGGACTCACCATCTCCGTGGAGCGGGTCTTCCTGCAGATCGCCCCGTGGACCGTGCTGTTCCCCGCGGCCGCACTCGCGTCCCTCGTGGTCGCCGTGAACCTGATCACCGATGGTTTGGGGAGGACGTTCTCGAAATGAGCGCCGCCGAGCAGCCCACGAGCGCCGTCACTCCTGGCGCCGCTGCCCTCGAAGTCGATGACCTCGAGGTCACGTTCCACCGCCGCGGCCGCAGGCTGCCGGTGCTCAAGGGCGTCACGCTCAAGATCGAGCGCGGTCAGGCCTACGGGCTCGTGGGCGAATCGGGCTGCGGCAAGACGACGCTTGCCATGGCCGCGATGCGCTACCTCGCCTCCAACGGCACGCTCGATAACGGCCGGGTGCTCGTGGACGGCCAGGATGTCAGCACGCTCAGCGAAGAAGCCCTGCGCAAGTGGCGCGGCGGCAAGGTCGCGATGGTCTACCAGGACCCGACCCAGGCTTTGAGCCCGGCGATGCGCATCGGCGACCAGCTCGCTGAGGTGTACCACTACCACGAGGGGATGAACAAGAAGGAGGCGCTCGAGCAGGCCCGTGAGAGCCTGCGCCGCGTCGCCATTCCCGACCCCGACGGGACCCTGCGCCGCTACCCCTTCGAGCTCTCGGGAGGCCAGCAGCAACGCGTCGTCATCGCGATGGCGCTGGCCGTGAACCCGCAGCTGCTCATCCTCGACGAGCCCACCACCGGCCTCGACGCCACCGTCGAGGCAGAGATCCTGGACCTGATCGAGGAGCTGCGCGGCCGCATCAACGCCGCCATCCTGCTGATCACCCACAACCTGGGGCTGGTCGTCCGCCTCTGCGAGCGCGTGGGCGTGCTCTACGCGGGGCGGCTGGTCGAGGAGGGCTCGGCCAAGGAAGTCTTCACCGACCCGCGTCATCCCTACACGATGGGGCTGCTACGCTGCGTCCCACGCTTCGGCATGAACAAGACCGACGCCGCGCTCCAGACCATCCCGGGGACGCTCCCCGCCCTCGGCGACCCGCTCGAGGGGTGCGTCTACTCGGCGCGCTGCCCCATGGCCCAGCCGGTCTGCAAGCGCCGTGAGCCCGACTTCTACGCGTGGCCGGGCGACGCAGCGATAAGGGGCCAGGCCGAGGCCGAGGCCATGCCGCCCGACCCCGCCGCCTACTCGCCGCATCACGCGATGCCGGTAGGCGAATCCTCCCGCCACACGCGCTGTTACTTCACCGCGGACGTCGAGTCCATGCCGCACCTGACGCCAGTGCTCGCAACGAGCCTGGATGAGCGCGGCGGCGACACAGATGTCCTCGACATCGACAGCATGGTGCGCACGTTCAAGGACGGATCCAAGAAGCTGACCGCGGTCGCCAACGTGTCGCTCAGCCTGAAGAAGGGCGAGACCTTCGGCCTGGTCGGCGAATCCGGCAGCGGAAAGACGACGCTGGCCAAGTGCGTCACGGGCCTGATCCCCGCGGACTCCGGCACCGTCACCTTCGAAGGCGGCATCCTGAAATCCACGGCGGGCAAGCGCTCGCAGGATGCGCTGCGCGCGATCCAGATGGTCTTCCAGAACCCCGACTCGACGCTCAACCCGGCTTGGAGCACGCGCCAGATCCTCACGCGCGCGGTACGCAAGCTGGGCGGCGCCAAGGAGGGTTCGGTGCGCGCCAAGGTCGACAAGCTGTCGGCCGACGTGCGCGTGGAGCCGCGCTTCCTGTTCCAGCGGCCGACGGAACTCTCCGGCGGGCAGAAGCAGCGCATCGCCATCGCCAGAGCCTTCGCCGGCGACCCGCACCTCGTGATCTGCGACGAGCCGGCCTCCGCGCTCGACGTCTCCGTCCAGGCGAGCATCCTCAACCTCCTGGTGGAGCTGCAGACCAAAGAGCAGGCGTCTTACGTCTTCATCAGCCACGACCTGGCGGTCGTGCGCTACATCTCCGACCGCATCGGCGTCATGTACCTCGCCGAGCTGATCGAGGTCGGGGCGGCGGCCGACGTGTTCGATCCGCCGCACCACCCCTACACCGAGGCGCTGCTCAGCTCGATCCCGCGGCTCGACTTCGAGAAGCAGCGGGATCGGATCCCGCTGCGCGGTTCGATGCCCAGCCTCACCGATCCGCCGTCGGGCTGCCGATTCCACACGCGCTGCCACCGGTCCCTCGGAGACATCTGCGCGCAGCAGGTGCCGCCGGACATGGACGCGGGCAACGGGCACACGTACAGGTGTCACATCCCGCCGGACGAGCTGCTCGCGCTGCAGCAGGCAGGCGCATCGGAGCCGGAGCCCGCCGAGACGCTCTAGGCCCAGGCGGGCTCGCAGGGCGGGCTCAGGGCGAGCATGTTCCACGCGTCGTACGCCAGTCCCACCGCCGCATGCTGCTTGTACGGCAGCGAGTAGCGGCCGGGAATGGACTCCTGCACGGCCGCGACACACCCTTCGGCGAACAGTTGTGCCGTCGCCTCGTCGGCGGGGAGTCTGGTCAGCGATTCCTCCAGGCGCGAGGCGCGGAAGGCGGCTCCGCCCACCGCGCCGAGCGACACACGCACGTCGTCCAGCGTCCCGGCAGCCGCGTCGAAGCGGACGACCAGGGCAGCGCTGAGTCGCGCAACGCTCACTGCCGTACGCGAGCCGATCTTGGCGAACGCCGAGCGATGCTCCGGCCCGAGCGCCGGGAAGGAGAACTCGGTGATCGCTTCGTCGTGTGCAAGGCTCGTCCGGCTGGGACCCAGAAGGATCTCGCCCAGCGGCCGCGTCCTGGCGGTCCCGGCGCCGTCGATGGTGGTCACCTCGGCTCCCAGCGCCGTGAGCGCTGTAGCGCCGTCGGCGCAGGGCGAGGCGTTGGCGATGTTGCCGCCGATGGTGCCGGCGTTCCTGATCTGGACGGACCCCACCTGTGCGGCGGCGAGGCCGAGGCACAGGGCGTGTTCGCGCACCAGCGGGTCCCACTGCAGCGCCGTGAAGGTGGTCGTCGCGCCGACGCGCAGCGTACCGCCGTCGAGGCGTACGTAGGCGAACTCGGCGAGTCCCGTCAGGTCGATGATCGTGTCCGGCTCGCTGCCGGGCGTCCGGATGGAGCGCACGAGGTCCGTGCCCCCAGCGAGCAAGCGGGTCTGCGGCGTGGCCGCGGCGAGCGCGGCGACGAGGTCCTCGAGCCGCACCGGCGTCACGACGTCAGTCACGCCCACGTCACTCACCTTCCTCGGGGTCGGCCGGCGCCGTCGGGGCGCCGGGTGGCATGGCAGGTGCGCCTGGGGACGGGAAGGCCTCCGGCGCGGGCGGCGTGCCCTGGATCAGCTCGGCCTCGGCGGCCTCGACGACCTCCTGCACGATGGCCAGGGTCTCCGGGTCGGTGCTTACTTCCGCGGCCAGCTCCTCTGCTTCGCCGGGCAGTACCATGGCCGGTGTGGCGTCGTGTCCGCTGGCCGCCTTGACTGCCGCGACGATCGCGGAATAGCCGGTGCAGCGGCAGAGGTTGCCGGCCAGTGCGATGCGGATGTCCTGCTCTGACGGCACCGGATTGGCCATGAGCAGCGCCTTGGCCGACATGAGCATCCCTGGCGTACAGTAGCCGCACTGGACGGCGCCGTACTCGACGAACTTCTGCTGCAACACGTCGAGCTCGCCGTCCTGCGCGAGGCCCTCCACCGTGAGGACATCCTTGCCGCGCGCCTGCACGGCGAGCATGACGCACGAGTTCACGGCCCTGCCGTCGACGAGGACGGTGCAGGCGCCGCACTCACCCTCGCCGCAGCCTTCCTTGGTGCCGATCAGGCCCAGCTGGTCACGCAGGACGTCAAGCAGCCGTGCTGTCGGGCGCGCCTCAACCTCGTACTGCATGCCGTTGACGGTCAGCAGGAGCTGCATGCCGGCACCTCCTCGGGCGCGTGAAGGGCGGCGATGATGCGCTCGGGGACGAGCGGCAGGTCGGAGAGCTCGGTGCCCAGTGCGTTGTTGACGGCGTTGACGACCGCCCCGGCGGTGGGCACCGTGGCGATCTCGCCGACGCTCTTGGCGCCGAACGGTCCGTCGTCTCCCTCGTGCTCCACGAGGAGCACCTGGATATCGGGCATGTCGGGCGCGTTGACGATGTGGTAGTTCTTGAACCCGTCGATCCCGCTGCGACCCTGCTCGTCGACGTCGAGGTGCTCGTAGAGGGCGTAGCCGATGCCCATCTGCACGGCGCCCTGGTACTGGGCCTCGACCATGCCGCGGTTGATCGCCCGTCCCACGTCGGCGACCGCGAGAAAGTCGTTGACCGCCACGAGTCCGGTGGCGCAGTCGACCTCCACCTCGGCGAACTGCACCGAGTACGAGGCGGGGTTGGAGACCGCATAGTACGTCGTCGACGCGGCGATGGACGGCACGTGGCGCATCTCGCTGAGGCGTGCGATGTCCCTGTAGGCGACAGCGCGCTCCGCGTCGTTCTTGACGTGCACGGCGCCGTCCCGCGTGAACAGGTGCACGACCGGCTCCTTGAGCAGCTCGGCAGCGGCCTCGAGGAGCCGTGCTTTGACCTTTTCGGCCGTTACGCGGGCGCACTCGCCGACGACGTAGGTGACGCGACTGCCGTAGGTCCCGTAGTCGAACGGCGTCGTCGCCGTATCGGCCTCTCCCGCGGCGATGCGGTCCGGGTGCACGCCGAGGACCTCCGCGACGATGACCTTCATCGTCGTCACGATGCCGCAGCCGACCTCGTGCAGGCTGGCGTTGAGCTCGAACGTGCCGTCCTCGTTCATCTTCAGCGACATGTTGCTGGCCTCGGGGAAGGCGCCGAACATGCCGTTCTTGTGGGCGCCGGCGGCCACGCCGACGCCGCGCCGCAGGCGACCCCTCCCGGCGGGGCGGGCCCGGCGCGCCGCCCAGTCGAAGGCCACGGCACCTCGCTCGAGGCATTCGCGCACACGCGCGTCGCCGAGCGGCAGGCCGGTCACGAGGTCGGTGTCGAAGGGCTCGACCATGTTCTTGAGGCGGAGCTCGACCGGGTCGAGCCGCAGCGCGGCCGCCACCCGGTCCATGTGGATCTCGGTGGCCGCCGCCATCTCAGGGGCGCCCCAGCCGCGGCAGGCGCCCCCGACCGGCGTGTTCGTGAGCACGGCGCGGCTCTGGTGCTGATAGTGCGGCACCCGGTAGAGCTTGGTGACCTTCTTGCACATGTGGATCGAGTAGTCCGGCGTGCTCGAGGCATAGGCGCCCGAGTCCAGAGTGGTTGCAGCCTCGAAGTCGAGCAGCACGCCCTCTGGCGTGCAGGCGGTGCGGATCGTCGTCCAGGTGGCGGGGCGGACCATCGTCGCGATCATGCACTCCTCACGGTCGAGGAGGAGCTTGACGGGCCTGCGGGTCGCATGCGCGAGGAAGGCGCAGACCGGCTCGATGATGTACTCGGTCTTGCCGCCGAACGACCCGCCCATGGGGACCTTGATGACGCGCACGCGGTGGTACTCCATATCGAGCAGCTCCGCGATGACCGTGCGGGCGGCGTACACCCCCTGGCTCGTGGTCCAGACGGTCATTCCGCCGGTGCTGTGGCCCTGAGCGATGCAGACGTGCGGTTCGAGCGCGGCATGATGGACACGCGGCGTGCTGGTAGAGGAGGAGACGATCACCGCGCCTCCGAGGTCCGGACGCTCGCCTTTGTCGATCTCGCTCTCATAGGCGACGTTGCCGGTGGAGTGGACGAGGACGTCGGTGCTGGCCAGCGCCTCGTCGACGGTGAGCAGCGCCGGAAGCTCCTCGTACTCGACCTCGACGAGCGCCGCGGCCGCTTCTGCGGCCGCCCGGCTCGTAGCGACGACCGCGGCGACGCGGTCGCCGACGAAGCGCACGCGCTCGCTGAAGAGCGTCTCGTCGTGTTCCGCGAGGTCCTGGCCGGGGTGGATGCGCGCGCGGCAGAAGCGGTCCATCGGCGAATTCTCGTGAGAGAAGACCTTCACGACGCCCGGCAGAGCCTCGGCGCGGGAGGCGTCGATCCGCTTGACCATGCCATGCGGGACGGTGCTGAGAATGAGTTTGGCGTGGAGCATCCCCGGCAGGCTGAAATCGCTGCCGTAGACAAGCTCCCCGGTCACCTTCTGGGCCACGTCGTGGACGGGGTAGCTGCCCCCCACGTACTGCAGGTCTTCAGTCAAGCTGACGTTCTCCTCTCGCTCATCTTCGTCTGTGTCAGATCAGGTTGCCCGGAGGCCTGTCCTCCGGGCGGCTCTCGTCGAACCAGCGCCGGTACGCGGCCCTGCGGGCCTGTGCCGCCGGCGCCGCGCAGCAGCCGCCCTCCGAGGTGCACAGCAACTCGGGCGGAAGAGCGCGGCCGATGCCGTCGGCCACGTCGATCGCCTCGTGCAGCGGCAGCACCGCTTCGTGGCCCGCCAGGGCCAGGTCGGCGAACACGTGCGCCATGCACGTCGCCGCCATGATGCGGCTGCGGCAGGGCTGGCTGAGACCACCGGGCATCGGGTCGCACGGCAGACCGATGAACGCCTGCAGGGCCAGCGACGCCGCGTTCTCAACGGCTTGGGGGGTCCCGCCGACCATCTCCGCGATCGCCGCGGCGGCCATCGCGCCACACATGCCAGACTCGCCCGTACAGCCTAGCACTTCGCCGGTGGGGGCGGTCCGGGTATAGGCGATGGCGCCCACGCCCGCGGCGATGAAGAGCCCGCGCAGCACGTCGTCCTCGCTCAGGCCGCGGGCCTCCTGCACGGCGGTGAGGGCGGCGTAGATGTAGCCCGCCCCGCCGCCCATCGGTCCAGGCACGTTCTCGACGCCGGGGATGCCGGCGCCGGCGCCGTACGCGTACTTGATCGTCTGCGCCGTGACGCCGTCGCTGACGCGGGCCGGCGTCTCTGCGTGCTTCATCCACCGGCCGGCGAAATCGGGCTTGAACTCGGTGTCGACGACGGCGACGTCCTCTTCGTAGACGGCGCGCGTCTGGCGGCGCATGACCAGCGACAGTTCGCGCATGCGGTCGACGACCCAGGCGAACGGCCAGCCGGACGCGTCCATCTCGTACTGGATGGCGACCTCCCAGAGCGGGATGTCGCGCTCGACCGCGAGCTCGCGCCAGCGCGTCATGGTGTCAAAGAGCTGGGGCTTCCGGTCCGGCTGGCTGACGACCGGCAGCAGCGGCCGGAGCAAGGCCAGCCGGAGCACCGGCACGTCGCCGTCGAGCATCTCGCGCAGCGACTCGAGGACCGGCTCGACGGGCAACGCGAAGGCGTGGAGGACGCCGCGCCCGTCGACGCGCACCGTCTGCGCGTCGACCACGTCGGAGAGCTCGGCCCTGAGCCGCTCGAGTTGCTCGTCGCTCAGGGCCTCCTGCGGGTCTTGCACCAGCAGCACGAAGGCGTCGCCGAGGGTCCTATACGGGAAGCCGTCGATGGTGACCGTCTCGACCATCCCGCCGCCGGTGGAGTCCCCGACCAGGTCGATCATGAGGCCGCTCTCGCCGGTCAGGACGAACTTGATGGCGTTGGGGTGCCGGCTCTCCGCGATCTCGGTGAAGGCGAACTCGACCTCCACCCCGGCCTCCTCCGCCAGCTCGAAGCTGCGGAACAGCCGGGCGTCGTCCGGCAGATAGCCGAGGACTCCGGCCACCATCGCCCGGTCCTCGGCCATGATCCCGAAGGTCCCGGCGAACGAGCCCTCCTTGTCGAGCTCGATGCGCATACTCGCGACCGGCTCCCCGAGCAGGCAGCCGGCCAGATAGCCGAGACGGCAGGGCCCGGCGGTGTGCGAGCTGGAGCCGGGCTGCATCACCGGCCCGAAGACGTCGTTGAAGAACTCGGGGTAGGGCGCAACAGTCACGTCATCCCTCCACGGCATTGCCGAAGTGCAGGCCGCCGATCTCGACCCAGGTACCGAGCTCGCGCTCCTTGCAGATCTCGTAGATCCGGTGCGCCGAGGCGAGGTCCTCGATGGCGATGCCGAGCGACTTGAAGAGCGTGACCTCGTCGGGCGAGGTGCGGGCAGGCGCCGTGCCCGTGAGCACCTCGCCGATCTCCCCGACGATGTGCTCGTCACCGAAGAGCCCTTCGCTCTTGGGAATGAGGAACTCGCCGGACTCGCTGAGCAGAGACTCGCGCTTGTCGGCGTAGAGCCGCGCCTTGGCGACGAGCTCGGAGTCGAGCTCACGGGTGGTCGGCGTGTACGCGCCGACCGCGTTGATGTGCGCGCCCGGCGCGACCCAGGCGCCGCGCAGGACGGGCTCGGTGGCCGTCGTCGTCGTACAGATCAGGTCCGCGCCGGCGACGGCCTCCTCGGCGGTCGCGACCGCCTCGACCGGAAGACCCGTGAGCCGCGCCTCGCGCTCCGCGAAGTCCGCGGCGCTCTCGGCCGGCACGCTGGACACGCGGACCCGGCGGACGGGCCGGACGGCTCGCATAGCCTGCAGGTGCGTGTGCGCCTGCGTGCCGGCGCCGATGATCGCGAGGTCGCCGGCGTCCGGTCTGGCAAGCAGGTCCGTGACGAGCCCGCTCACCGCAGCGGTGCGGATCGCTGTGATCGAGGTGGCGTCGACGATGGCGCGCAGCAGGCCGCGCTCGGTGTCGAAGAACAGGACGACCCCCTGGTGCGTGTCGTATTCCGTGCCGAAATTGGCGGGGAACGCGGCGACCACCTTGACGCCCACCGCCTCGAGGCCGCCCATGAACGACGGCATGAGGCCCATCACGGCGTCCCCACCGGGGATGGCCAGGTAGCTGCGCAGCGGCATCACCACGTCGCCTCCGGCGAGCAGGGTGAGCGCTCTGCGCATCGTCGGGATGGCTTCCTCCATCGGGTAGATATCCGTGACCAGCTTCTGGTCGGCGATCAGGACCTTCACGAGAAGTCCCCCTTCTGATAGCGATCGGCGGCGCGGGCGACCGCGTCGCGATCGAGCTCGACGCCGAGCCCCGGGCCGTCGACCAATCCGAGCTTGCCCTGCCGCGGCGTGAGGTCCGGCGAGCTCACCAGGTCCTCGACGAGCAGCTGGTGCATGATCTGGTTGCCGTCGGTCAGGTTCGGCGTGCTGAGGCCGAGGTGGTGCTGGGCGGCGTCGGTGATGCCGGAGACGCTCTGGCCGTGCAGGCAGATCGGGACGCCGGCGACCTCGGCGATGGCGGCGGCCTTCTTGAAGGCGAGCAGGCCGCCGGCCTCGTGCGGCGAGAGACAGATCGCGTCGCAGGCGCGCTCGCGGACGAAGTCGTAGACGTCCGCCGGCGTGAGGACGGCCTGGTCGGCGGCGATGGGCACGTGCACCGCTTCGCGGACCTGGCGCATCGCCGTGACGCTGAGCAGCGTCGTCGGCTGCTCCACCCAGTCGATGCCGAAGGGCTCGAGCGCGTGGATCATGCGGATGGCGTCGGGGACGCTCCAGGCGCAGTTAGGGTCCACGCGCAGACGGCGACCGCCGATGGCTTCGCGCACGGCCGCCGTGTTCGCGAGGTCGGCCTCGTCGCCACGACCGACCTTGAGGTAGATGACGCCGTAGCCCGCCACCGCAAGCTCGCGGGCGTGCGCCACCAGCTCGTCCGTAGTGTCGCCCTGGACGAAGCCGAAGTAGTCGACCTCGTCGCGCACGGCGCCGCCGAGGAGCCGGTACACCGGCTGGCCGGCGGCCTTGCCGATCGCGTCCCAGAGCGCCATCTCTACGCCGGAGAGGACGAAGTCCGCGTACCAGGGCAGGTGGTTGAAGCTGCCGAGGTGGCGCGCCTCATGCGTCAGCCGCGCCACGTCGTGGATCGGCTGACCCACGAAGAGCGGCTCCACGCAGCGAAGCGCCGCGACCGTCCCCTCGGCGGCGAGCGACGCCACCGACTCGCCGATACCGGTGATGCCGGCGTCCGTCTCGACCTCGACGAGGACGACCGGCGACCCGTGGTCGACCCGGCCGGCCCAGTGGTAGGGCTCCTTGAACGTCAGGAAGAGCGGGGTCAGCCGGAGCCCGGTGATGAGGATCCTTCGGGTAGTCACAGGAGTGTGTCCAACACCTGGGCCTCGAGGACCTGGTCCCGGGAGAAGCCCGTCGCGTACAGCGCCGACTGCGCGAGCCGTACCAGCGCGTCCTGCGGCAGCAGGCCGACGACCTCGCTCTCGCGGATGGGCACGCCGGCGGCGGTCGCGCGATCGCCGATGGCGGCGACCACGTCGGCCATCGACGTGACCCGGTAGTCGGTGAGATTCATGGAGACCTGCACGGCGCCGTCCTCGAGCTGCAGGCCCATCGCCTTGACGCACTTCAGGCCGCCGTCGCGCTCGCGGATCTCGACGGCGATGCGTCTGGCGAGATCGAGGTCGTCCGACTCGAGGTTCACGTTGAAGGCGATCAGCGGGAAGCGCGCGCCGATGGCGACGGCCCCGGCCGTCGCGTGCACGCGCGCCTCACCTTCGTCCGGCGTCTTCGAGGGCTCGCTGCCGATGACCTCGCGCATCTCCTCGAACCCCTTGCCGCGGATGACGGCGAGGTTCCTGTGCTCGGGGATGCGGGCCGCGTCCTCGTAGAGGAACGCGGGGATCTGGAGTTCCGCCGCGACCCGCCGCGCGAGCAGCTGCGCCGTCTCGATGCAGGCCGGCGTGTCTTCGGAGCGCAGCGGGACGAACGGCACCACGTCGGCGGCGCCGAAGCGCGGGTGCGCGCCCTCGTGCCGGTTCAGGTCGATCAGCTCGGCTGCCTTCTTGATCGACCGGAACGCGGCCTCGGCGATGGGGCCCTCGTGGCCGACGAAGGTCACGACGCAGCGGTTGTGCGTCGGGTCGCTCTGCACGTCGAGCAGGCTGACGCCCTCGACGCTGCTCACCGCAGCGGAGATCTGGTCGATCACCTCGGGCCGGCGGCCCTCGCTGAAGTTGGGGATGCACTCGATGAGGGTCACGTGAGACCTCCGTCTGCCGGTGAGGTAACGGTGGATGTGGGGGCAGCGCGGACGACCCGACGGTCGTGCACGACGACCTCGCCGCCGGCGATGACGCCGGTCACGAGGTTGACGCCCCAGTGGTAGGGCAGCTCCTCGTGGGTCGCGGAGTCGAGGACGAGCAGGTCGCAGGACTTGCCCGGCTCGAGGCTGCCGACCTCGTGCTGCAGGCCGAGCGCGGCCGCGCCGCCCGTGGTGGCGGCGCGGAGGGCCTCGGCCGGCGTCAGCCGGTCCTCCTGGCAGGCCAGCGAGATGGCCATCTGCAGGTTCTCGCTGTAGCAGCTGCCGGGGTTGAAGTCGGTGGCCAACGCGACAGTGACGCCGGCGGCCAGCAACTCCTTGGCCGGCGCGTAGGTCGTGTGCAGCGTGTAGCTCGTACCCGGCAGCAGCACCGCGACCGTGCCCGATTCTTTGAGAGCGGCGATGTCCTCACCGGTGATGTGGATGAGGTGGTCGGCGGAGACGGCGCCGAGCGACGCGGCCAGCGCCGTCCCGCCGGTGTGCGCCAGCTCCTCGGCGTGGATCTTGAGCCTGTAGCCAAGGGCGCGTCCCGCCTCGAGCACGCGCCGCGCCTGGGCGACGGTGAACGCTCCTTCATCGCAGAAGACATCGACGAACTCGGCCTGGCCGGCGAGCGCCGGCAGGATCTCGTCGCAGACGAGCGCGATGTACTCATCGTCGCGTCCGGCGTACTCCTCGGGAGTGAGGTGCGCCGCGAGGACGGTGTGCACGCGGCGCACCGGATGCGCCACCTCGGCGGCGGCAAGCTGCTTGCGCTCGTCCTCGAGGGTCAGGCCGTAGCCGGTCTTGGCCTCGAGCGTCGTCGTGCCGTGCCGCAGGAACGAGTCGAGGCGGCACGCGGCCAGGGCGGCGAGCTGCTCCTCCGTCGCCGCCCGGGTCGCGCGCACCGTGCTGTTGATGCCGCCGCCGGCCTCCTGGATCTCCAGGTAGGTGGCGCCGCCGAGACGGGCGCCGTACTCGGCCGCCCGCTCCCCCGCCCACACCAGAGGGGTGTGGGCGTCGACGAAGCCTGGCACCACGGCGGCTCCCTCGACGTCGACGACGCGCGCGTCGCCCGGCACTTCGAGGGCGGCGGCGATCTCGGACTCCGGGCCGGTCCAGACGACACGGCCGTCCCGCGACGCCACCGCGCCGCGCGGGATCACGCCGAGGTCGACGGAGGCTCCGGGGCCGTGGGGCGCCTGCCCGGCGCCGGGGGCCATCGTCACGACCTCGCCCGCTCCGCGCACGAGCAGATCGCAGCGGACGCTCAACTCCCGGCTCCTGCGTCCGCGGCGACGGCTCCGTCGCGCACGATCGCCGCGAAGCGGCCGGCGGCGACGGCCTCCGTCGCCGCCTCGAGCTCGGGCGCCAGGTACCGGTCGCGCTCAAGCGTCGGCGCGAACTCGCGGATCACGGCCCGCCCGGCGCCGGTGCCGGGGCCGGGCGCGAGCGGCGCCAGCAGGTCGATCGCCTGGGCCGCGCAGACGGCCTCGATGGCCAGCACCTTCTGCGCGTTACCGAGCACGTCCAGCGCCTTGAGCGCCGCCGTCATGCCCATGCTGACGTGGTCCTCCTGGTCACCGGAGCTGGGGATGGAGTCCACGCTGGCCGGGTGACACAGCACCTTGTTCTCGCTGACCAGCGCCGCGGCGGTGTACTGGGCGATCATGTAGCCGTTGTTCAGACCGCTGTCCCTGGTCAGGAACGGCGGCAGCTCGCTGAGCGAGCTCGTCAGCATGCGGAACGTGCGCCGCTCGCTGATGGAGGCGATCTCCGCGAGGCTCATCGCCGCGAGGTCCAGCGCCAGCGCGAGCGGCTCCCCGTGGAAGTTCCCGGCCGAGATGATCTCACCCGAGTCCGGGAAGATGAGCGGGTTGTCGGTGACCGAGTCGACCTCGACCCCGATGACGCGTCGCAGCCAGGCGAGTGCGTCGCGGCAGGCGCCGTGCACCTGTGGGATGCAGCGCAGCGAGTAGGCGTCCTGCACCTTGTCGCAGTTCAGATGGCTGAGCATGATCGCGCTCCCGGCGGTGGCGCGGCGGACGTTGGCCGCGGTCACGAGCTGGCCGGGGATGGGACGCAGCGCCTGGATGCGCTCCTCGAACGGGCCGACGGAGGCGCGCAGGCCCTCCAGGCTCATCGCGCCGATCAGGTCCGAGGAGTCCAGAAGCGCCTCACCGTCGGCGACCAGCATGCAGCCGATGGCCGCCATGAATTGGGTGCCGTTCAGGAGACTGAGACCCTCTTTGGCTTCGAGCGAGAGGGGCGCGAGCCCGGCGGCCTGCAGGGCAGGCCCGCTCGGCTCGCGCCTCCCGTCCTCCGTCAGCAGCTCGCCCTCGCCCATCATCGCCAGTACGAGGTGCGCGGACGGGGCGAGGTCGCCGGAGGCGCCCAGCGAGCCCCGCGACGGCACCCACGGGATGATGTCGGCGTTGATGCACGCGGCCAGATGCTCGGCCACCGAGATCCTGACGCCCGAGTGGCCGCGCGCCATGGTGTTCAGCCGGATCGTCATCGCGGCGCGCACGACCTCGCGCGAGAGCGGCGCGCCGAGCCCGACGGCGTGGCTGCGCACCAGGTTCTGCTGCAGTTCCTGGACCTTGTCCACGGGGATGTGCGTGGTCGCCAGCAGGCCGAAGCCGGTGGTCACGCCGTACGCGACCTGCTGGCGCGCGATGACGTCGGCAACGACGGCGTAGGCCGCCTGGATGCGCTCGCGCGCGGCCACGCCGAGGGAGACCTCGGCCCCGCCGCGCGCGACGGCGATGACCTCGTCGATGGTGAGTGGCGCGGCGCCGATCACGAGCTTAGTCATGTGGTCCTTCTCCTCTTGATGGCCTCTCCGAGCAGGCGCGCCAGCTCGGAGGGGGAGGCGGCCACCGGGATGCCGGCCGCCTCGAGGGCAGCCTGCTTGGTGGCGGCCGTGCCGGACGTGCCCTCGACGATGGCGCCGGCGTGGCCCATCCTTCGGCCGGGAGGCGCGCTGTGTCCGGCCACGTACGCGACGACCGGCTTGGTCATGTGGTCGCGGATGAACTGCGCCGCCCGCTCCTCATCGTCGCCACCGATCTCGCCGATGAGCGCGATGCCCTCGGTCTCGCGGTCGGCCTCGAAAAGCTCCAGGCACTCGATGAAGCCGATGCCGTGGACGGCGTCTCCGCCCATCCCCACGGCTGTGGACTGGCCGATCCCGGCTTGGGTGAGCTCGTGAACGACCTCGTAGGTGAGCGTGCCCGAGCGGGACACGACTCCGGCGGCGCCCGGCATGAAGATCTCCGACGGCATGATGCCGGCGCTGCACCGGGCGGGCGTGATGAGCCCCGGACAGTTCGGACCGATGAGCCGGGCCTCGCGCCGGGGCAGGTGAGCCATGACCTCGGCCATGTCGCGCACGGGGATGCCCTCGGTGATACAGACGATGAGCTTGATGCCCGCGTCGGCCGCCTCGAACAGCGCGTCGCGCGCTCTCGGCGCCGGCACGAAGATCAGGGCGACATCCGCGCGGATGTGCGCAACGGCTTCGTGGACGCTGTCGAAGACGGGCACGCCCTGGACCGTCTCGCCGCTGTGTCCCGGGGTGACTCCCGCGACGACGTTCGTCCCGGAAGCGAGCATGCGGCCGGCGTGGAACCCGCCCTCCCGGCCGGTGATGCCTTGGACGAGGACGCGGCTGGCGTTGTCGATGAGGATGGACATCAGGCGTCCCCTCCCGGCGCCTCGGCGTTGGGCTGCGCGGCGATGGCCGGCTCGGAGGCTGCCGCACGCTTGCCGGCGATGTCGACGACGAGCTTGACGGCCTCGTCGGGATCGAGGGCGAGGGTCACGTTGGGGAGAGCCGCGGCCTCGATCACGGCGTGGCCCTCCTCGGCGGCGTTGCCGTCGAGGCGCACGACGACGGGCGCGTCGACGCCGGCGGCCTTGATCGCCTCGACGAGGCCGGTGGCGACGTCCTCGCAGCGGGTGATACCACCGAAGATGTTGACGAGCACCGCGGCGACCGGCGGCCCGGCGAACATCGCCTCGAGGGCCGCCTGCGCGACCTCGGAGCGGGCGCCGCCGCCGATGTCGCAGAAGTCGGCGGCCTTGCCTCCGGCAGCGGCGATCTGGTCGATGGTGCTCATCACGAGGCCGGCGCCGTTGCCGATCACGCCGATGTCGCCGTCCAGCGGGACGAAGGCGAGGCCTGCCGCACGAGCCTTGGCCTCGCGTTCGTCCTCCGGTGGCTCCGGCAGCACGTCGGGATGCCGGAAGAAGGCGTTCTCGTCGACGGTCACCTTGCTGTCGAGGCAGACGATCTCGCCGCCCTTCGTCAAGACGAGCGGGTTCACCTCGACCAGCGTGGCGTCGTGCTCGTGGTAGAGCTTCCACAGCGCCCGCGCGACGGACGCCAGCGTCCTGCCGGCTCCGGTCCCACCCGGGTCATCCGGGCCGAACGCCGCCGCGTCGACGACGTCGCGAACCTGGTATTCCAGAAGGCCGAGCAGTGGGTCGATGGGGCGGCGGAGGAGAGCCTCGGGCGCGCGCTTCGCGAGCTCCTCGATGTCCACACCGCCCTCGCGCGAGAAGATGAGCAGCGGGCTCCGCACCTCGCGCGAGACGGTGATGGCCAGGTACAGCTCGCGCGCGATGTCGACGGCCCGCTCCACCAGGACCGACTCGACCGCATGGCCGCGGATGGTCATGGCGAGGATGTCCGCGGCGGCGGTCTCGACCTCGGCGGCCGTCCCGCAGACGCGGATGCCGCCCGCCTTGCCGCGCCCACCCGTCTTGGCCTGCGCCTTGACGCACACATGCGGCCCTAGCTGCTCGGCGGCCCGCCGAGCCTCCTCGGGCGTCCGCGCGACGAACGAGGGCAGCACGGGAAGGCCGACCTCGGCAAAGAGCCTCTTGCCTTCGTGTTCGAGCAGGTCCATGTCGCCGCCTAGTCTACGAGGTCCGGGCGGCGGATGAGGTCGCCAGCATGGCCAGGGCTTCCTCGCCGAGGCGCAGCCCGAGGACAAAGGCCTGCTCGTTCAGCTCCCGGAAGCGCGGCGGGACGCGGCTCACGACGGCTTCGAGGACCGCAGCTGCCGGGAGTGCGCCGCTGACGGCCACGAGCGCGCCGAGAGCGACGATATTGGTGACGACCTTCTTGCCGAGCTCATCGCTCGCCGCCTGCGTGAACGGCAGGCCGCAGCGCACGACGGACTCGTCGGCCGGATCGGGCTCGACCAGCCCGGAGTCGTAGATGAGCAGACCTCCGGGTCGCGTGTCGGCCGCGTACTTGTCGTAGGCGGCCTGCGAGAGCACGAGGCTGACGTCCGGGTGCTGGACCTCGGGGTAGTCGATCGGCTCGCTCGCGATGATGACCTCGGCCTTGGAGGCTCCGCCCCGGGCCTCGGGCCCGTAGCTCTGCGTCTGCACGACGCGCCTGCCGAGGGCCGCGGCTGCCTCCGCGATGATGGCCGCGGCCAGCAGGATCCCTTGCCCGCCGGAGCCGGAGCAGCGCATCTCGACGCGCGCTGCCGGTGCGGCGTCGGATCCGGCGGCGCCGGTGCCGGCCCGCTCAGCCATTGTGCGCCTCCTGCGCGCGCTCCCGCAGACTCCTGAGCGCGGTGACGTACTCCCGGCGCTCACGGTGATGCAGCAGGCCGACCGGGTAGTGATCGTGGCTGCGCGTCTCGCCCTCGTCGAACTTGTCCACCGGCACGGCGTGCTCCTTCTGGCTCTTGAGGAACTCCGCCGGGTCGGAGGTGAGGTTGAAGCGCCCGTAGTAGACGGGGCAGATGGCCATCGCCTCGACCATGGAGAAGCCGCTGTGGGCGATTCCGCCGGCGAGCACGTTGACCAGCTGCTGGTAGCCCCAGGACGTGCCGCGGGCGACGTAGGTGGCTCCCGCGGCATGCGCCAGCTCGCAGAGGTCGAAGGCGGGCTCGACGTTGCCGTACACGCTCGTGGTCGACTTGTCGCCGAGGTGAGTCGTCGGGCTCATCTGGCCGCCGGTCATGCCGTAGATGGAGTTGTTGAAGACGAGCGCGGTGAGGTCGATGTTACGCCGCGCCGCGTGGATGAAGTGGTTGCCGCCGATCGCCGAGCTGTCGCCATCGCCCATGGCGACGATCACGTGCAGCGACGGGTCGGCCGCCTTGATGCCTGTCGCCACAGGCAGGGCCCGGCCGTGCGCCGTGTGGACCGTGGAGTAGTCGAGGTAGGCGCTGATGCGCCCGCTGCAGCCGATGCCGGCCACCACGACGACCTTCTCCGGGTCGATCTCCAGGCCCAGGACGGCGTCGATGAGCGCCCGGGTGATCGTGCCGTTGGAGCAGCCCGGGCACCAGAGCGTCTTGGCGGAGCGCAGGTGCTGCTTGATCTCCGTCGTCGTGTGCGGCTTGATGCGCGGCAGCTTGGGGTCGCCGGTCGGCGCCGCTTCGAGCAGTTGCTCGTCGACCAGGGCGCTCATGCATCCTCCCAGCTGTGGTAGTAGAACTCCGGCTTGACGAGCTCGAGGATCTCGTCGGGTGTGATGAGCTTGCCGTCCACGCGCCCGTAGTCAATGACCTTGGCCCGGCCACGGACCGCCGCCTGGACCTCCCAGCTCATCTGCCTGATGTTCATCTCGGGCACGATGACGGTGCGGACCTGCTCGGCCATGCGATCCACAGCCAGCGTCGGGAACGGCCAGAGCGTGATGGGCCGGACCAGCCCGACCGGGACGCCTTCGGCGCGCAGCTTGCGCACCACGGCCATGGCCGAGCGGGCGACGGAGCCGTAGGCGAAGATCGCGACCTCGGCCCCGTGCATCTCGACCTCTTCGACGCGCACGATCGCGTCGCGGTGATGGTAGATCTTCTCGCGCAGGTACCGGCCGAGGTCCGCGGCCGCGGCCGGGTCGCTCGTATCGGGCGCCCCGCTGCGGCGGTTGTACACGAGGCCGGTGACGTGGACGCGGAAGGGCGAGCCGAGTGGCGGTCGCGGCAGGATGTTGTCCAGCGTGCTGGTCACCGTGTCGTACTCGTCGGGCTCGCAGTCGGGCGTGCCGCGCTCGGCGATGCGCAGCGTGCCGGGCTCGGGCAGGACGACGGCCTCGCGCATGTGCCCGATCAGCGCGTCCGAGAGGATGATGACCGGCGTGCGATACTGCTCGCTGAGGTTGAACGCCTCGACGGTGAGCGTGTAGCACTCCTCGACGCTGCTGGGGACGAGCGCGATCACCGAGTGCTCGCCGTGGGTGCCCCAGCGGGCCTGCATGACGTCGCCCTGGGCGGGCTCGGTCGGCAGGCCGGTGCTGGGCCCGCCGCGCATGACGTCGACGACCACGCACGGGATCTGCGCCATGGTCGCGAAGCCGATCATCTCCTGCATGAGGCTGAAGCCCGGGCCGGAGGTGGCGGTGAGCGCTTTGGTGCCGGCCAGGGAGGCGCCGCAGACGGCGGCGATGCCGGCGATCTCGTCCTCCATCTGGATGAACGTGCCACCGACCTCGGGGAGCCGGCGGGAGAGCACCTCGGCGATCTCGGTAGACGGGGTGATCGGGTAGCCGGCGAAGAAGCGGGCGCCGGCGGCGATAGCGCCTTCGGCGACCGCCTCGTTGCCTTGCAGCAGGACGGCGCGCCGCGTGGCGGCCGGAACGGCCGTGGAGGTCGGCGTGGTCATGTCAGACCTCCCCGTCGTGGCCGCAGGCTTCGTCCGGCGACGGCGCGCCGCTCGACGCGGCGATGAGGTCCGTCTGCGTGAGCGGCGGAACGGCCTCTGCGTCGTCACCGTGCGCCGGCGCGCCTCCGGCGGCCGGCCCCTTGCTCGCCGCTTTCCGTTCGCGCCGCCGGACCTCGATGGCGAAGTCCGGGCAGTGCAATTCGCAGAGCAGGCACTGGCTGCAGTCCTCCGGTCGCGCCAGCACCGGGTTCCCGAGCTTGTCGCAGTCGAAGACCTTCTCAGGGCAGAGCTCGATGCAGACCCCGCAGGCCTTGCAGAGCTCGAGGTCCAGCTGGACCGGCCCGTCCATCAGTCGGTCTCCACCATGGGGAGGTCGATGCCCGACTCCTGCGCTTTCTCGATGGCCTCCGGATAGCCTGCGTCCGCGTGGCGCATGACGCCGGTGCCCGGATCGGTGGTGAGGACGCGGCGCAGGCGCTCGCCCATCATGTCGGTGCCGTCGGCGACCACGACCATGCCCGAGTGGAGGCTCTTGCCGATGCCCACGCCGCCGCCGTGGTGGAAGCTCACCCAGCTGGCGCCGGCCGCCGTGTTGAGCAGCGCGTTGAGGATCGGCCAGTCGGCGATCGCGTCGCTCCCGTCCATCATGCTCTCGGTCTCGCGATACGGGCTCGCGACCGAGCCGGAGTCCAGGTGGTCGCGGCCGATGACGATCGGCGCCTTGACCTTGCCGGAGCGAACCAGCTCGTTGAAGATCTCGCCGGCCTTGGCGCGCTCGCCGTACTCGAGCCAGCAGATGCGGCAGGGCAGTCCCTGGAAGTGGACCTTCTCGCCGGCCATGCGGATCCAGCGGGTGACCATCTCGTTGTCCGGGAAGGCATCGAGGAGGGCGGCGTCGGTGACGGCGATGTCCTGCGGGTCGCCGCTGAGCGCCGCCCAGCGGAACGGCCCGTTGCCGCGACAGAAGAGCGGCCGGATGTAGGCGGGCACGAAGCCGGGGAAGGCGAAGGCGTCGGCGTAGCCGGCCTCCTTGGCCACGCCGCGGATGTTGTTGCCGTAGTCGAAGGTGTGGGAACCCGCGTTCTGCAGCGCGACCATCGCCTCGACGTGGACGACGATGCTGGCGATGGCGCGGCGCACGTACTCGTCCGGGTCCTCGCGCCTCAGCACGAGCGCCTCGTCCAGCGTCATGCCGTTGGGCACGTAGCCGTTGAGCACGTCGTGCGCCGACGTCTGGTCGGTGACGAGGTCGGGCGTCACGCCGCGGCGCACGAGCTCGGGATAGACGTCGGCGGCGTTGCCAAGCAGGGCGATCGAGAGCGGCTTGCGCGCCGCCATCGCCTCGTCCGCCAGCTTGAGCGCCTCGTCGAGTGTGCCGGCCGCGACGTCCACATACGCGGTTTCGAGCCGCCGCTCGATGCGGTGAGGGTCGACCTCGACGCAGAGAGCGACGCCGCCTGCCATGGTGACGGCCAGCGGCTGCGCGCCGCCCATGCCGCCAAGGCCGGCCGTCAGGACCAGCCTGCCGGCCAGGTCGGCGCCGTAGTGCTTCTCGCCGGCGGCGGCGAACGTCTGGTAGGTGCCCTGGAGGATGCCCTGTGTGCCGATGTAGATCCAGGAGCCGGCGGTCATCTGCCCGTACATCGTGAGGCCCAGAGCGTCGAGCCGACGGAACTCGTCCCAGTTGGCCCAATCACCGACCAGATTGGCGTTGGCGATGAGCACGCGCGGCGCCATCTCGTGAGTCTCGAACACGCCGACGGGCTTGCCGCTCTGGACCAGCAGCGTCTCGTCGTCCTTGAGGCGGCGCAGGGTGCTCACGATGGTGTCGAAGCTCTTCCAGTCGCGGGCTGCCTTGCCGGCGCCGCCGTACACGATGAGCTGATCCGGATCCTCTGCGACCTCCGGATCGAGGTTGTTCATCAGCATGCGCATCGCGGCTTCCTGCTGCCAGCCCTTGCAGCTGATCTCGGTGCCGCGCGGCGCACGTACCAGTCGGGGTCCCGCCGTGGTCTGTGTGTTCACGATGCCGCCTCGCTTCGCGGTGGGTTGGTCAGGGCACGCGGTCGCCCGCGCTATCTGACTTCACCCTGCGCTCGGGCAGGAACCGCTTCAAGACGAGCCGCCGTCTGTCCAGAAGACTGGACGCGATTTCATTCCCGAATACGAGAACGGGCCGCGATGCTGGAATCTGCGACCGCCGGAGGCCGCCGATTCTCCGCGTGCTGCCATCGACTTGACGGCAGTCGCGCGAATGACTACAGTTACTTTCCAATAACTGTAGATTGTTTGGAGTAACGGAAGATTCCATGAGGCCCATCGCGACAAGGCGCAACGCCCTCCAGTATCCGCTCGACGACATCCTCGGCACGGAAGCGCACGTGAGAATCCTGCGCGCACTGATCCATGAAGTCGACAGGCCGCTCGGCCCTTCTGAAGTCGCCGTCATGACCGGCCTCAGCCAGCCGGGCGCTCGCAAGGCGCTGAGTCGCCTGGAGGGGCTTGGGCTTCTGGACTCCCTTGGGACGGCGCGGACTCAGAAGTACGCGCCTCGAGAGGCAGACCCCATCATCGGGGCTTTGCGGTCGCTGTTCGAAGCCGAACAACGGGTGTTCGACGATCTTCTCCACGGCCTCCGGAGCGTCCTCCGAGGCGTGCAGGAAGTCTGGCGCGCGTGGCTTCCCGCCTTCCCCGCACGACTGGGGGAGCCCCTTGACGTCGTGGTCGTGGTCGACGTGCCGGCCGTTCCTTGGGTGAGCGCCGAGCTCAGGACCAGGCTGCTGGGCCTGGAGCAGCGGCTCAACCAGACCCTGGAGGTATCTCTGTTCACAAACGCCGACGCGCCGTCGCCCCACCGGGATGCTGTCTTCCTCGTCGACGCGGAGCCAACGGAGGAGACGCGTCCTCGACGACGTCCGCGATCGCACGAGGAATCGGACGCTAAGTCGCTCGTGCTGGCTCAGGCGATCGCCGACCTCCTCCGCGCCGATCCGTCGCTGACGACGCGCGCTCTGCGCCACCTGGATCGCCTCGCGAGAGAGCCTCAAGGCGCTGCCGGCGCCGAGATCGACGAGTGGAGACAGTTGCTGCGGACCTATTCACCCGAGCGCCTCAGGAGACTGCTGGTCTCAGACAACTCGAGGGCGCGGCGACTGCGGCGGAGCTCGCCGTTCCTCGCCGTGCTTTCGTCCGACGAACGGAACCGCCTGGCGACGCTCCTATCGGAGGACGATCGGTGACCAGGGAGCAACTCGAGCACGCCATTCGGGCCGCCTGCGCAGTGTCAGGCGATTCGGAGCTCCTGATCTTCGGGTCCCAAGCCATTCTCGGCACGTATCCGGAAGCCCCCGAGAACCTCCGGACCTCGATCGAGGTGGACGTGCAGGCGAAGAACCTCCCCGAGAACACTGACCTGATCGATGGGTCCCTAGGGGAGCTCTCGCGATTCCACGCCACGCACGGCTTCTACGTGCACGGCCTCGTGATCGACTCCGCCGTCCTGCCAGCCGGATGGGAGAAGAGGACGGTCCCGGTGGCGAGTGCGCAGACGAAGGGCAACGTCGGCCATTGTCTCGAGGCTCACGACCTTGCCGCCAGCAAGCTCGTCGCGAACCGCGAGAAGGATCGCGTCTTCGTGACGACGCTGCTGCTCGAGAAGCTGATCGACTCGGGCACGCTGATCAGTCGCGTCTCCGCCCTCCCTGTCGATGTCGAGCGGATTGCTTCAATCAGCGGATGGGTGACGCTGATCGCCTCCGAAGTCGAGTGACTCAGCGGGCATCCGGGCGATGCCGGTGCCATCGAAGAGTTCGCAGAAGCGGTCATCGAGGGCGCCCTCAGCAGCTCTCGGTCGACGATCGTCTTGACGCCGGTCACGAGGTCCTTCGCCAGCCCGGCCCGGGCCTCGTCGCTCATCTGCTCCAGCCCGCAGACCTGACCCCACGTGGCCCGTCTTGGGCGCCGTCACTACTCGGTGGTGAGGTCGAGGTAGTCGTCGCAGATCTCGACGAAGCGCGCCCGCCCGAAGCTGGACTCGTGCCCGGCGTGCACGACCTCGACCGGAAGATCGCGAAGCCGGCGCAGCGTGCGCCGGTACGCTTCTGCACCGCCGCCGGGCAGCGAGTCAAACAAGTCACCGTCCTCATACACTGTGTCGCCGGAGAACAGCGTGCCGGTGTCCACCTCTCAGAGCCCGATGCCGCCCGGGGAGTGCCCGGGGGCGCCGTGGCGCCGGGTCGTCAGCGGCGCTCATGGCCGCTCTCGCTCTGCGGGCATCGGACTACTGTCGAACGAGCCAGGGGCTGCTGCTGGGTGATGCAGTGCACGTTGCCGCCGCCCAGCACGATCTCGCGGCCGGGGACGGTGGCGACCTCGCGGTCGGTGAACGCGCCGGCGATGATCTCGCGCGCCACGTCGTCGTTGGGGTCGTCGAAGGTCGGCAGGATGATGCCGCCGTTGACGATCAGGAAGTTGAGATAGGACGCGGGGAGTCTGTCGCCCGGACTGCGCGGCACGTAGTCCTCGGCAGAATCCATCCCCCAGGCCTCCTCCTCGGTGATCTCCATGATCGCCGGCATCGGCACGGTGATCACCTCGAGCCGGCGGCCCTTGGCGTCGCTCGCCTCGCGCAGCACGCGCAGGTTGTCCTGCAGCAGCTCGTAGCGCCAGTCGTCCTCGTCCTCGGTGATCGCGGCCAGCACGACGCCGGGCCGCGCGAAGCAGGCGACGTCGTCGACGTGCCCGTTGGTCTCGTCCGGGTCGATGCCCCTGGCGAGCCAGATGACCTTCTCGACGCCCAGGTAGTCACGCAGGTGCTGCTCGATCTGCTCGCGCGTCAGGTCGGGGTTTCGGCCGGGACTGAGCAGGCATTCCTCGGTGGTGATGACCGTGCCTTCACCGTCCACGTGGAACGAGCCGCCCTCCATCACGAGATGTGCCTTGTAGCGGTCGACGCCTTCGAGCTGGGCGATCTTCTGCGGCACGAGCTGGTCCTTCTCCCAGGGGAAGTAGAGGCCGTCGTAGAGGCCGCCCCAGGCGTTGAAGTCCCAGTCGACGAGGCGGACGTCACCCCTGTCGTTGACGACGAAGGTTGGGCCGCAGTCGCGCATCCAGGCGTCGTTGCTCGAGAGCTCGATGACGCGGACCGAGGCCGGCAGGAGGTCGACCGCATTCTCGTACTGTTCGTGGTTGACGCCGACGGTGATGGGCTCGAAGCGCGAGATGGCCGTCGCCACGTCGACCCAGGAGCGCTGGGCGGGTTTGGCGCCGAGGCGCCAGTTGTCGGGGCGCTGCGGCCAGAGCATCCAGATCTGCTTGTGGGGCTCGAACTCCCCTGGCATGCGGAAGCCGTCGGCGCGGGGCTTGGACCGAAGCAGCCTGCTCACGATGACCCCCGGCATGTACGGAGCCCGGGCATCAGCCCACCAGGTCCCGGCCGATCGCCTGCATCTCCACGTCGGCAGGCAGCTCATCGAGCCCGATCAGGGCGAGCAGCAGGGTCTTCTGGAAGTGCATGCGGTTCTGCGCCTGGGGGAAGACCAGCGACATCTCGCCCTCGACGATCTCGTCGCTGACCTCCTCGCCACGCATCGCCGGCAGGCAGTGCATGAATCTCGCCCCCTGCTTGGCGCACGACCACAGCTTCTGGTTCACCTGGAACGGCGTGAAGGCGGCGACACGGTCCTCGAACTCGTCTTCCAGACCGGGCCACGTGTAGCAGTCGGTGTAGATGAAGTCGGCGCCTGCTATCGCCTCGAGGGGGTCGTTGGTGACCAGGAACGAGCCGCCGCTTTCGGCGGCGAACCGCTCGGACAACTCCACGAGTTCGGACCTGATCTCGTAGCCGGCAGCGTTGCCGATGCGCACGCCCAGACCGAGCTTCGTGAGCGTGGTCGCCAGTGAGTTGCAGGGCTGGCCGGAAGCACCGATGTACGCGAAGGTGACGCCCTCAAGCGTACCGGCGGTCTCGAGGATCGTCAGCGCGTCGCTCATGCTCTGGCACGGGTGCCGGCTGTCGTCCATGGCGTTGATCACCGGCACCGTCGACCAGGCCGCCAGCTCGTTCACGGTCTCGGCGCGCTTGCTGCGGATGACGATGGCCGCGTTGAACTGTGCGAGCGTGCGCGCGGTGTCGGCGATGGTCTCGCGCCCCGGTAGATGAATCTCGCCGGGGCGCAGGTACTGCGCGTTGCCGCCCAACTCGGCGAACCCGTTCTCGAAACCCACGCGGGTGCGCGTCGAGGCGGCATCGAAGATCATCGCCAAGTGCCGGCCGGGGAGAAACGCCGTCAGCGGCCGCCTTGTCCAGAGCGCCTTCAGGTCGACGGCCAGCTTGAGCAGTGCTTCAAGCTCGTCCCGCGTGTAGTCGATGTCGGTCAGGAAATGGCGGCCGCGCAGCCCTTTGACCACCGACCGTTGAGACGATGCCCCGAGACTCATGGATGCTCGTCCCGCCGTCGTGGGGCGTTGGTCGTTTCCATTCTCGTGTTCTCGCCTCCGTCGAGAGAGAGCAGCGGCGCATAGAGATCCACCCTGCGGTCGCGGAAGAGCGGTGTCTCGACTCGCCTCCAAGCGCACCTGTCCAGGTCGAACGTCGCCGTGACGACCGTCTCCTGGACACGCTCCGCCGCGGCCACGAGCGCCCCCTGCTCGTCCGTGATGAAAGAGGATCCGTAGTACGTCTGCGTGCCGCTTCCGACTTCCTCGGTCCCGACGCGGTTGGCAACGATCACGGGCATCAGATTGGCTGCCGCGTGCCCGCGAATGACCGTTTGCCAGTGGTCTCTGGTGTCCGCACTCTCGGGAGTCGGCTCGTCACCAATCGCCGTCGGGTACAGGAGGAGCTCGGCGCCCATGAGGGCCATCGCCCGCGCGCACTCCGGGAACCACTGATCCCAGCAGATGCCCACGCCGATGACGGCGTGCTTCGTGTGCCAGACACGGAAGCCCGTGTCACCGGGGCTGAAGTAGTACTTCTCGCTGTAGCCGGGGTCATCGGGGATGTGACTCTTGCGGTAATACCCAAGCACCGACCCGTCGGCGTCGATGATCGCCGCAGTGTTGAAGAACACCTGGCCGGCGCGCTCGAAGAAGGTCACCGGCAGCACCACCCCGAGCTCGGCTGCGAGCGCGGCCATCGTGGTGATGGTCGGGTTGTCCCGGCGCCCACGCGCCAAGTCGAAGTAGTCTGGACTCGGCTGATCAGCACAGAAGTACGGCGTTTCGAAGAGCTCCTGCAGGCAGACGATCTGAGCGCCGCGCCGCGCCGCCTCGCGCACCGCGGCGCACGTGCGCTCGACGTTCTGCTCGCGGTCCCAGGTGCATGTGGTCTGCACAGCCGCCACAGTGACTTCCCTCATGTGACCTCCTTGGTCAATGGCGCGGCCGCCGAATCACGGCGCGCGCGTCGATTGCACTGCTCTGCGCCGAACGGACACACCGCCACGCAGATGCCGCACACGCAGCCCGGGAAGTCGGGAGGCTTCACCCGCCAGTCGGTCACTCTCGAGTCCGACTCCATGCAGGCGCGAGCATCGAGCAGCTCATCTCGCGGCATTCCAGCCTGCCACCGAACGTCCCGGCCGGCGCCGGCCGGGCATGCATCGACGCAAGCGCGGCACCTTCCGCATCTTCCGGCCACCGTGGGCACGCCTGGCACGAGGAGCATGTCGGTGAAGACCGTCGCCAAGCGAACACGCGGGCCGAATGCCGGTGAGACCAGCAGGGCGGTCTTCCCGATCCAGCCGAGACCGGCCTGAGTGGCCGCGGTCTTGTGAGGAAACGTGCCGGAGGCGAGTCGATCCCCCGTCGTCGTTCCGGTCGGCGCGATGACCTCGCAGGCGAACCCGGCTCCGAGGAGAGCCTCCGCCAGCGCTTGTGACGCCTCAGCCAAAGCCGCGTTCAACCGCCTGTATCCGTCGTAGTAGCGCGGGGTCGGCCCATCTTCCACACCCTCCATCTCCGCAGCCGTCAGACGCATGAGAAGCGAGACGGCGCGCGGCAACGGGGGAGCGAGCGGCAGCCGCGGCTCGTTCAGGGCCACGCCCCACGCGTCGACTCCCGCTCGCCTCAGAAGGTGGGCCACGCTTGCGGGACTCAATTCACGCCTCGTTCGTTGCAAGGGGTCCATCCTCCATCAGATACCGGCGCATCCAGTCGAGGAGCGCCTCGTTCTGGGCCCGGCGCGTCGCCAGGTCACCGTAGGCCGAACCATCGTGACTGGCGCCGGGGAAGCGCACCATCTCGACCACGCATCCCACCGACTTGAGAACACCGTAGAACTGCTCGGCCTGCTCGGGAGGGCACCTGTGGTCGGATTCGCCGACAAGCAGGAGCGTAGGGGTGGTGCACTGGTGAGCGGCGTGGATCGGCGAACTACGCCGGAATACGTCCGTCAACTCCCACGGGGCGCCTCCCAGCCATTGACTCACGAACCTGGGACCGACATCGGAAATGCCGTGCAGGCTGACGAAGTTGGTCACCGGGTTCTCGGCGACCGCAGCCCGGAACCGCCGGCTGTTGGAGACCAGCCAGCACGTGAGATAGCCGCCGCCGGAGAGCCCGCAGCTGCCGAGTCTCTCTGGGTCGGCCAGACCCGCGGAAACCGCTTCGTCCAATCCGCTCAGCAAGTCGAGGGCGTCCAGGTTGCCCCAGTCGCCGACGATCCGGCTGCTGAACTCGGCGCCGTAGCCCAACGAACCGCGTTGATTGACGGCAAGCACGGCCATGCCGGCTGCGGCCAGCATCTGGAAGTCGAACGAATAGATGTGCCCGAACCCGGTCGCCGGGCCGCCGTGGATGTAGAGAACGGTCGGGTAGGGAGGTTCGCCTGTCGGCGGCCGAAGGAACCAGCCCTCCACCGAAGTGCCATCGACACTCGCGAAGTGAAGCGGCTCCACCGCCGGCTGGATCAGTGTGCTCAGGAGGTCGCCGTTGACGGTCGTCAACTGCTTCTCGTCACCGCTCGCCATGTCGACCACCGAGAGCTCGAGCGGGTCGTTCAGCGTGCTCACGCCGATGAGAACACGCCCGCCGGCGGCGTTGATGGGAACGCATGTCCTGTCCCCGACCACCACGGGCTCAGCGGGCATGTCTCCATTCACCGGGAATCGCCAGATCTGGACCGTGCCACCGATCTCCACTTGGCAGTACGCCCACAGCCCATCGTCACTCAGTAGCACGGCCGGCGAAGTCCATGCCTCGTCAAGGCAGGGCATGTCACACTGGAGAAGACCGCCTGCAGTCCCCCGGATCCCAGTTGAGAGCGGCAGGAGCGGCTCGCGTCCCTCCACATCGACGCGCCACAACCCCATGACCGCGGCAAAGGGTTGATCCGAGGCGGGCGCACCCACGCAGACGAGGTAGCGACCGTCGGCGCTCAGCGCGCCGGACGACAGGCGTTCCCACTGTCCGGGGATCAGGCGTCGCTCGCCGCTCATGGCGAACGCAGTGATGCCCATGCGGAGCATGCGGTCGTCCGGATCGAATCCCGTGCTCGCGTGTAGCTCCGAACCATCCGGCGCCCAGGCCAGCAGACCGTAGTTGAGATCGTCCTCGCCGAGGACGAACGACGGCCGGCCTGCCAGCGATACGATCAGGATCCCCTTGATGGCGTCGTCGACGAACCCGATACCGTCCGCCCACGGCACGGCTCGCCTCACGCGGTAGGGCTTCGTCAGATCCGTGCGGCCGCGGCAGGTCGAGCAGGCGATGAGGTCGCCACGCGGAGACCAGAGGGGCCGTCCGCCGACGCCGTGATCGGCCCGCGTGAGCTGACGAACGCCGTCACCGTCCGCGGACATGAGCCAGAGCTGGGGGGCGCCTGATCGATCGCTGATGAACGCGATCGTGCTGCCATCTGGCGACCATCTGGGCGAGTCATCCTTCCACCGGCCGTCCGTAAGCCGCCGCGGTGTGCGCGTCGTCGCGTCGACGATCCACAGGTTGACCCGCTCGAACTCGTCGACCGAGCCGGGCTCGTCCACGCTCGCCACGGCGTACACGATCGTTTCGCCGTCCCCGCGAAGGTGCGCAGTCTGGATGAACGCCAGGCGGAAGAAGTCGTCGGGACAGACGGGCCTGGTTGCAGTGCTTTCCATGCTCACTCCCTCGATTGGCGGATTGCGGCGGCCTCCGCCTGCGGGAAGCCAGGGGGACACTCGCTGTTGCCGACCGGCGGCGTCTGGGTCTGAATCGAGGATCGATAGCGGCGCACCGCGACCGCCGCGCCCGCAGCACCTAGGAGCGCTGCAGCGCCGCCGAACGCCAGCGCCACTGCAGGACCGAAGCGACCCGCAAGCATGCCGCCTAGCGGCCCGCTGATCGGCATGGAGCCGTAGAACACGACGGAGACCAACGCCATGACGCGTCCTCGCATGACGAGGGCCGATCGCAACTGGATCACCGACACGCAAACAGACGTGAACAGCGTGCCGGCCGCGCCCAGCGGCAGCAGGGCGAGAAGGACGACCGGTAGCGTCGACGACGCGGCAAGGGCGACACTGGAGACCCCCAGGATCACGGCCGCCGACAGAAGCAGGCGATTGCCGGGGCGGCGTCTGGTCGCGGCGATCAGCGCGCCCAACAGCGCCCCCGCACCCATCACCGCGGTCATCGCGCCGTAGGTACCACCGCCTTGATGCAGCACGTCCACGGCATACAAGGGGAGCAGCACCGTGAAGTTGTAGGAGAACGTGCCCAGGATGGCCACGAGGAGGAGCGGGATCCGCAGTCCCGGGTCGCGCCACGCATAGCGTAGACCGGCGACCACCTGGCCGGGTTCGCGTCCGGCAGGCGCCTGCCGATGCAGGTCTGCAGGACGCATCCTGAGCAGGCTCACGATGACGGCCATCTTCAGCATGGGGTTCAAGGCGAATGTCAGTGACAGGCCGACGACGGCGATGAGGACTCCGGCCAGCCCCGGACCTACGATGCGCGCCAGCGTGATCAGGACGCTGTTCAGGCCGATGGCGTTCGCCACGTTGTCTGAGTCCACCATCTCGGACACGAAGCTCAGACGGGTAGGCGTGTCGACGACCAGCACCAGTCCCATCAGGAGTGCCAGGGCCCAGACCATCCAGACCTGGGTCACGCCCGCGATCACGATCGCGGCGAGAAGCGTCGCCTGCAGAAGGAACGCGATCTGGCAGGCGATAAGCACCTTGCGCTTGTCGGCGCGATCAGCGATCAACCCGCCCCACGTCCCGAACAGGAGCACGGGCAGGAACGGCAGGGCGACAGCGATCCCCAGGTCCAGCGCACTGCCCGACAACTGCAGCACGAGCCAGCCTTGGGCCACCGTCTGCATCCAGGTCCCACACTGGGAGATGCTCTGCCCGACGAACCACAGGCGGTAGTTGCGGATCCTGAGTGACCTGAAGGTGCTGGCGGCGAGTGTGCGCGCGGCGTTGGCGGTGACGGTGTAGATCGCACTCACTCGCCGGTCTCCAGAGCGCGCTCCAGGAGATGGGGGGCGTCGCATGGCCTCGCCGGACCGCTCACACCGATGCCGCTCCAGACTGCGCGAGCGGCAGCATCTCGATGCTACCGCGGCGACACCCCGTCGCACACAGACCACAGCCTCTGCAGAGCGTCGGGTCGACGAGGGGAGGCGCGGAACCATCGTCGGCGCCATGCTCAGCCGCCTCAGACGAGATGGCGCCGAAGGGACAGCGCGCGATGCAGCGCAGACACCCATCGCACGCGGCAGGATGGATCTCGGCGAGGTAGCGAGTCCTCGGATAGAGCCGGGCAGCATCTAGGCGCTCGGAGACGAGCATCGGGAAGCAGCAATCGTTGCAGCAGTTGCAGATGGAGTTCCGTGACGCTCCAGGCAGATGGCCGGTCTGCATGAGACCACGCCGGTTCGCTTCACGGACGATGTCGACGGCGCGACTCAAGGAGATCTCCCATCCCCGGTCGTGCCAGTCATAATTGCAGAGGCAGTTCAGAGTCGGCTTGGCGCACCCCTGCATGATGGCTCGGCATCCGCACGGGAAGAGGTAGATGTGCGACCACTCTCGGAGCGCCTCTTCAGCCTCATGAAGCAGCAGATAGGTCCCGTCCCTGGCGGCATCGAATGCCCGCCCATCACGGATGGCATCGACGTCGCTCCGCACCGCGTTCGTCCGCCAAGCGAGTCGCCATGCGCGGAGGTCCGCTTGCGCTTTGGCCGGGAGGTCGCCCCACCCCTCGAAGAGCGCCCACGACATGAACCGTTCCACGAACGGCGCCGGCGTGTGCTCGCCGTCATTGGAGCGCGCGATGGCCACGCGCCGATAGGCACGCTCGATGGACTGGGCGACTTCGGAGGCGTCGATTCGTGCTCCCGCGTGAAGCCGGCGCCGCAGCTCATCTGCCGACAGGCCGCCCTTAGCGAGCTCCATGAGAATGGCGACCTCGCCCGGCTCGTAGAAGCGGTCCAGCCAGGGGATGGCGACCTCCGGCGCCTCCGTCAGTCTCGCCACGAGCCGCCAGTCCGTCTGAGCAACCTTCATACCCACCACGCTTTCTCCCTCACGGGACTGAATCCGACAGACACGCTCCGGCGCCGCTCGCCCTTGCCCGGCTCACGCGCATGAGCGTGGTCGGCGCGACACGTCGTTCCTCTGTCCAGGTGACTGCGCGCGTCACCCGCTCAGCACGGGACGCAGGCGTTCCAGCGCCTCCGCGAGTGTCGAGCGCGAGCAAGCGAAGTTGAGACGCAGGAAGCCCGGCGCACCGAACCTCACTCCGTCGCCAAGCGCGACGCCGGCTCGCAGACAGGCATCCCATGGGTCGTCCAGCCCCGCAGCACGGGCATCGAGCCAGGCCAGGTACGTGCCTTCGACGTGGTTCATGCGGGCAGCCGGCATTGATTCGGCGACGAAGCTCTCGATCAGGTCACGATTCGACCGGAGGTAGTCGAGCACGCCGCTCAGCCATGTGTCGCCATCCCGGTAGGCGGCCTCCGCGGCGGCGACGGCGAAACAGCCTGGATGCGGGAGCAAGCCTTCGGCTGCAGCGCAGAAGCGCCTCCTCAGCGCCTCGTCCGGGATCACCGCGAACGCGAAGTTGAGTCCGGGCAGATTGAAGGTCTTGCTCGGCGACATGAACGTGACTGTTCGGGCGGCGGCGACTGGCCCGAGCGTCGCGACCGGCTCATGGGCCACGTCGTCGAGCACCAGGTCGCAATGGATCTCGTCCGAGCAGAGCACGAGATCGTTTCTTTCACAGAGCGCCGCGATCGAGCGGAGTTCGTCGTGGTCCCAAACTCGACCCAAGGGATTGTGTGGATGGCACAGCAGCACTAGGCGTGTCCTGTCGGTGACCGCCTCCTCAAGGTCGTCGATCGGCAACCGGCAGCGGCCGTCGACGTCGGGGGCCGGTACCGTGACAAGGCGCCGACCCTGGTTGGACGGAGCACTCAGGAACGGCGGATACGCGGGCACGATGGTGAGGACCTCGTCATCGGGATCAGCGTACGCCGCGCAGGCCAGGTTGAGTCCACTGACGACCCCCGGCAGCCAGACCAGCCAGTCGTCACTCACGTCGAAGGCGTGGCGCGACAGCAGACGCTCTCGAAGAGCGTCGACGAAGGGCTCGGGGATGCTCTGATAGCCGTAGACGCCGTGGGCGGCGCGGCCCTCGAGCGCCGCGACGACCGACGGCGGCGACGGGAAGTCCATGTCCGCCACCCAGAGCGGCAGGACGTCGTCGGGGAACCGGTCCCACTTGGCGCTCCCCGTGCGCCGCCTCTCCACACGCTCCTCAGGCACGCCGAAGCTCACTCCGCAGCGTCCGCTTCGCGCCTCAGGCCTTCCACGGGCTTATGGTCGAAGACGCGGTCCTTGGCGATCAGAACCGTCACCGGGCCGCGGGAATGCTGAAGGAAGAGCGTGTCGTGTCCGACGCACAGGCCCATGACGATGTTCAGGTCGACCTCCGCGTCTGCCAACAGCCGCGCTTGGGCGATGGGATTGCACATGGCTTCGGGCAGCCCCGGTCGGATCTTCTCATCCTCGCGAAGGCCAAGGATCGACTCCTTGGGGACCGCCCCGGCCTTGCACATGGCGGAGACCACGTCGAAACCTTCCCGCTCAAGCCGGCGATGATAGGCCGACGCTTCGTCGCTGAGGCGAAGGCAGAAGGCGAGCCCTACCCGCCCGTACCCCATTCGATGCGCGAACTCGATCGTCTCCGTCGCGCGATCCCACCGCTCGTAGCCGGTCGCCTCGACTTGGGCGGCGACGCGCGCCATCTCGAGGACCTGCGGATCCTCGTACACTGCGAGAGCGTCCATCTGGCACGCGGAGCGGCTCACGGCGCAAACGTCGTCGGTCCGCCGGCACCGTCGATCGCTTTCGCACGTTGCGCAGCTTGGAACCCATCGCCGATCCTTCGTCATGGTCGCCCTCCTTGTCGATCCCCGGCGGCCTCTGTCCATGCCAGCCCGGCCATGAAGAGGGCCTCCGTCAGCGTGAAGTGCTCGAACTCGAGCAGGTCCGCGCTCTCGTTCGGCGCATGTGGCTTGGCGCCCGGCTCGTCGAGCCCCCACTGGAAGATCTCGGCGCCGGGGAGTGCCCGATGCAGTACCGCCTGGACCGGCATCCCCCCGCCCCTGCCGATCTGGACCGCCGGAGTACCGAACGCCTCACGAAGCGCGTCACGGGCCACGGAGTAGGCAGGGCCGTCGACGCTGGCGCAGAAGCCGCTCATCGCTACACCGCGATCACAACGCAGCTTCGCGTTCCACGGCGCGACGGACTCAAGATGCTCCACAAGGGCAGACTGCGCACTGACCGCGTCCTGACCTGGAGCCAGCCGCACGCTGATGCGCGCCCGCGCCCGCGGGACGATGACATTGGCCGCGCCGGCGAAGGATGGTGCCTCGAGTGCGATCACGCTGACCGACGGCCTGGTGAAGAGGTGCTCGGCGATCGTGCCGTCGCCGATCAGGTCGACCCCGGGTAGCAGCCCGACTTCCTCGACGAAGGCGTCCTTCTCCAATGTGAGGCCGCCGTACTGGTCGCTGTCGAGTCCCTCGACGGCGACGTTGCCGCGCGCATCGTGGAACGTGGCGATCATGCGCGACAGGGCGACGAGCGCGTCCGGGACCGGCCCGCCGAACAACCCGCTGTGCCGCGGCCCCGCAAGCGTCTCGACCTCGACGTCGACTACAGCCAACCCGCGCGTCGACGTGCTCAGCGTCGGCTGCCCGCAGGCGACGTTACCGCCGTCGCCGACGATGACCGCATCGGCGGCGAACAGCGCAGGATTCTCGGCGATGTACCTGCACAGACCCGGGGAACCGACCTCCTCGGCGCCGTCGATCACGATCTTCACGCCGACGGCGAGATCGTCGCCAAGCGCGTGCAGCGCCCCGTAGTGACAGATGATACCGCCCTTGTCGTCTGCAGCGCCCCGGCCGTACATGCGGCCGTCGCGCTCGACCGCCTCGAACGGCGGGCTCAGCCACTGCTCGACGTCACCCTCGGGCTGCACGTCGTAGTGGGCGTAGAGGATTACCGTCGGAGCGCCCGGTGGCGCCGGTTGATCGCCGAACACGACCGGCGGCTCCCCCGGCATCTCGATCAGCCGCACGTCCAGCCGGTCCAGGGAGCGGAAGAGCGCGGCGACCGAGTCCGCAGCTTCACGGCCAGGCTCCTCCGGGTACCCTGGAAAGCTGATCGACGGGATTCGCACGAGGTTACCGAGTTCTTCCTTGAGGTGCGGCAGGAGGTGGTGCACACGCTGTCGCAACACTTCGCTCTGCCGGACTCGAGTCGTCATCAGTGGAGACAGGACGGCCAGTAACGGACGGTCTCGAGCGGAGAATGATCCCATGCGGCACGCTCGTCCCCGCGTGGATCCTCCACCACCGCACACGGCAATCCGAAGTCCATCGTCGCCCGGCGTGCAGCGTCGTAGCGCGGCCAGTGCGGCAGCGAAGGCGTGTTGGGGTCGCCGGCGCGCGCGAAGCTGGTCCAGGCATCCATCATCTGCTCGGAGAGATCGCCCCACTGCTCCCGCGGAGCGGTCACCTCGATCTCATTGGGGCCGTCGTTCCCGAACACGAACGGTATCTCGAGCGAATGGTAGGAACCGTATGCCTGCCCGGTGCGCCCTCTGACCGGCGAATGGAAGGTGAACAGGTACATCCACGTCGGCTGACCCTGGCTGTAGGCCGCCGCGAAGCGCGTCGACATGACGCGCATCAGCCCATCTGTCGACATGGCGATCGCGGCCTCGTAGCGGGTCGGGTATGCCTTCACATAGCGGTCGATGACCCCCTGCGCGCGCTCCCCGAAGAGGCCTTCCAGCCCCTCGGGGTCGCCGAGGATGCAGTCGCTGAACGCGCCGGGAGCAAGCGTAGGATCGTCTGGGTCCGCGCAGACGGCCGAGAAGTACTTGGTCTCCTCCAGCGTCGTCCCGATCAGGAGCGGGACGTGCCCGCCGCGACCCCGGGCGATGCTCTCTCGGGGCTGCTCGCAGAGGACGACGCCATCGAGGTTGGGCTTGCACCACGGGAAGACGAAGCCGGCTCGCTCCTCGAGGGCCAGGAGAGCCGGCCATTCCAGATCCTGCAGCTCACGGAGGCTTCCACCACTCGCCTGAAGAAGACGCGCCGCGTTGTGCGTCGATCTCTCCCTCGGGTGGAGGTCGGTCAGGACGGCGCTCTGGACGATCGCCCGGTGAACGAGGCCCTGCGCCTCAGGAGCGCTGATGAGTCGTTGCACGTGGTCCGCGCCGGCCGACTCGCCGAAGATGGTGACGTTCCCCGGATCGCCGCCGAAGGCCAGGATGTTGTCGCGCACCCACTCGAGTGCGGCGATGATGTCCAGCAGCGCCGCGTTGCCACCACCCGCAAACTCCTCACCGCCGATGTCGGAGAAGTCGAGGAATCCCAGAACGCCGAGGCGATACTGGATGGTCACGACCACAACGTCACCGCGTCGCGCGAGCCTGGCCCCGTTGTACTGGCTGTTGCGCGCACTGCCGCCGACGTTCCCGCCGCCATGGATCCACAGCATCACCGGTCGCCGGTCTCGATCGGCTCCGGGCGTCCACACGTTCAGGGTCAGGCAGTCCTCGCCCATCACCTCGGCGCCGTTCTCCGTGGGGTCGTAGTAGGGAAGGTGAGGGCAGGCGGGCGCGAAGTCGAGTGCCTCGCGCGGTTCGGTCCATGGCTCAGCGGGGGCTGGAGGCCTGAATCTCAGAGCCCCCACGGGCGGTGCCGCGAACGGGACGCCGAGGAAGCACTGTACGTCAATGTCGCGGCGCCCCAGGAGAGGCCCGTTGGCCGTCTCGACCAGGATGAGATCCGTCGAACCGTTTCCATGGCCGCGGCGACCGTGGACGCTTGATTCTCTCATGATGTGCCCCTCCACAGCGCGGCCCTCCCGATCTCGCGTCACTGAAGCGCGCGGTTCCCCGCGTCCAGTGCGGGCTCGTCAGACGACACGGAGCGCAGATGACACGCGACCGTGGTGCCGGTCTCGTCCGTCGCCGGCAGAAGGCGGGGGACGTCCGACTTGCAGCGCTCGATCGCGATCGCACAGCGCGGGTGGAACCTGCAGCCGGTCGGTACGTGAGAAGCGTCGGGCGGATCTCCTGGCAGCGTGCGCTGGCGCTGCTCCTCGCGGTGCACTCGCGGCACCGCGTAGATCAGCGCCTGCGTATAAGGATGCTGTGGCCTGTCGATCACGGTGTGCGCCGCGCCGAGTTCTACGAGATTCCCGTGGTACATGACCGCGACGCGGTCGGAGACGTGCGCCGCCGTCGCGAGGTCATGGGTGATCATGAGGATCCCCACGTCGTCGTCCCGGCGAAGGCGGTCCAGCAGATCGAGGATGCCGGCGCGCACGGAGACGTCGAGCATCGACACGGGCTCATCCGCCACCAGAAGCGAAGGCTGCAGCACGAGACTGCCGGCAATGGCCACCCGCTGTCGCTGACCACCGGAGAGCTGATGCGGATAGCGCTCGGCGAAGGCCTCTACCGGCGTGAGGCCGACCCTCTCGAGGGCGTCGTAGACGAGCCTGCGCTCTTCCTCCCTTGACTGGGTGGCCCCGTGAATGCGCAGTCCTTCGGCGACGGAATCCCGGATCCGGAGACGCGCATCGAGGGCGGCGTACGGGTCCTGGTGGATCAGCTGAGCGCGCCGGCGAAGAGGCCGCATCTGGTGACGCGAGAGCCTGGTCACATCGGTGCCCTCGAAGTGCACGCTACCGGCGGTCGGGTCGAGGAGGCGCAGCGCGGCGAGCGCCAGGGTGGTCTTGCCGCTGCCTGACTCGCCGACCAGGGCGAGGAGCTCGCCGGAGTCGACCGCAAGCGAGACGCCGTCGACGGCGAGCGCCATCTTGCCGCTGCGACGGGTCATGCGGTCCCGCAGCGAGCGCTTCAAGGCGAAGTGCACCGCGAGGTCACGGACCTCGAGCAGGTGCCGGGACCCATTCTCAGGGAAAGGCACCGTCGAGCTCACGAGAACCTCCCCTTCTCGACCGCATGGCAGGCCACGCGGTGGGCCTCGCCAAGGAGCGTCGGCCGCGTGGTGCAGGCTTCGAAGGCCTGCGGGCAGCGGGCGGCGAAAGCGCAGCCGCGAATCGCCTCATCGAGGCGTGGCGGCGTCCCTGGGATGGAGACCAGAGGGCGATCCCGGTTCACCACCGGCGTGGCTTCGAGGAGCAATCGCGTGTACGGATGACGCGGAGCCGTGAGCACGTCGAATGTGCGGCCGTCCTCCACGATGACCCCGGCGTACATGACCACCGCGCGCTCGGTGGTCTCGGCGATCATGCCGATGTCGTGAGTCACCATGACGAGAGCGAGCCCAAGGCGCTGGGTCAGCTCGCTGAGGAGATCACCGATCTGCGCCTGCACCACCACGTCGAGAGCTGTCGTAGGCTCGTCGGCGAACAGCACCTTAGGCTCACAAGCGACCGCCATGGCGATCCCGGCACGCTGGCGCATGCCTCCAGAAAGCTCGTGTGGATAGCGTTGGGCGACGCTCGCCGGAAGACCCACGAGCTCGAGCACCTTGCGGGTGCGCTCGCGCGCGGTGGAAGGAGTGCACTGCTTGTGGAAGACCATCGGGTCGGCGATCTGCTTGCCGATACGGTGCACCGGGTTCATGGCGCTCATCGCACCCTGGAAGATCATGGCGGCGTGCGTCCAGCGCACCGAACGGGCGCTCTTCTCCCCGCCTGCGAGTACGTCGACGCCGTCGATGTGCACGCTGCCGCCGACGCTCGCGAACGAGGGCAAGAGACCCATAGCGGCGAGGATCGCCGTAGTCTTGCCGCAGCCCGACTCGCCGAGCACGCCCACGCGCTCGCCAACACTCACGGCAAGGTCCACGCCGCGCACGGCGTGCGCCGAGGCCCCGTCGGGTGCGTCGAACCAGACGTGCAGATCCCGCATCTCGAGCACGCTCACTGGACGTCCTCCGGCGTCGGCCGCCTCAAGCGGAACGAACGCGGCGAGACATGGGCGCTGCCGAGCCTTGGATTCATGGCCTCTTCGATGCCCTGACCGACCAGGAAGCAGCCAAGCACGAGCAGGGCGATGCACACGCCTGGGGGGACGATCGCCCACCAGGCGCCGGCGGACACAGCGGTGCGGTCAAACGCGTTCTGGATGATGACGCCCCAAGAGATCCGGCGCGGGTCGCCCAGCCCGATGAAGGCAAGCGCAGCCTCGGCGAACACCGCGGTCGCGACCGTAAGCACGGTCTGAGCGACCAGCAGTGGCGCCACAGGGGGGAGGATGTGGCGCCGGATGATGTACATGTCACCGGCGCCGAGGCTGCGCGCCCGCGCCACAAAGCCACGCTCTCTGAGCGTGTGCACCTGGGCGCGCACCACGTACGTCACGTTCATCCACGCAAGCAGCGCGATGATGATGACGATCTGGAAGATGGTCTGGCCGAACAGAGCCGCCAGCACGATCATCAGCGGCAGGGCCGGGATCACGAGGAAGAAGTCCGTGACTCCGACGACGGCCGTCTCGCCCCAGCCGCCCCGATACCCCGAGACGATCCCGAGCGCGCCGCCGATGATGACCGCGACCGCCGCGGCTGCGAACCCCACCATCATCGAGTTCTGGGTCCCGGCAATCACCAGACTGAGCATGTCGACGCCGGCGTCATCGGTGCCCAGGAGATGGGACCTTGAAGGCGGCGCGAACGTCGGCCCGCTGGGCACGTACGGAGAATAGGGCTCGAGGACCGGCGCGAACACGGCGACAAAGGCGAACAGGATGATGATCGCGGCCCCGGCCACGACCGTCGGCTTGTGCAGCACGCGGCGGAAGAGGCTCACTCCGCAACCCTCGGGTCGAGGACGGCGTGCAGGACATCGCCGAGGAAGTTGAAGGCCACGACAGAGAGGGTGATCACCAGGAAGAGCCCCTGGAGCAGGGGATAATCTCGAGCCCCGACCGCCTGAACGGTGAGCCGGCCGACTCCCGGCCACCCGAACACCGTCTCGACAAGGATGCCACCGCCTATCAGGAAGCCGAGCGTGAGCGTAGAGAGCGAAACGAGGGGCAACATCGCTGAGCGAAACGCTTCGCGCCAGACGACGCGGCGGTTCCCGTAGCCCTTGGCGCGCGCCGTCAAGACGTGGTCGTCAGACAGAGCCTCGAGCTGCGAAGACCGGACGACGAGGGCGAATGCGCCGAAGAGCAGCAAAGCAACGCAGGTCGCCGGCAGGATTATGTGCAGCAGTCGGTCCTCCGCGGTGGCCCAGAAGCCGGCGTCGATGAGATAGGGGTCACTCATGCCGGACGTCGGGAGCACACCCGCGAACCAGACGAGCATCAAGAGGCCGATCCACTGGACGGGAAGAGAGTACAGAATCATGGCCGAGCCGGTGATCACGCGGTCGCGGGCACTGCCCTGCCTGTAGGCGGCATTGACGCCGATGATCGTGCCGACGATTATCCCCATCATCGTGCCGAGCAAAGCCATGGGGATCGTGTTCTTAGCGGCCTGGATGATCTTGCCGCTGACGGGTTGTGCATCGGTGAACGACACTCCGAGGTTGCCCCTAGCGAGCTCGCGCATGTAAAGCGCGTATTGGGTCCACAACGGCCTGTCGAGGCCGAAGTTGTGACGCAGCGCCGCCTGGACCTCCGGCGTGATCCGCGGCGATTGGGCGATGTTGGTCACGGCATCGCCGGGCAGGGTCCGGAACAGCACGAAGCTGAACAGGGTGGCCACCAGGGCGATGACCACCGCAGTCCCTGCCCGGCGAAGGATGAAGCGTTGGCGCTTGCTCACGATTGCTTCACAGTGAGTGCCGGCATTGTCGAGGTCGGCTCCCTGCTACTTCTGGTACGAGATCCTGCTGAGCTGATCCTGGTTCAGATAGCCGAGCCAACCGCCGATGTACGCCGCGTCCGGGATGTTCTGCCAGCGACTGTTCCAGGCCACGATCGTGGGTTGGGAAAGCACCCCGATCTCGACCTGGTCCTTCTGCAGGATGCCGATGGCCTGGTCGATGAGCGCCTTGCGTTTGTCGGCATCCATCTCGGTCGCCTGGGCAGTGTACAGCTTGTCGTACGCCGGATTCGAGTAACCGAACACGTTGTAGACGCCGAGCATCTCCGTATCGAAGACGTACAACGACCAGTCGGGATCCGGCATGAGGCCGATGCCACCGAAGTAGCCTTGGTAGCCGTTGTCGTAGTTCTGCTTCGGTCCCACCAGCGCGCCGGCGGGATCGTCGACCCAGGCGACCGTGAAGTCCACGCCGATCGCGGCAAGGTCCTGCCTGATCGCGTCCGCAGCACGCCCATAGGTCGCCTTGCGCGAAGTGAGAGCCGCCAACTTGTAGGACATCTTGGCGCCGTTGGCGACGCGGATGCCGTCGCTTCCCTTTGCGAAACCCAGGTCATCCAGGATCTGGTTCGCCTTGGCGGCGTCGAACGCCGGCACCGGCACAGGAGAAGTCATGAACTGAGGCACGAACTGGGGCATGAAGAGCGAGCCATCAGCGTTTCCGAAACCACGGAATGCCGAGTCGACGATCGCTTGCCGGTTTATGGCAGCGTTCAATGCCTCACGCACCTTGGGGTCGCCGAGTTCAGGGTGAGCCGAGACGCCCTTGTTGTAGAGCAGGCCGATGAGGAGCTTGCCCTGGCCGAAGCCTTCCACCTGGATGCCCGGCGCGCCCTCGAGCGCATCGACACTGGTCGCGGGGATCCCTGCGAGACAGTCGATGTCGCCGGCCTTAAGTGCCTGGATCCCGGCGTCGGCGTTCGAGAAGACCTGCCAGCCCCACGTGTCGATCAGGGACTTCGGACCATAGTACGTGTCGACTCGCTTGAAGATAGTCGTGCCGTTCGTCTCCCACTTCTGCACGACGAACGGACCGGCGACCACCAAGGGACCCTTGCTCGGGTCGCCCGTGAACGTCTTGACCTTGCCGCCGTTTCCCGCCGTCAGGGGCGCCCAGACGTGCTCGGGGAGGACCGGCAACCCTTGGAGGTTGGAGAGGAACGCAGCCTGGGGACTCGACAGCTTGACGTCCAGGGTGGTCGGATCCACGGCCTTGGCGGACTTAACGCCGACGAGGTAGATGCTGAGCGACGCCCCGACGCCGTCCGAGAGCCTGAGCACCTCATTGATCGTGAAGGCGGCATCCTGCGCCGTGATCGGCTTCCCGTCTGTCCATACGCCGCCCGACTTGAGCTTGAACGTCCAGGTCTTACCGTCCGGACTGGTCGTCCATGACTCCGCCAGGTCCGGCTGCACCTCGAGGTCCTGGGAGTACTGGATGAGCAGCGGATACTGCATGTTCGTGGCGACTTGATCGGACGTGTAGCTGCCCATGAACGGGTTGAGCGTTTGAATGGTGCCGCTCTGCACGCCCAGGCGGAACACTGGCTGCGCGGAGCTGTCACTGCCGCCGGATGAGGATGTCCCCGAGGTGCCTCCGCAACCGGCGACAATAATCACGGCTGCCGTGAGCAGCAACGCCGCGATCACCCGGCTGCCCCACCCCCCCGCTCTCTTGGCCACTCTCTGCTTCATGTCTCTTCCCCCTGACGATTCGTGGTAGGCGAGCGCTATCCGACGACTACGATGCGCCTCCGATGTCGGCGCGTGTGGGTGGCGCAGATCCGCACCCGACTCGACCGCCGCGAGCTTCCGTGGCGTCGAGTATCGGGCACGTGCGGGAGATTGCGAACTGAAGATCGACCTGGAGCACGCGAGTCACGCTGGAGTCGCCACCTTCGGCTGCGTGAGCGCAGCAGCGATGGCGTCTCCCATCTCTACGGTCGACGACGTGCCGCCCAGGTCCGGAGTGCGGACAACGCCCGCTCTGAGGACCTCATTGATGGACCGCAGGATCTCCGCGCTCCATGCTGAAAACCCGAGATGGTCGAGCATCTGGGCGGCGCTCCAGATCGAGCCGATCGGATTCGCCTCCCCCCTGCCGGCGATCTCGGGCGCCGAGCCGTGGATCGGCTCGAACATGGAGGGGTAGACTCGCTCCGGATTGAGGCCGGCGCTCGGGGCCAGGCCCATCCCCCCCATGATCGCGGCGCCGAGGTCGGTGAGGATGTCGGCGAACAGGTTCGAGGCCACGACGACGCCGAACCGCTCGGGTTCCATGACCATGAACATCGCGGCGGCGTCGACCAGGAGCCTCTGCGCCGGCACGTCCGGGTATTCCAGGGCCATCTCGTCGAAGATCTCGTCCCAGAGGACGGCCGAGTAGTTGAGCGCGTTAGCCTTACTGACGCTGGTCACCGAGCGGCTCTCGCGCCTGCCGAGCTCGAAGGCCCACCGAATGACGCGCTCGGTGCCCCTCCGGCTGAAGACCGCCGTCTGCAGTGCGACCTCGCGCGAGGTCCCTCTGTAGATGCGGTCACCGACACCCGCGTACTCGCCCTCGGTGCCCTCGCGAACGAACACCATGTCGACATCGGCCTGCTCGGCGTTGCGAAGAGGCGTCTCGACGCCGTCGAGCAACTTCACCGGCCGCAGATTCACGTAGAGGTCGAATCCGAAGCGGATCTTGAGCAGAAGGTCCCTGAGGGTGACGTGGTCTTTGACGGCCGGTGAGCCGACCGCACCGAAGAGAAGGGCGTCGTAGTGCTGCAGGATATCGAGGGCGTCCTCCGGCATCATCTCGCCACTTCTGAGGTAGTTGTCGGTGCCCCACTCGTAGTGGTCAAAGGCCAGCTCGACGGCCGGGTCCATCGTTCCGACCATGCGGAGCACCTTCTCCGACTCTCGGACGACCTCGGGACCTACCCCGTCTCCGGGAATCACTGCTATGCGCTTCATTGCCCCTCCATCAGGCTCGGGATTCGCCGATGTTAGTCACGGCAATAGTGCAGTACAATGCACAGACCATGACGCGAACCCTCGCTTCCTCTCTCACACTGTGTAGCCAATGACGTTCAAGGTCGTCGACCTTCTCGCTCTCCCGGACGTCCGCGAAGGCGACGCTGTCGTACTCGCCGGCCAGGAGAGCCTCGAGCGCGCTATCCGGTGGGTAGGCATCTCCGAGCGGCTGGATATCGCCCCCTTCCTCAAAGGGGGGGAGCTTCTCGTCATGACCGGGATGGAGCTTGCGCGCCACCCTCGCATGCAGCGCCGGTACGTGCGCGATCTGGCGGGCGTCAACGTGGCTGGCCTGATGATCCGCCTCGGGGAGGACTTCCCAGAGGTGCCGCGCGGGATGATCGCAGAGGCCAAGGCTCAAGGCCTGCCGCTGATCGTGCTCCGTCGCCGCATAGGAGCGATCCACCTCACAGAGCAAGTCCACAGCCTGATCATCGGCGAGCAGTTCCAGCTGATTGAGCAGGCGGAGATGATCGCCCGAGACTTCACCCGCCTGGTCACCGGGGGAGGCGACCTTCCGCTCATCCTCGAGCGACTCGCCGCGACAGTCGAGAACCCGGTGGTTCTCGAGGATCCTGCGCACCAGATCGTCGAGTACGCCGCACACGCAGCCTCCGTTGATGACGTTCTGCAGACATGGGAGCTGCATTCGCGCGAAGGCCACGGCCGCTCGTCTGACGGAGAGGTCCAGCTCGCCCCATCGTCACCGGAATGCCTGTGGGCGGACATCGTGGTGCGCGGTGATCTGGTGGGGCGCCTCCACGTGCTGGCGGTCCTCCACCCATTCAACGAGATCGACCATCTGACGGTGGATCGCGCGGCCACTGCTGTGGCGCTCACGCTGCTCGGCCGCTCCGAGGCCAGACACCTTGCCGACCATGCGTGCAGCGCCCTGATCGCGGATGTCCTCGGCGGCCGGCTGCAGGAACCGGCGGAGTTCTACCGGCGATGCTCGACGTGCAGGGTGGAGCTTGACGTCAAGACCCTTGCTGTCCTCGTGGTCATTCCACACGGCCTCGCGAGCAGAGCGGCACGCCAAGGGCTCGAGGAGCACGAGCGCCAAGCCGTGCGGGCGTCGATCCTGTCAGACGTCCGTGAGGCCGTACGCGACAGCGGCTGCGCCGGCCTGTGCGGCCTCGACGGCGATCGGGTCGTCGCGATCGTCGGGGTCGATCCGCGCCGGGACCTCGAGCAGATGCTCGACGAGATCGGGACGAAGGCGGTCTCGCGCGTTGCCCGACGCTACGACGACCTAAGACCGAGAGCTGGTGTGAGCGGGCAGACCTCACCACACTCACTCCTCAAAGCCCTGAGGAACGCGTACGAGGCCGCCGACTTCCACGCGGCCTCCGGCGAGGGACCCCTGGTCACGCACTTCGACAGCCTGGGGCCGAGCCACCTGCTGCTGCGGCTCGCGGAAGGTCCCGAGCTGGCACGCTACGTCGAGTCGGAGCTGGGCCCGCTTCTGGAGCACGATGTGCGCGGAAAGTCCCCCCTGCTCCCCACTCTGCGAGCGTTCATCGAATGCGGTGGCCGGAAGAGCGAAGCGGCGCGCCGCTTGTCCATCGAACGGCGGTCCGTCTACCACCGCCTGGCGCGCCTGGAGCAGACCATGGGTCGGGACCTCAGCGACGAGGAGACATGCCATCGCCTGTGGCTTGCCCTCAGCGCATTGGATCTGCTTCGCCGTCGTCGGCCCGACGACGCACTCGAGTATCTGCACGGCCCCAGGAAAGGCGGTTCCCAATGAGGATAGCCAAGGTACGTGCGCGCGTGCTCTCGGCCGATGTCGGCGACGGATTCTCCTTCTCGATCGGCGACTACTCCGCGTACTCCTGCGTGTTGGTCGAGGTGGAGAGCGACGACGGCCTCGTCGGCTACGGCGAGGCCATCGTGCGTCGCGCCCCGGAGATGGCACGGGCAGCAGTGGAATCACTTCTCACACCCGTCGTGATCGGCGAGGACCCGCGGAAGATAGGGCATCTCTGGGTGGCCATGCTCGACCGCCTGCGCCGCTGGGGCCACAGCACGGGGGTCGTGATGGAGGCGGTCAGCGGCGTCGACACAGCCCTGTGGGACCTGGTGGGCAGACACGAGGGCAAGCCGATCTGGGAGCTGCTCCATGGCGAGGGCCGGCGGCAGCTGCCGTGCTATGCGTCGGCGCTGGCGATGGCGGATGACGAGGCTGTCCGGACGCAGGCAGAGGAACAGGTGGCTCGCGGCTTCACTGCGCTCAAGATGAAGATCGGTCGTCGTCAGGAACAAGGCGGCACACGGGCCGATGTCAGAGCCGTTGCGGCCGTGCGCGACGCGGTCGGGCAGGACATCGATCTGTACGTGGACGCGAACGGCGCCTACGACGCCGCTTCGGCCATCCGTGTGGCCCGCGGACTGGAAAACTGCGACGTCGGGTTCTTCGAGGAGCCTGTCCCGCCGGACGATCTTGCAGGCTACGAGCGTGTGCATGCGGCGACCTCGGTCCCACTCGCCGCCGGCGAGACCGTGTTCTCCGTCTTCGGCTTCCGCGAGCTCATCGAACGCCGGCTCATCGACATCATCCAGCCTGACGTGGGTCGCTGCGGAGGAGTAACGGGCGCATGGCAGGCGTCGACACTGACCTACGCCGCGAACCTCGCCCTGGCTCCGCACACCGGGCTGTCCGGCGGTGTGTCCCAGCTGGCAGCCCTTCACATCAGCGCGGCCTCGCCTACACTCAACCCCATCGAGTACATGATCGTGCCCAATCCTCTCAGGGAGATCTTCGTCGGCGGCTATCCCATCGCGCACGATGGGCTCGTCGACGTCCCGGCCGGTCCGGGACTCGGACTCGACCTCGACCGCGATGCTCTGGACGAGTTGACGGTCGGCTGAGTCTCAGGCGCCGAAGAAGGACAAGAGAGCGCCATAGGTCTCGTCGGGCGCCTCTTCCGGCAGGTGATGCCCACAGGGTAGCGCCCGTCCGCGCACATCGTCGGCCCAGTCGCTCCAGATCGCCAGCACGTCATACAGCGACTGCAGGTGTCCTCGCTCACCCCAGAGGACCAGGAGCGGGCAGCCGATCGACCGCGCCCCGCGGTCGGCGCGGTCCAACGCGCAGTCCGTGGTCTCAGCTGCGCGGTAGTCCTCGCAGATCGCGTGGATCGTAGCGGGGTCTTCCAGCGCCTGGAAGTAATCCGCCCGCGCTTCGTCGGAGATGTAGTCGGCCATCAGCCGGGCGTAGAAGGCACGCGGATCGGCCTCCAGCACCTGCTCCGGGAACGGGTACGGCTGAGACAGGAAGAACCAGTGCCAATACGCCATCCCAAACGCGTGGTCCGCGCGATCGAAGGCCTCGCTTGTCGGCACGATGTCGAGCACCGCAAGCTTTCGCACGCGCTCTGGGTGGTCGAGGGCCATGCGATACCCGACGCGCGCTCCACGATCGTGACCGGCCACGAGGAACTGCTCGTGGCCCAGACTCCGCATGACCTCGATCTGCGTCGCAGCCATAGCCCGTTTCGTGTAGGGGCTGTGGTCGGCGGCCGCCTCGGGCTTGCAGCTCTTCCCGTAACCGGTCAGGTCGCTGGCGACGACGGTGAACTCCCGGGCCAGCAGCGGGGCGACCTTGTGCCACATGACGTGCGTCTCCGGATGGCCGTGCAAGAGCAGGAGCGGAGGGCCGTCGCCCGCAGAGCGGGCCCTTATCACCCCGGTGCTCGTCTCGATCATCGCGATCTCGAAGCCGTCGAACATGTTCGTCTCCACATTCAGGGGCATCCCGGATGAACGCCAAAGCAAGCCTGCCTACCACCGGCAGGAGCCCCGGTCACCGCCGAAGCTCGCTCGGCCGGAGTCTACGCCCTTCTCGACCGCTCAGGTCGGCCAGTGAGTATGAGGCGCAGGTCGTTGACGTTGGTGCCGGTGGGGCCCGTCACCAGGAGGTTGCCAGTGGCCGCAAGCAGGTCGTAGGTGGCGTGTCCCGCAAGAGCGGTCACAGGGTCGACACCCTGAGTAGCCAGCTCGGCGACCGTCAAGTCGTCGACGATGCCGCCCGCGGCATCGGTGGGGCCGTCGCTACCGTCCGAATCGAGGCACAGGGCACAGGCCGGGCCGCCGCCGGCGAGCTCGATGGCCGCGGCCACTGCGGCCTCCTGGCTCGGGCCGCCGAGGCCGTGTCCGGCCGGACCGAGCGCAACGACGGTCTCGCCGCCTGCGACGAGAGCGCGGCCGGGTCCGAGCCTGCGAGCCGAGCGGGCGAGCAGGCGTCCCGCAGCGGCGCTGTCGCCCTCGAGCTCGAGCGTCAACAGCTCGGACACGTAGCCGAGCTCGAGTGCGGCGGCGAGCGTTGCCGAGCACATCGTGGCCGACGTCGCAAGCACGCGGGTGTGGACATCGGGGAGTTCCCGCACCGTTTCGGCCGCCGGGTCTGCACGACGCAGGTGGGCCGCGACCGGCGCAGGCAGCTCTTCCCAAAGGCCGAAGCGGTCGCACGCCTCGTGCGCATCGGCAAAGGTGGAGGGATCCGGGACGGTGGGGTTCGTGAAGACGTGCGGCGGATCACCGACCACGTCCGAGACGCTGAGATTGAGGATGGTGCAGCGGCAAGCCGCCCCAAGTCGTCCGCCCTTCAGCCGCGACATGTGCTTGCGTACATTGTTCATGCTGACGATGTCGGCGCCTGAGGCGAGGAGAACCCGGCCGGTTGCGACCTTATCGGCCAAGGTGAGCCCGTCGGCCGGCGCCACCGCGAGGGCCGAACTGCCGCCCGTGAACACGGCGATCAGCAGATCGCCGGGCCGGGTCATGTCGGCGATGGCCAGGAGCCGGTCTCCAGCGGCAGCACTCCCCTCGTCGGGCACGGGGTGCGCGGCTTCAAGGACCTCGATGTGGTCCAGCGGCCGCGCCTGTCCGTGCTTGACCGCCACCGCCCCATCGCGGATGCGCGAGCCGAGCAGTCCATCGAGCGCGGCGGCGATGCCGATCGTCGCCTTTCCGGCCCCGACCACGAACACATCGCGGCCGGAGAGGTCGAAGGCCTCGCAGCCGGCCCTCAGGACGTTGCCCTCGAGGGTGATCGAGCGCATGAAGGCCGACACCGGATCGGCCGCCGTGAGGCCCACGGCGGCGATCGCCAGCGCGTCGCGACGCAACTCGTGGCGGCCATGACCAGTCAGCCGGTCCAAATCGCGGAATGTGATCGGCGTCAGTGTCCGTCCTCCTGAAGAGCAGTGGCCGCCAAGCAGACGTGGGTGAGCGTGATGCTGGCTCTCATCGGTAGAAGACTCCACGATAGTGGAAGTGACCTCAATGCCCTTCGTGTGACGCGAGCTCTCGCTTCGTTTCACACTGTGTCGCGGATGACGAGCCTGCTCCAGCAGCGTCAGCGCTTGGGAAGCCTGGCGTGCTCAAGCCGCATGAGGCGGCCAACGCCACCCTACGCGACGCCCGCCTCTTGCTGACCTCGTCCACAGTCCGGTCGAGTTCAAGAAGCTTCGGACCGCCGACTGTACCCTGCTGCCCTGACAACATCGTTGAGGCGGTCGCTGACGAACACGTACCCGTCGGAGTCGATCCAGCCAGCGTCTCCCGTGCAGTAGTAACCGGGATACGGAACGAGGTAGGCGCGCACGAACTCCTCGTCGTCCCGCCAGAGCGTCGGAAGGGCACCCGGCGGCAACGGCAGACGAACCGCGAGAGCGCCCTCCAGCCCCGGTCGGAGCGGTTGACCTTGGGCGTCCAAGGCCACCACTTCGTACCCGGGGACGCACCGATTGACTGAACCCGAGCGCGTTGGGAGTTTCTCGATGCCTCTGCAGATGCAGCAGACGGGCCAGCCGGTCTCGGTCTGCCAGTACTGGCCGACCACCGGGACTCCGAGGAGGTCACGCGTCCAGTCGTCTGTCGCGGCGTCGAGCCGCTCACCGGCCATGAAGACCGCCTCGAGGGAGCTCAGATCGTGGCCTTCCGCGAGGGAGCCCTTGGAGTCTTCCTCTCGAATCGCCCGGACCGTCGTCGGGGCGGCCAGAATCGCCTTGATCCCGAGGCGCTCGATGACCTCCCAGTAGACCCCTGCGTCAGGGGTCCCGATCGGCTGGCCCTCGAAGACGACGGTCGACGCGCCCGTCAGGAGAGGCGCGTATGCGCCGTAGCTGTGGCCGGGCTGCCATCCCGTATCCGAGACGGCCCAGAACACGTCGCCGGGCCCGATGTCGTACACGGCCTTCATCGACCAGGTCAGTGCGACCGCATGGCCGCCGTTGTCGCGGATCACGCCCTTGGGCTTCCCGGTCGTTCCAGCCGTGTACATGATGTAGAGCGGGTCCGTTGCCTCTACTGAAGTGCACGGGACCGGTGGCGAGGACCGTTCGAGCTGTATCCAGCAGTGATCGCGGCCTTCCTTCAACGGGGCGCGCGCCTGGAGACGCTGTCTCACGACCGTCGACTCCACCTGCCACTGGGCGAGTTGCAGCGCGCGCTCGAGCAGGGGCTGGTACTCGACGATTCGGCTGGGCTCGACGCCGCAGGCCCCCCAGAGCACGACCTTGGGTCGAAAGCCGTCGATACGCGCTGCCAGCTCCTCCGAGGCACAGCCGCCGAAGGCCAGCGAGTGCACCGCGCCGAGACGCGCACAGGCGAGCATCGCGATGACCGTCTCAGGGATCATGGGCATGTAGATCAGCACGTGATCGCCCTTGGCGACACCGAGAGACTGAAGTCCCCCGGCAACTCGTGCTACGCGGTCGAGCAATTCGGCGTAGGTGATCGCTGCCGACACCCCGGCACGTGGGCTCTCATGGAACACCGCCGTCCGGTCACCGTGCCCCGCCAGCACATGGCGATCGACGCAATTGAAGCAGGTGTTGAGTCGCCCACCGACGAACCATCGCGGACCCGGCTTGGCCTCGGGATCGAGCACCTGCCGCCAAGGCTCATCCCAGTCCACGGCCGACGCTCTCGTCGCCCAGAACGCCTCCGGATCATCGATCGAGCGTCGGAACTCGACTTCGTACCTGGGCATCGGCTTTTCCTCCTAGCCTTGATGCAGGAGCTGCTGGATTCGGCCTAGACGGCGACTACTCTGACAGCTTCTGGCCGTGCCGTGGCGATGCCCGCGTCAGCCACCAGCCGAGGCCGGAGACGGCGCCGTCTCTGCACTGCACAGTGCGCCGTAGTCCTCCTCGATCAGACCTCTGAACTCGGGCTGGGCGATGGCGAGCAGTTCGCGACGACGCTCCCGCAAGGTCTTGCCCTTGAGATGCGCCACGCCGTGCTCGGTGACCACGTAGTCCACGTCGGCGCGCATGGTGGTGACCGCGGCGCCATCACTGATCTTGGCGACGATCCGGCTGACCGTACCGCACTTCGCGGTCGACGGCAGAGCGATGATCGCCCGTCCACCCTTGCTGGCCGCGGCGCCGCGGACGAAGTCGACCTGGCCACCGACGCCTGTGTACTGCCGGGGGCCCATGGTATCGGCCACGACCTGTCCCATCAGGTCTACCTGCAGCGCTGAGTTGATGGACACCACGTTGTCGTTCTGGGCGATGACGTAGGGGTTGTTGGTGTAGCTCACGGGAAACATGCTCACTACCGGGTTGTCGTCGACGAAGTCATAGAGGCGCCGCGAGCCCATGAGGAAGGTGGCGACGAGCCGGTCGCGATGGATGGTCTTGCGCGAGTTGGTGACTACACCCTCCTCGTAGAGGTCGACGACCCCGTCGCTGAACATCTCCGAGTGGATGCCGAGGTCCTTCTTGTCATGCAGAAAGCGAAGGACGGCCTCGGGAATCGCGCCAATCCCGACCTGAAGGCAGTCGCCATCCCTGACCAGCTCGGAGATGTTCCGCCCGATGGCCTCTGCCACAGCGCCGATCCTCGGCGCCGGCAACTCAAGAAGGGGCGTCGAGCTCTCCACGATCGCATCGAGCCGCGTGACGTGGATGAAGGTGTCGCCGTGCGTGCGCGGCATGTTCGGATTGACCTGGGCGACGATCTTCCTGGCCGCCAGCGCCGCCGGTTTGGTGTAGTCGACCGACAGACCAAACGAGCACCAGCCGTGCCTGTCGGGCGGCGACAGATGTACGAGCGCGACGTCGGGCGGCAGGTAGCCCTCGGTAAAGAGAGCCGGAGTCTCGTGAAAGTGGCACGGCGTGAAGTCGGCGCGGCCGTCGCAGACTGCCTCTCGCGTGGGGGCGCCGACGAACACGGAGTTGTGGCGGAAGCTCCCGGCGTACTCCGGCCGGGCATACTCACCCTTGCCCATGGGCACGAGGTGCACGACTTCCACGTCGCGCAGCTCGGGCGCGCGCGCGACCAGCGCGTCGTAGAGGTCGATCGGCTCGCTGCAGGCATGTGCGGAGACGATGCGGTCGCCGGACTTGATGACGCTCACCGCCTCTTCCGACGAACGCAAGCAACGCTTGTAGTGCTCTCGCCAGTCCATATCGGTCTTCTCCTTCTGGTCCGGAGGTCGTGAGTACCGGGCGCTCTAAATCGCTTCAGTGAAGACCACGCCGCGCGGGCACTCCGCGACGCACAACCCGCAGCCCTTGCAGTACTCGTAGTCGAAGTCGGGCGGCTGCCCGTCTGCGCGGTGAAGCACGCCCTCGGGGCAGTAGACGACGCACGTGTCGCAGCCGGTGCACATGCCGCAGGCCAGGCAGCGCCCGGCCTCGGCCTGCGCCGCGTCGTGGCCCGGGGCGCCGGTCAGCCCCTGTCGCACTTCGGCGAACGTCGTGCGCCGGGCCTCCGCGGGCAGCAGCGATACGGCCTCCCGAGAGACCGGTGAGAACGAGTGCAGATGCATGACCTCCGCGCCCGCAAGCGCGGCGTCGCCATGCGCCCCGTCGGCGCTCACTGGGTCCGATCCCTCGGCCAGAGCCTCATGGATCGCGAGCGCGGCGCGACGTCCGCTGCCGATCGCCGCGGTCACCGTGCCTTCGCCGCCGACCAGGTCGCCACCGAGGAAGACCGATCCGCCCGTGTCTCCCAGCGTCACCGGCAAAGGACCTGCCGCTGCCCCATCCGGCAGGATCGAGAGGTCGCTCCCCTGCCCAAGCGCCAGCAACAGGCGGTCGCAACGAAGCTCACGAACGGCGTCTCCGCCGTTGGTCGGCACGGGCCGCGGGCGACCGCTCTCATCAGGCCCCGCGAGGCGCATCCGGCGGCAGACGAGCCGCGGACCACCGTCGCCGGACACAAACCCCACCGGCGACAGCAACTCCTCGAAGAGCACGCCTTCTTCGGCGGCCTCTTCGATCTCCTCGGCGATGGCCGGCATCTCGGCGCGGGTGCGCCGATACGCGACCCGCACTTCATCGGCGCCGAGCCGCAGGGCAGTGCGAGCCGCGTCGATGGCAGTATTGCCACCACCGACGACCGCGATCGTCTGGCCCGTGAGGTCGGGGCCACCATCTCGGGCCGCAGCCAGGAACTCCAGGCTCTGACCCACGATGCCGGACGAGTCACCATGAAGCTCCAACGAGCGGCGCTCCTGCAGTCCCGTGGCGACAAAGACGGCCGCGTAGTCGCGGCTCAAGTCCTCGAGCGCCGCGCGGTCGATGATCCGACCGAGCCGGATGTCAACGCCGTGGGCTGTGATGAACTCGATCTCGCTGTCGAGCACGCTTCGCGGCAAGCGGTACTCCGGGATGCCGGTGCGCAGCACGCCACCCGCCTCGTCGCCCGCCTCGAAGACGGTCACGGGATGGCCGAGCCTCGCCAGGTGGTAGGCGGCGGACAGACCGGCGGGGCCCGAACCCACGATGGCGACTGAGGGACGCCCATCGGCCGCAGAGGCCGCAGGCCACAGGCCGCGGTCGGCGACGGCGCGCTCGATGTCGCGCACATCGACCGCGTCGTCGAGCTCTTTCCGGTTGCAGGCGCTCATGCAAGGGGCGGGGCAGACGCGGCCGCAAGTGCCGGGGAACGGCGACGTGTCGAGAATGATCGCCAGCGCGCGGTCGTAGTCCCCTGCAGACGCGGCCTGGAGGAATCCGCGCACGTCGTTGCCCGCCGGGCAGCCTTCACTGCAGAGTGGCCTGAGCTCGTGGGCATGTGGGCGCCGAGACGCCCAGGCGCCCGTGCGCGTCGTGGGCATGCTCCCGACTCGCGCATCGAGGAAGCCGACCGGTGGAGGCAGCACGGGAAGGCGGATGGTCACTGCAGTTCCTGGTTCGGTTTCGGTGATGACTCGTGCGTAGGCCTCTTGGGCCGCGACCAGGTTGCCGCCGACGAAGCCCGCCCCGGTCAGCGCCGCCTCCACGGCCGCGAACTCGATACCCAGCACGCGCGCGATCGCACCGAGCATCGTCGTGTTGACGATCGGTAGCGCCGCGGAGCCGAGATGCTTTGCCACCGCGATCGCGTTCGCGTCCACGGTGGCGACGTTGCGCCCCGGCAGGAACTTGGCCAGATCCCGTGCCGATTGCGGGGTGTTGACGATGATCCAGCCTTCTGGGCTCATGGTCGCGGCGAGTTCGGGTGCGACAAGCGACGGCTCGAGAATGATGAGGTGATCGGGGGCCGTGATGGCGTTGTGGACCGTGATCTCGCAGTCATCGATGCGCACGAACGCCTGCACCGGAGCTCCGGTGCGCTCGGCGCCGTAGACACCGAATGCCTGAGCGTGCTGGCCGAGCCCGAAGTAGGCGCCCGCAATCAGCTTGGCCAGGGTGACTCCGCCCCGGCCGCCGCGGCCATGAATGACGAGTTCGATCATCGGGCGGCTCCCTCGAGAGTCTGCGCGTACACCGGACGGCACCAGCTCAGGTACTCGCTCCGCGTGCCATGCGCCACGGCGTCGTAGACGCGTGCCAGCGCTCCCGTTATCGGACCAACGCTGCCATCACCCACGACGCGGTGGTCGATCTCCACGACAGGCGTGATCTCGGCGGCCGTGCCGCAGAGGAACACCTCGTCGGCGAAGGTGAGCTCGCTCTGGTTCACGTCGCGCTCGACCACGGTCAATCCGAGCTCTGCCGCGGCTAGGTCGATGACGCTGGCACGGGTGATGCCGGCGAGCACGTCGTTCCCGAGGGACGGCGTCACCAGTTGGCCGTCGATGACAAGGAAGATGTTCTCGGCCGAACCTTCGGCCACGCGGCCGTCGGCGCTGAGCAGTATCGCCTCGTCGAAGCCCTTCTCGAGAGCCTCGTGGCGCGCGAGCGCCATCGCCGCGTACATGCCTCCGATCTTGGCGCGTGCGGGAGCCGAGTTGCCGTGCGGCCGCCTCCAGGAACTCACGCAACAGCGGATCCCGCCGTCGCCGATGTACTTGCCCATGGGCACAGCGAAGATGGCGAAGCAGTCCGGCAGGTCGCTCCGCCAGAGGCCGATGCCATCGCCGCCCTTGTAGAGGACGGGGCGTACGTAGGCGTCCTCTCGCAGCTCGTTGCGGGCGAGCAACTCCGTCGTGAGCCGGCACAGTTCCTCCGCGGAATACGGCGGCGTCATGCCGAAGAACCGGGCCGAGCCGCGAAGCCGCTCGAAGTGCTCCCGGGGCCGGAACAAGAACAGCTCATCTGCGTCAGCGTCCCAGTACGCGCGCAGGCCCTCGAAGACGCTCGTGCCGTAGTGAAGCGCATGCGTCCCGAATCCTACGGCCAGGTCGGCGTAGGGAACGAAGGAGCCGTCCCTGAATGCGATGCGCGTCGACTCACTCATGAGCGCACCTCACAACTGACAGCCACGGCCGGTGTCTGCACGTCGTCCAGCGTCGCACACTCCTCGTCCTCGGCTGGGGACGCTTCCTCCAGGGCCCGCAGCTGGGTCCACCTTGCCGAGACGTCCGCCTGCAGGAAGTCCACATCCAGCCCCTCCGACTTGAACCGCTTCTGCCGCGCGAGGTAGTCCTCGAGGGGCGTGCCGTCCGGCCTCACATTGACGCGGTAGCGCACGCCGTCGAAGACCTCGAAGACGGGATAGATGCCGCAGCCGACCGCCATCCGTACGAGGGCAACACTCTCGTCGGGCTGGCACTTCCACCCGGCGGGACAGGGGGACAGCATCAAGAGGAAGCGGAACCCACCGAGCCCGAGAGCGAGCTTCACCTTGCGCACGAAGTCGTCATGGTGAGCCAGGGAGAGAGACGCCGCGTAGGGCACCCTGTGCGCGGCCATGATCGCCATGATGTCCTTCTTGCGCTCCACCTTGCCGCGGGCCGACGTCGTGGTCTTTGCGCCCATGGGCGTTGCGCTGCTGCGCTGGCCACCGGTGTTTCCATAGATCTCGTTGTCGTAGCAGACGTAGATGACGTCCTCGTTGCGCTCGGCAGCCGCCGAGAGAGTCGCCATGCCGATGTCGTAGGTACCGCCGTCGCCCGTCCAGCAGACCACCGGCTGGTCCTCGTTGTTCTGGCGGAGGACACGGCTCATCCCGCTGCCCACAGCAGCCGAGCTGGCGAAGGTGGTGGCGATACCGGGAGCGTGGTACGCGGTGGTCGGGAAGAGCCCCGATGTGACCGTCGCGCAGCATGGCGGGATCGCCAGCAGTGGCGTCGTTCCGGCCAGCGCCTCGCCGAACCACCGCAGACCCAGGGTCATGCCGCAGCCCGCACAGTTGGCGTTGCCCGCCCGGAGGAGCCCGTCGGCCACGTGCGCGTTCATGCCACCCTCGCCGGAAAGAAGACGGGCTCTCCGGACTCGGCCAGACCGAGCAGGTCATCTAGCGCGGCCTCGACATGCCCGTCGGTGACGTCGCCGCCGCCGAGGCCCATCAGGTAGCCCTGGAGCACTACGTCGGCGCGCTGACGCAGGCTGACAGCGACCTCGTTCCAGAAGATGCCGCCAGACCCAGGCGAAAGGTTGCGGTCAAGTACCGCCACCCGCTTCGCCGAGCCTATCGCCCCGACCAGCTCGGGCCGCAGAAACGGTCTGAAGAGCTTGGCCCCGACCAGGCCGATCTTCTCGCCTCGCGCGCGCCGCCTCTCGACGACACGTCGTGCCGTGCGCGACATCGTGCTACTGGCGACCAACACGGCGTCTGCGTCCGCAGTTTGTTCGGCGGAGAACGCGCCGTGAGGGCGACGGCCGAAGACCGACTCGAACTCATCGATTGCCTCGGCGAGGACGATGGGCACTTGGGCCATCGCCGCCTCCAGATCGCGACGGTGGTTCTCCGTCTCGCGAGGAAGCGTGATGCTGCCGTAGAGCACCGGGTGGTCGGGGCGGAGTCGCTGGGGGAGCCGGAGGGCGGGCAAGTAGCGGTCGACCTCCCCCTGCTCAGGTATGTCGACCCGCATCGCGGTATGAGAGATCAGGAAACCATCCTGCGCGACCATCGCGGGCAGGAGTACGCGCTCGTCCTCGGCGACGCGAAATGACAGCAGAATCGTGTCCACCAGGTCCTGGTGGGACTCGCAGTAGAACTGCAGCCAGGCAGAATCGCGCATGGCGAGGCTATCGCCCTGGTCGACCCAGATGTTCCAAGGTGGTCCGATGGTCCGATTGCACACCACCATGACCAACGGCAGCCGGCAGTATCCGGCGGCGAACACGTTCTCGGTCATGTAGAGAAGGCCATTCGAGGAGCTGGCCGTGAACGAACGCGCACCCATGACCGAGGCGCCGATGCAGACCGCCATCGCACTATGCTCCGACTCCGCCGTGACGAAGCTGCCCTTCGCGAACTGGTGCCCGGTCAGGTATTCAGCGATCTCGGTCTGCGGGGTGATCGGATAGGCGCCGCCGCCGCACCCGCGCGCAGATCTATTGGCCTCACCCGCCATGGCCAGGACCTGTCCCGCTGCCTGGTTGCCGGTGGCTAGCACGGTGCCCAATGTGTGTCCTCCCCGTTCCCGAGCCAAGCCGCACGGGCGTAGACTGAGACGTGCAGCATAATGCTCATGCGCTAATGAGATAGAAACTAGCTCATTATCTCTACGTGGTCAAGGCGCCCTCAGGCGTCAGGCCGTGTCACGATGCGACACCCGAGCGAAGGAATGAGAGCCGGCGTGGAAGACGATCAGAAAGGGTTCGACGCGAGGGCTGACGCCACCACACTCAACGTGCCTACGGCGGCGGATCATGCCGCTGCGTTCGTGCGTTCGCTCATCTTCTCGGGGGAGCTTGCCCCAGGCGACCGGCTGCCTCCAAGTCGCGAACTGGCGGCCACATTGGGAATCTCGCCGGTCACGCTGCGCCTGGCGCTCAGGTCACTTCAGAGCCTGGGATATGTGGTCACCGGTCGCGGAGCGCAGGCAGGCTCTCGAGTGAGCGACATTGAGACACTCGGTGGCTGCTGGGCAGCGTGGGCGTTTCGACACGCGGACGACGTCGACGGCATCTTCGAACTCAGAGCGACGGTCGAGACTCGGATCGCGTGGCTGGCCGCCGAGAGACGCACGGATGAGGACATGTCAGCGATCGACGCCGCCAACGCGATGCTCTCTGAGACGCACAAGGGTGTGCTGCGCTGGAATGCCGCTTTTCATGACGCCGTCGCTGCGGCGGCGCACAGCCGGGAGCTGGCTGCGGTCATGGCGGAGGCGCGCGGGAAGCTCTTCCTCCCGGTCGACCTGGCACTTCGGCAGCATCGTCTGGACGAGATCAGCCGCGACCACGCGAGCATCGCGAGGGCGATCCGACTCAAGGATTCAGCGGCAGCGTCCACCGCGATGGGCGCTCACGTCGACGCGGTCAAAGCGATGATGGAGGCCGCACTCCGGCGCTGATCGATCTCCGTGCGCTGGAGAGCTGCGGCGACCTCTTCCGGTCTGGCCGCCACACTCCGGCGTCCTCGAGAATGCCGAACAGCGCCGTCATTGAGGGCGCAGTCAGCAGCTGTGCCGGTCGTCTACTCGATCGCGGGCGGGAGCGGTGTTGGATCCGGCCCGGTCAGCCTCGGTCGCGCAGCAGCCGCCGCCCGAACGGGCAGACCGCGACGCACACGCCGCATAGGCCTCCGGCGGCGCCATCGTTGGCCTCGGTCTCTCGCAGACACGCGACGACGTCGAGGAGTTCCTCGCGGGGCATGCCCGCCCGCCAGCGCACGTCGCGCCCGGCGCCGGCGGGGCAGGCGTCGACGCACCGCCGGCACCCGGCGCACCTGCCCTCGCTGATCGGCTCGGCGGCCGGCAGGTTCGTGTCCGTGAACACGGTCGCGAGGCGCACCGAGGGCCCCAGCCGCGGCGACACGAAGATCGCCGTCTTGCCGATCCAGCCGAGTCCGGCCTGCGTCGCCGCCGTCTTGTGGGCGAAGAGGCCAGCGGCGGTCATGTCCCTGCCGGACTTGTAGCCGACCGTGGGCTCGAGCGGCTCGGCCGTCGCGCCGTGCTCGCCGAGAAGGGCTGCGAGACTCTGTGCGGCGGCCCGCAGGGCGACGTTCACCCGTTTGTACTCCGCGTAGTGAGGCGCGGTCGGGCCCTCCTGGACCGGGCCGATGATCTCGGGTCGGAGGGCGGCGCCGATGGACATGGCGCGTGGCAGGTGCGGCGCGAACGGCCACGGCTCGTCCGGGCACGCGGCACGCCCCACTGGGCGACGCCGGCGTCCTTGAGGAAGCCGGCAAGCGTCGTCGACAACCGCGCCGTCAGCAGCTCCTACGGTCGTCGACGCGATGGCAGGCGGTCTTGCCCTGGCCGCTCGTGTCGCGCGGCAGCGCGTACGGTGCATGCAGCTCGATCTTCGGCGTCACGCCGACGCTGGTCTTGACGCCCGTCACGATGCCCTTCGACAGCCTGGCCTGGGCGTCGTCGCTCATCTCGTCGAGCCCGCGGACCTCGACCTGCAGCGTCAGCCGGTCGAGGTTGTTCACGTTGTCGATGACCATGCAGAAGTTGCTGCCGAACTCGTCGTACTTCAGCAGCACCTCTTCGATCTGGCTGGGGAACACGACGAGGCCGCCGACGGACACGGCGTCGTCGCTGCGCCCGGTGATGCGGCCGATGCGCGGATGGCTGCGGCCGCAGGCGCAGGGCTCGTAGGTGAGCGAGCTGATGTCGTGGCTGCGGTAGCGGATCATCGCCGTGGAGTCGCTGGTGAGCGAGGTCCAGACGAGCTCGCCGGGGGCGCCATCGGCGACCGGCTCGAGCGTCACAGGGTCGATGCACTCCACGTAGATGTGGTCCGACCAGACGTGCATGCCCTGCTTGACCGGACACTCCGCGGCCATGCCCGGTCCGAGGAACTCACCCATTCCGTACTCGTTGAAGACGTCGACGCCCATCGCGGCGGCAAGGCGCTCGCGGCCGGTCTCCGGCCACGGCTCGGCGCCGAACAGGCCGATGCGCAGCCTGGTGTCCCTGCTGAGGTCGATGCCGCGCTCGAGTGCCTTCTCGGCGAGGTAGAGCCCGTAGGACGGCGTGGTGCAGATAGCGGTGACGCCGAGGTCGACCATCAAGTCGATGAGCAGCTCCTGGCGGCCGATGCCGGCGGGCACCACGCCGATGCCGGCGTGCTGGGCGCCGTATTGCAGCCCGATGCTGGTCGGCAGGCCGTAGCCGAACATGTTCTGCAGGAGGTCGCCCGGGCGGAGGCCGATCATCCACATGGTCCGCGCGTTGCGCTCCAGCCAGAGGTCCATGTCCTTGCGAGACACCCAGATCGGCGTGGGCTTGCCGGTCGTGCCGGACGTGCTGTGGACCTCGATGATGTTGTCGAGGCCGCAGGTGCGCAGCTTGTCCGGGTAGTAGTCGCGGAGCGTGACCTTGTCGACGAACGGGAGCCGGCGGAGGTCGTCCAGGGACTTGATGTCCGCGGGCGCGACGCCGGCCCCGTCGCAGAGCGCGCGGTAGGCGTCGCTGTTCGCGTACGAGTGGGCGACGACGGTCTGCAGGCGCTCGAGCTGGAGCTCCTGCAGGTCCTCGGGCTCCAGCGTCTCGTTGACCGGGTCGAAGTACTCGCGCTCGTCGTCGGCCACGGCGTGAGAGCCGGCGGCCGCGCCGCCCGGACAAGTGGTGCTCATGCCCCGACCTCACGTCCGGCCGCGAAAGCGGCGAAGTTGAGGTCCTTCCACTTGGGCGGCACGTTGCGCACGATCGCCGCCTGCCAGGTCTCGACGTCGAACGGCAGGTGCGTGGAGAGCGCGCCGACCAGGACGATGCCGGCCACCTTGAGCTCGCCGACCTCCAGGGCGATGCCGTTGCCGTCTACGACGGTCACGCGCCGGTCGCCCAGCGCCATGCGCTCGGCCGCGTCGAACGGGTAGCTCATGTCGCCCTGCGAGGCGAGCGGCGGCACGATCTGCTGCGTGTTGATGATCGCGACGCCGCCGGGGACGAGGGACGGCGCCGTGCGCAGCCCCTCGGCCGACTCGAACGCCAGCAGGTAGTCGACCTCGCCCGGGCTGATGCTCGGCGCGACGACGGTCTCGCCGATGCGGATGTGCGAGTTCACGCTGCCGCCGCGCTGGCTCATGCCGCGGGTCTCCGAGAGCTTGACGTCGAGGCCGCCGTGCAGCATCGCCGTGTCGGCGATGACCGCGGCGGCCACGATCACGCCCTGGCCGCCGACGCCGACGACCATGATGTCGTCGACCACGCCGCCGTGATAGTGGTCGGTGCTCATGCCACACCTGCCTTCGCCTTCGAGATGGCTCCGGGCTTGCAGAGCTGCTCGCACAGCGAGCAGCCGGTGCAGGTCTCCTCGTCGATCTTCACCTTGTGGCGGCCCTTGTGCTCGGCCTCGGTGTGCGAGAGCGACGGGCAGCCGAGCTTCATGCACTGCTGGCAGGCGTTGCACACGTCCTCGTCCACCGTGAAGGCCTCCTCGCCGCCGATCTTGCGCGGGAAGAGCATGCAGGGGCGGTTGGTGATGATGACGGCCGGGCCCTCGTAGGCCAGCCCGGCCTTGAGCGCCGCGAGACACGCCTCGTAGTCGTACGGGTCGACGATCTCGATCTGCTCCACCCCGAGCGCCTTGCAGATGCCGGCGATGTCGACAGGCTTGGTCTCGACCCCGGCCAGCGTACGCTCGTTGCCGGGATTGGTCTGGCCACCGGTCATCGCCGTGATGCTGTTGTCCTGGATGAGCAGCGTCAGGTCGGTGCGCTGGTGCACGGCGTTCAGCAATCCGGTGAGGCCCGAGTGCAGGAACGTCGAGTCGCCGATGACGGCGAGCGATCCGGTCTCGCTGCCGCCGGCGCGCATGAAGCCCTGCTCCATCGGGATGCTGGCGCCCATCTCGACGGCGGAGTGCATGTGGCTGACCGGTGGCAGGGTCGTGAGGTCGTAGCAGCCGATGTCGCCGTGCACGTCGAGGTTGAGCTTCTTCATCGCCGTGGCCATGCCGCGGTGCGGGCAGCCGGTGCAGAGCACGGGGGGCCGCGGGATGACGGAGCCGTCTTCCGCGGCCTTCTCCTCCGCCCAGCGCGGGAGGTCGAGGCCGGCGGCGGAGAAACCCCGGCCCACCCGCACGGCCGTGAGCTCGCCCCACTGTGGGAACCACTGCTTGCCCTCGCAGAGGATCCCAGCCGCGAGGATCTGCTCCTCCAGATACGGCTCGAGCTCCTCGACGACGAACAGCCGGTCGACCGTCTGTGCGAAGGCTCGGATGGCGTCGAGCGGCAGCGGGTGGATCATGCCGAGCTTGAGGAAGGCGGCGCCGGGCAGCGCCTCTCTGGCGCTGAGGTACGCCGCCCCGGCGGAGACCACGCCGATTCTCGCCGTCCCGCCGCCCTGCAGCGGCACCGGGCCGGCGGCGGGCACGACCTGGGCCAGGTCGCCCGAGGCCGCGCTGGCCTCGGCGAACACCCGCAGACGCTCCACGCGCTCGAGCAGGCTGCGGTGCAGCGGCCGCGAGAACTTGGGCAGCAGGCAGTACTTCTCGGTCTTGCGGTCCGGCGGCCGGCGCTCGGGCGCCGGCCGGGTCAGGCCGGCCGGGCCGTCCCCTTCGCCGGCGATCTCGCCGTCGAAGCGGACGATGCTCTTCTGGTGCGCCGTCTGGATGCTCAGGCGCACCATGACCGGCACGTCGAACTCCTCGCTCATCGCGAACGCGCGCTTGGCGTATTCGTAGCACTCCTGGCTGTCGGCCGGCTCCAGCATCGGCATGCTGCTGATGCGGCCGAAGTAGCGGTCGTCCTGCTCGGTCATGCCGCTGGCCATGCCGGGGTCGCCGGCGAGGCACACGACGAGCCCCCCGTTGACGCCCGTGTAGACGGAGCTGATCAGCGGGTCGGCGGCGACGCTGCCGCCTGCGCTCTTCATCGCCGTCAGGGCGCGGACGCCGCCCATCGCGGCGCCGAAGGCCACCTCGTAGGCTACCTTCTCGTTGGTGGACCACTCGGCGTAGACGCCGTCGTAGCGGGCCAGGTTGGTGACGATCTCCGTGCTGGGCGTCCCGGGATACGCCGCGGCGACCTGCACGCCGGCCTCCCAGGCCCCGCGGGCGACAGCTTCGTTGCCGAGCATCAAGTGGGTGTCCATCAGGGTCCTCCGCCGACGTGGAGTAGCCGCCTCACGATACGCAGGGGGGGTATGAGCGTGCAAGCCGATGCGCCGTAAGTCTCGGGACATGGATGGGAACGCAGCCGCGCGACGCGGCTCAGGCCAGGCCGAGACCGGCCGCGATGACCTCCGACGTCGCCGTCGCGGAGGCGCGCGCCGCGGCGATCGCCGCGCGGCTCTCGCGGCTCAGGCGGTCGGCGTCCGCGCTCGCCGGGAGCGACGCCAGGTTGATGGCCACGTTGAGCAGGGCGCCCTCCGCGGCCGTGTGCGCGAGGTGGACGCCGACGCCCAGGTCGCTCGCGGCGCCGGAGTTGGAGCGGCCGGCGAGGGGCGCGGCCAGGTCGAGCGTCTCTCGCGCCGCCGTCAGGGTCTCCAGCGGTACCGCGGCCGCGTTCAGGGTGGCCTGCGCCAGCGCAGCCGACCGCGCCGCGCGCTGGGCATCGTCCGCCTTCGGCATGCGAATCGCGTCCATGACCGCGTCGAAGGCGGAAGTGTCCTCGTCGACCAGCTCGACGAAGCGCAGGCGCAGCACCTCGCAGCGCTCGAGCGTCCGGGACAGCTCCTCGCTCGTCGCGGCGATGTCGTCCCTGCCGATGCTGAGGCGGCAGACCATCGCGACGAGGCCTGCCGCGACCGCGCCGGCCAGGGCGGCGGCGCTGCCGCCGCCGGGGGCCGGCGCGTCGGACGCGACGGCTCCGGCAAAACCATCGACAGTGAGGTCGGTCAACGTTCCCATGGTCGCTCCTTCATCGCGGCGCGCCCAGGGGCGCGCGAACCATCATTCTGTCCTTGCGCCGGCGCCGTCGGCATGGTCGGGATCTCGCGCGCCGGCGACGGGTCACGGCCGGATCACGTGATGAGGCCGGCACGGATGAGCGCGCGCACCGGGCCGACGTCCACCGGCGGCGCGGCGCCGGGGCCCGTCGCGGGGACCACTTCGCGGATCCTCGCATGCGCCGCACCTGTGCCAGTCCCGAGCGGCGAGGAGCCGCGCGTATCCACGGCCTGCGCGGCGACGAGGAGCTCCACCGCGATCACGCCCTCGCCCAGTTCGACCACCTCGGCCAGGCGTCGGGCCGAGAGCGGCAGCAGCGTCGCCCGGTCCTCGATGCCTTCGGCGCCGGCGGTGCTCAAGACCGTGAACGACACCGGCTGGGCGAGCAGGCTCGCCTCGGCGGCCAGCGCCTGGGCGGCGATCGCGTGGATGCTCAGCCCGAGGTCGGGACCGTCTCCCGGCAGGAGGCCGGTGGGAAGACCAGACCACGGCGTGTCGAGCAGCTTGACGGCGCGCTCGCTGGCCGCGCTCAGGACCGACGCCAGGAGGATGCGCGCGTAGTCGAGCACGGCGGCGAGGCCGAGCACCTCGTAGACGCCGGTGGACAGGATCCGGCCGGCGGAGGCGGAGACGAGCGGGTTGCCCTGAGCCGAGTTCAGCTCGCGGCCGAGGAGCGCCAGGGCGTGCTCCAACCCGGCGCGGGCGGCCGCCTGGATGGGCGCTGTGCTGCGGAAGGTGAGCGGGTCCTGCAGGTTCCGCGCAGCCCCCTCCTGCCAGAGGTAGCTGCCTTCGAGCAGGAGCCGGAAGCGCTCGAGGGTGCGCGCGAGCACCGGGTCGGGGCGCGCGTGCTCGATCACGGGGTCCAGCGCCGACAGGTTGGCGGCGAAGCCCTCGAGCGCCAGGGCGCCGGCCACGTCGGCGGCGTCGAGAAGGCGCGCAGCGTCGACCAGCGCGAGCGTCGCCAGGCCGGTGCCGAACGCGCTCGTGTTGATCAGCGCCAGCCCTTCGCCGGGGGCCAGCTCCATCCCGGCGAAGACGCCGTGCGCGATGTCGGCCATCGGCGCGAGGTCGGAGGCACCGAGCGACCCGAGCAGCCGGACCTCCGGGATCCGGTCGTCGTTGAGCGCCCGGACGAGCTCGTCGGCGAGCACCGGGCGCACACACGTGCTCGCCCCGGCGAACTGGTTGGCGAGCACGAGCATCGCGGCGCGCACGGCTTCGCGCGGCGCCGCCGGCCCTTGCCCCACGCGGCTCTCCGCGATCTGCCGCCAGCTGAACCCTCCGTCGTCTCGGCGCAGCGAGGTGCGTTTCTGGGCGCCGAGGCCCGTGGTGAGCCCGTAGGTCGGCAGGCCGCGCTCGAAGGTCAGTTCGGCCAGCGCGTTCGCCTCGAGCATGGCGTCGAGCGCCGCCTCGGCGAGCGCGGCGGGCGCGCCCGCGCGCGCGACCGCGACGACGTCCGCCGGCGTCAGGTCCCGTCCGGTCAGCAGCACCGTCATGCGTGCTCCCTCAGCGCCGGCCCGTGGTCACGAACCGCCGGACGCCCTCCAGGTCGAGGCCGTCCAGCCCGAGTGCGGCGAGGCTCACGCCCTCGGCCCAGTAGTCGCGCTGCAGCATCACGCCCATCACCTCCACCATCGCGCGGGTCACCGGAAGGTCTATGCCCAGCGCCTCGCCGAGCCGCACCATCGGCACGTACGAGTAGATGATGTCCTCGCTGCCCACCTGTTCCAGATATGCCGCCGTCGCGAACCAGTCCGCGTGCGGCGACGAGCGGAGCATCTGGACGAGATCGTCGCCCTCGTAGAGATACGACCGCCGGTCGAAGCTCACCTGGTCCTCGAACGACTCCGATCCGAGATGCGCGGCGAGCCGCTCACGCTCGGCGTCGAACGCCGTGACCAGCCGGGCGCCGGGGATGGTCGTGTCCTGGTAGAACTTGCCGCCCATGTACCGGTCGAAGTAGAGGCCGGCGATGGGGATGGTGAGGGTCACGTGGATCGGCGGGTTGCCGGCCGCGGCGATGTTGGTGTCGAGGACCGTCGCCGCGGGGTCGTACTGCGCGTAGATGTGACGCAGGACGTCGTACGTGGCGGCGCTGCGCTCGCCGGGGAACGCGGCGACGCAGAAGTGCCGCTTGAAGCGACCGATGTGGATGGCGTCGCCGCGCGGCTGGCAGATGTACGGCATGATGTTCGACTCGGCGAGCGTGACGTCGGGGAGCGCGGCGCCGAGCCGCCGCGTCTGGCGCAGGGCCGACCAGTAGCCGGTGTTGAACAGCACGATCTGGCCGTCCGTGAGGTGCGGCGCCACGGCGTCCATGAAGACATCGTGGTACATCGCCGGCACCGTGATCATGACCACGTCGGCGTCGGCGACGGCCTCCGCCGCGTCGTCGGTGACGCCGGCGAGGCGGGCGAAGCCGGTCTCGCCGGCGGTCGTCTCCGAGTCGGCCGTGACCTCGATCCCGCCCCGCGCTCGCGGCGTCTCGAGCTTGTCCGCGAGTTGCGGCAATTCGAACAGCGTGACGCCGATGCCCTTGAGGGCGCTGTCCGCGGCTATCGCCAGGCCGGCACCCCCGGCGCCGCACACTGTCAGACGAAGTGGAGTCTTCATGCTGTCACTCCTGAAGCTGTGGTTCGGACCGGGTCGGCGACCCGGAGTCCGCAACAGGCACTATCTGTGGGGCGCCACGCCGCGGACAAGGCAGCGACGTCGCAGTCTCGGATACCGGAGCGTTTCGTGATCCAGTTGCCGCGCCGTCCGGATCTTCGCACCGGTCCGCCGGCAGCCGGCTGCCCGATGCCCTGCCGGTAGCACCGCGGCCGTCAGGCCAGGCAGTACTGGTCTAGCTGCCGCCGCGTGACGGCGTCGAGGTCATCGGGCGGCTGGTGCGCGTCCAGGAGCTCCTGGACGCGGCGGGCGGCGACGGCGACTGCGTCCTCGCCGCCCTCCGCTGCCCAGCGCGCGAAGGGCTCGGGCTGCTGCCGGCCCGGGCGCTGGCAGTCGCGCGCGTGGCGGCGCGTGTGCGCCTGCGCAAGGTAGCCGCCGCCGGGGCCGACCGCGTCGACGACGTCTTCGGCGAGGTCGTCCTCGCCGGCGCGGACGGGGTCTACCGCCGCTCGCAGCGCGGTGATCAGGTCGGCGTCGAGCACGTACTTCTCCAGCGAGAGCGCGTTGAACGAGCTCAGCATGCCGGCGGCCTGGAAGAGGAAGTGAGCGCCGGCGAACACGGCGGCCGAGAGGCCCGCCGCAGACTCGGCCATCGCGCGTCCGTCTACGGCATGGGCGTCAGTGGCAGCCGCACCGGCCCGTACCGGCAGGCCACACAGGTGCGCCAGCTGCGCGGTCGCGACTGCCAGCCGCGAGAACTCGGGCACACCGAACTGGGCGGCTCCGGTGCGCAGCGATGCCATCACCGGCAGGCCGCCGTAGACGAACGGCGAGCCCTCGCGGGTCGCCTGTCCGAGCACGACCGTTGCGAGCACCTCCGCGTGCTGTACGGCGAGCACTCCGGCGATCGTCGCCGGGCCGGTGGTGCCGCCCATGACACACGAAGTCATGCACACGGGCTGCCCCAGACGGGCCCAACGGAGCAGGATCCGCGCCGTCTCGCCGGAGATTTGCAGCGGCGCGGTGGTGTTGAGCACGATCAGGGCACGCGGACGGGAGTGCCACTCCGCGCCGAAGAGGATCTCGTTGATGCGTTCGCCCTCGTCGACGTCCTCGTCGACCGAAGCGACCCACTCGATGGCCTTGTCGCTCGCCACGAGGCGAGCGTGCGTGCCGCGGCGAGTGCGGACGGCCTCGGGCAGGTCGAGCGGCTCCATGCAGTCGCTGTTGAGATCGATGGCCGGCAGCTGGTGGCCGAGCTTGGCCGTGTTCTCCAGATCGGCCAGGGTGCCTGGCCGCATCGTGAGGCCCTCCAGCATGTAGGCGGCGCCGGAGCCGGAGCCGAAGACCCGGCCGTCGACGCCGCCGAGTGGCAGGCCGAGCTCGGGCCTGCGGCCGGCGAGCACGAACGAGGACGGCGCGGTCGAGAGAGCGCGCTGCACCAGATCCTCGTCCAGAAAGACGCGGCGGCCGTCGCAGCGTGCTCCGCGGGAGCGGAGCACCTCGACGGCCTCGTCGTCCTGGACGAGGACGCCGGTCCGCTCGAGCACGCGCAGTGCGCTCTCGTGGACGGCGGCGATCGAGGCCGCCTGCGGCAGCTCGGCGCCGAGGTTCATCGTCAGCCCTCCGGTGTGAACCCGTCGACCAGCGCGTCGATGCGCGCCGCCAGCTCTGCCGACAGCGGCGCGGGCTCATGCGTCTCGAGCAGCCTGAGAGCCTTGAGGCGGGCTTTCTCCTTGAGGTCGAGCCCGCCCTCTTCGGCCCAGCGGACGTGACCCTGGCGGTTGATGATCGTCGGCCGCCACTGCGCCTTGCGCACGTTCTTGGCCGTGTGGCGGTGGGCGAGGAAGTCGCCGCCGGGACCGACGTCGCGGACCACGTCGACGGCCAGCGTCTCCGGCGTCACCTCGACGCCGGCGACCAGCTTGCGGTTCAGCGCGAGGAACTCGTCCGCCAGCACGATCAGCTCCAGCGACCCGGTCATGCCGAAGTCGAGGTAGCCGAGATCGTGGTTCAGGTTGGACCCGATGACCATGCTGAGGAAGGTCAACTCGGCCGCCTCCATGCCCGCCTGTGCGTCGATCACCTGTGCGTCGGTGGTGCCGGCGTAGCCCCAGTTGGGCAGGTCCAGCCAGCGCGCCAGCTCGACCGCGCAGACGTAGCCCATGAGGTACTCGGGCGCGTTGTACGAGCTCTGCGAGGTCGCCATGTCGAGGACGGCGGGGCCGACGCCGTAGAGGAACGGCGCGCCGGGGTTGCGCAGCTGGTGGATGACAAGACCGAGCAGCGACTCGGCGGTGCCCTGGGCGATCTGCCCGGCGATGGTGATGGGCGCCGTCCCGCCGGCGAGCGGCGCCGGCGAGTAGATCGCGGGAATGCCATGGTCGGCGCAGACGAGCAGCTTGTCGAGGCTGTCGACTGGGTGACTCAGGGCGCTTGTCGGCTCGAGGTAGAGGACGAAATACGGCTTGGCGGCGAGCTCGGCGCCGCCGCCGCGCACGGCCGCTGCGATCTCCGTCATCGCCGCGAGATCGCGCTTGTTCTCCGCGACCGCGCACAGCGGCTTGGACGTGTTCTTGACCATCGCACGGAAGCTCTGGAGCAGCGCGACGTGCGGGTCGAAGTCGCCCGGATGCGCGTACGCCATGACGAAGTCGACCTGCGGGAGGGCGTCGCAGAGGCGCGCCGCCATCTCGCCGTCGGCGAGGACGGTGGGCCGGTGCTCGCCGGTCTCCACGTCGTAGACGCCGGTGACCGCCGAGCCGTTGCCGAAGTACGAGTTGGTGCGGCCGAGCGACATGGCGTGCTCGCCGGCGCGGTCGTAGACCTCGATGACCGCCGGCGCCGTACGCCGCGCCTTCTCCACGAGCTCGCGTGGGATCTTGACGAGATCGGGCTCGACGATCTCGGCGCCGGCCGCACGCAGAAGCTCCAGCGCCTCCGGGTGATGCACCCGCTGGCCGATGGTGCTCATGATCTCGAGCGCGGCCTCGTAGATGGCCGTCTTGTCGTCGTCCGAGAGGTACGAGAGGCGGGCGCCCACGGCTCAGCCCTCCGCCCCGGCGGACGCTGTGGCGTCGCCGGGCGTGAACGCAGCGACCAGCGCGTCGATGCGCGCCGCCAGCTCTGCCGACAGCGGCGCGGGCTCATGCGTCTTGAGCAGCCCGAGAGCCTTGAGGCGGGCTTTCTCCTTGAGGTCGAGCCCGCCTTCTTCGGCCCAGCGCACGTGGCCCTGACGGTTGATGATCGTCGGGCGCCACTGCGCCTTGCGCACGTTCTTGGCGGTGTGGCGGTGGGCGAGGAAGTCGCCGCCGGGGCCGACGTCGCGGACCACGTCGACGGCCAGCGTCTGCGGCGTCACCTCGACGCCGGCGAAGAGCTTGCGGTTCATGGCGATGTACTCGTCCACGATGACGATGAGCTCGAGTGAGGCCGTGAGGCCGAAGTCGAGATAGCCCACGTCGTGGTTGAGGTTGGACCCTGCGGCGAGGCACAGGAATGCCAGCTCGGCGATCTCCATGCCGGCCTGCGCATCCACGACCTGTGAGTCAGATGTGCCGCCGTAGCCCCAGTTGGGCAGATCGAGCCAGCGCGCCATCTCGATCTGGCACAGGAACGTCATCAGGTATTCGGGCGCGTTGTACGAGCTCTGCGAGGTGGCCATGTCGAGCACCGCCGGGCCGATCCCGAACAGGAACGGCGCGCCCGGCTTGCGCAGCTGGTGGATGACGAGCCCGAAGAGGGATTCGGCCACGCCCTGGCAGGTATGGCCGGCCACCGTGATCGGCGCCGTGCCGCCCGCCAGTGGCGCCGGCGAGTAGATCGCCGGGATGCCGTGGTCGGCGCAGAAGAGCAGCTTGTCGATGCTCTCGACCGGGTGGCTCAGTGGGCTCACCGGCTCGAGGTACATGGTGAAGTACGGCTTGGCGGCCAGCTCTTCCGGCCCACCGCGCAGCGCCTCGGCGATCGCGCACATCACGGCCAGGTCGCCACCGTGCTCGGAGGTCATGACCATCGGCTTGGTCGTGTTGGCGACCATCGCCTTGAAGCTCTCCAGGTACGAGCGCTGCGGCTCGATGTCGTTCGGGTGCGCGCACGACATGACGAAGTCGATGTTGGGCAGCGCGTCGCAGAGCCGGGCGGCCCGGGCGACGTCGGCGATGCCGCTCGGGCGGTGCTCGCCGGTCTCGAGGTCGTAGGTGCTCATGAGGTCCGAGCCGGTCCCGAAGTAGCTGTTGTGACGGCCGAGGGACATGGCGTGCTCGCCGGCACGGTCGAAGACCTCGATGACCGCCGGAGCCGTGCTTCGCGCCTTCTCCACGAGCTCGCGCGGGATCTTCACGAGATCCGGCTCGACGATCTCGGCGCCCGCCGCGCGCAGCAAGTCGAGGGCTTCGGGGTGCAGGACGCGCATGCCGATGGACCCGATGATCTCGAGCGCGGCCTCGTAGATGGCCGTCTTGTCGGCGTCGCTGAGATACGTGAGACGGCCGGGACGCCGTCCGTCAACTGGTGAGGTGGGCACTGTCGGCTCCTCCAATGGTCTGTGAGAGTCTCGCGCGCTCCACCCTGACGCCGCCTCGCCCCGGCTGCAAGACCCCGCCGCCGATGTCCAGAGTTCTGTACTCGTTTTCGTTGTCGTGCGTCGAGATGGCCGTTATGCTGGATTATCACGGAGGTGATCGCGATGCCCAAGGAGCACAGGCCAGAGGAAGAAGGCACGACCTGGGGGGCGGCCCGCGTGCTGGACGTGCTCGAGTTCCTGGGCCGCCGCACCAGCCCGGCGCCGGCGAGCATCATCGCCTCGTCGTGCCACATCCCGCGCTCGAGTACCTACGGGCTGCTCAACCTGCTCAAGGACCGGCGCTTCGTCACGTACCGCGCCGACGAGCGCGCCTGGTCGCTCGGCTCGGCGGCGTTCGAGCTCAGCGCCGACGCACCGCTCTTCGCCCACGGACTCGCTGTTCTGCGCGCGTTCGCCACGTCGTCGCGCGGCCTGACCGTCCAGCAGATCGCCACCGGCGCCGGCATGTCGCGGGTGGCTGTCACCCGCATCCTGCCGTATCTCGTGGAGAGCGACCTGCTGCACGCCGACCCGGACGGCGCCTACTCTCTCGGCCTCGAGTTGGTCAGCCTGGCCTCACGTGTCGGCTGGGTCGACCGGCTGCGCATCGCGGCGCGCGCGCACCTCGTGCGGCTGCGCGACGCGACCAGCGAGACGGCCAACCTCATCGTGCTCGACGGCGATCACGCCATCTACGTCGACCAGGTCGAGAGCTCTTACGCGCTGCGCCACAGCGGCTGGGTGGGTCGCCGCGTGCCGCTGGCGGGCACGGCGACCGGCGCCGCCTTCGACGACCGCACCACGTCCCACGTCGCCAAGGACGCGGTCGAGACCGGCGTCACCTCCATCGTCTGCGCCATCGACCTCCCCGTCGACGACGCCGCCGTCGGCATCACCGCGCCAAGCTGGCGCGTCGAGGAGTTCGGCATCGTGCGCGCGCAGCGGATGGTCGAGGCCGTCGGCCGCGAGATCGCTCAGCGCGTGCGCGCCTAGGCCGTCCGACCGGCTCGAGGCCGTCCGGAAAGGCGCGACGGCACAGCCGTCTCGCGCCCATTTGCGTCCGGAATCCCGGACATCCCCCTCCGCGTCTGGGCATCCGCCTGACCCTGCCCTACAGTCGCGCGAGAGCCAGTTGCGGCGCCGCCCGCGGCCTTCGGGCCGCAAGCTGTGGCGCTTCGTGCCCGCGAGAGGAGAAACACCCGTGACCATCACCCTGGACGGCGCGTCCCTGACCGTCGAGAAGCTCGTGCGCATCGCCCGTGACGGCGAGGCGGTCGAGCTCGACCCGGCGGCGCTCGAGCGCATCAAGGTCTGCCGCGCCATGCTCGAGGAGAAGATCACGGCACGCGAGATCATGTACGGGACCAACACGGGCATCGGCGAGTTCAGCGAGATCGTGCTCGACGACGACCAGGTGCAGCAGTTCCAGCGCTACCTGGTCTACAACCACGCCGCCGGCATCGGCGAGCCTGCTCCCGTCGAGGTCGTGCGCGCCGCCATGGCCGCAAGGGTCAACGTCCACGCCCATGGCAACTCAGGCAACCGCCCGGAGATCACGCAGACCCTGGTCGCTCTTCTCAACAAGGGAGTGACCCCGGTGATGAGCTCCAAGGGCTCGGTAGGCGCCTGCGGCGACCTCGCCCCAATGGCCCAGATGGCGCTCGTCATGATGGGCGAAGGCGACTCCTTCTATCTGGGCGAGCGGATGCCCAGCCGCGAGGCGCTCGAGCGCGCCGGCATCCCGGTCCCCGGGCTGGAGGCGCGCGACGGCCTCGCCACCATCAACGGCTCCAACGTCCTCACCGGCATGAGCGCCCTTCTGTGCTACGACGCCGACCGCTGGCTGCGCCAGGCCGAGATCGCCGCGTCGATGAGCCTCGAAGCGCTGCTCGCCAACCTCAAGCCGTACAACAGCAAACTGCACGAACTGCGCGGCTTCTCCGGCGCCGTGCGCAGCGCCGCCGCCATCCGGGCGTGCATCGGCGAGAGCGACCTCGCCACGGGCAAGATCAAGACCAAGGTACAGGACGCCTACTCGATGCGCTCGACGCCGCAGGTCATCGGCGCCGCCCACGACGCCCTCAAGTGGGCGAAGAGCCAGGTGGAGATCGAGCTGAACGGCGTCGGCGACAACCCGATCTTCGTGCCTGAGGACAAGCTCACGCTCACCGGCGCGAACTTCCAGGGCACGCCTGTCAGCCTCCCCATGGAGATGATCGGCCAGGCCATCACCATGGTCAGCGTGCTCAGTGAGCGGCGCCTGAACCGTCTTGAGAACCCGGCGACGAGCCAGGGCCTGCCGGACTTCCTGACGCCGAATCCCGGCTTCTACAGCGGCCTGATGCTCAGCCAGTACACCGCCGACATGCTCATCACCGAGCAGCGCATCCTTTCGGCGCCGGCGAGCACGATGAGCATCCCCGCCGCGGCGGACCAGGAGGACTTCGTCTCGATGGGCATGAACACGGCCCTCAAGAACCGCCAGATCCTGGACAACGCCCACGGCGTGCTCGGCATCGAGTTCATGGCCGCGGCGCAGGCGCTCGACTTCCGCGACTTCACGCCGGGCAAGGGCGTGCGCGCCGCCAAGGCCGTGATCCGCAAGCACGTCGAGCACCTCGACATCGACAGGCCGCTCTATCCGGACCACAACGCGATGGCCGCGCTGGTCGCGTCGGGCGAGATCCTCGATGCGGTCGAGGCCGAGGTGGGCCCTCTGGGCTGACCACCGGCACGAGCATGCCCGCCGGGCGAGGGTCTGGCGGCGCTCCAGCGAAGGCGGCGGTCTGATTCATCGGATCGCCGCCTTCGCCTTTCGTCGTACCCTCTCCCCGATCCGGCGCGATAGACTGAGCGCCGGAAAAACGGAGGGCCCATGGACGATCCCACAGTACGCGCACATCTCGACGCCGCCGACATCACCGTAGGTCCCCTGCACAGGAACCTCCCGGCGCCGGAGCTCATCGCCCGGTCTCTCGCACGCGGCGAGGGCGTCTTCGCCGCCAACGGCGCGCTCGTCGTGACCACCGGCGAGCGCACCGGCCGCTCGCCGGCCGACCGCTACATCGTCGACGAGCCCGGGGCGGAGGACGTCGACTGGGGCGCCTCGAACCAGCCCTGCACACCCGAGTTCTTCGACCGCCAGGTCCGGCGCGTGAGTGACTACCTGCGCCGTCGCGAGGTCTACGTGTTCGACGGCTTCATCGGCGCGGAGCCCACGTACCGCACGCCCATCCGGGTCGTCACCCGAGCCTCGTGGCACGGGCTCTTCGCGCACACCCTGTTCGTGCGCCCCGAGCCCATCGACCTCGAGGACTTCGAGCCGGCCTTCACCGTCATCGATTGCGGCGAGTTGCCGGTGGACGCGCGGCCCGAGGCCCCGAACGGCGACACCGGCGGCGGTGACCGGCCGTCGGCGGCCTTCGTCGGCGTGTCCCTGAGCCGGCGCCTCGTTGTCATCCTCGGGACCATGTACGGCGGTGAGGTGAAGAAGGCCCTCTTCACCGCGATGAACTACCTCCTGCCCAAGCGCAACGTGCTGCCGATGCACTGCTCGGCGACCGCCGGACCGAAGGGAGATGTCGCCCTCTACTTCGGCCTCTCGGGCACCGGCAAGACCACGCTCTCCGCCGACCCCGCCAGGCGCCTCATCGGCGACGACGAGCACGGCTGGAGCGACCACGGCGTGTTCAACTTCGAGGGCGGCTGCTACGCCAAGGTGATCCGTCTCTCACCCGTCCAGGAACCGCAGATCTTCGACGCGATCCGCTTCGGGTCGATCCTCGAGAACGTCATCATCGATCCCGTCACGCGCGCCATCGACTGGGACGACGACTCGATCACCGAGAACACCCGGGCCACGTATCCCGTGACGTACATCCCGAACGCCATCGAAACGGGCCTGGGCGGCACGCCGCGCAACGTCTTCTTCCTCGCCTGCGACGCGTACGGCGTCCTGCCGCCGATCAGCAAGCTGACGCCCGAGATGGCGAGCTACCACTTCCTCTCGGGCTTCACCGCCAAGGTCGCCGGCACCGAGGAAGGCGTCGTCGAGCCCGAGCCGACGTTCTCAGCCTGCTTCGGCGCTCCGTTCATGCCGCGTGACCCCGTCGTGTACGCGGACATGCTCGCGGAACGCCTTCGCACCAGCCGGACGCAGTGCTGGCTGGTCAACACCGGCTGGACGGGCGGCCCGTATGGCGTCGGCAAGCGCATGCCGATCGACGTCACGAGGGCCCTCCTCACGGCAGCTCTCGAAGGCGCTCTGGACACCATCGAGACCGACGAGCATCCGGTGTTCCGCGTGCTCGTCCCGCGGCGCTGCCCGGGAGTGCCCCAGGAGATGCTCGACCCGCGCTCCACCTGGGCCGACGCCGACGCCTACGACGCGGCGGCGGCGAAGCTGGCCCGGCTCTTCAGCGAGAACTTCGAGCACTTCGCCGGCCGCGTGTCGCCGGACGTCGCCGCGGCCGGCCCGCGCTTGCAGCCCACTCCGGACTGAGCGCCACCTGCCGGGCATCCGGCGCCGACGGCTGCCGCGCATCGGGTCGTCCCTACTAGACGGGACCTGGTAACGCGGGGACATGGGCCAATGTCCCCCTCAAGGAGAAGCCGTCGCGGGCCGACCTCTTAGGGAGAGGAGCGCCGAGAATCCCCGGCGCCCGGCCCGCGACCCGGGAGTGACCGACGCATGACAGACCGACTGGAGAGTTTCACGCGTAGCGAAGTGACCGCTCGAGGGTTCGAGGCGCGCTGCGTCGCCGACGACCGCGTGGAGTACCTGTGGCACCTCGGCTACGGGCTGCGCGCCGACCCGAGAGATGGATCCACCATGCTCATCACCGACCCGGCCGTGCTCCCCGACGGCCCGTGGCGGGCTACGGAACTCGGCGTCGCCGAGCTGCGCGACCCCACGCTGCTCGACCCGCTCTGACCGCGCGCAAGGACGCTGCCCGAGCATCGAGATCGGCCTCCGCCGCCCGATGCCCCCGGCCCTCGATTCCCCGCCCGCGCGTGCTATCATGCGCGAACCTCTTTCGTGGCATATGGATCGGCTCTTGCCGGGATGAGGTCCGCGTGCCGTCGCTCGCCCTGCCCGCGACACGCGCGGAGTGCACGTGACATGACAGCGCCCCGGGGAGCGCGTGACCGCGCCGCCGGGGCGCGCACACCGACCCAGGGGGAAGACGTGATGCGCGGAAGGACCTTCGGATGGCCGTCGGCCGTCCTGCTCGTGGTGCTGCTGACGGCGCTTCTGGCCATCGCCGGCTGCGGCGACAGCGGTTCCGAGCCGTCGGGCGACTCGACGGGCGCCGCCTCCGGCGAGCCCATCAAGATCGGCGCGATTCTCTCGCTGACCGGCACCTACGCCGGCCTCGGCGAGCCCGAGAAGAACCTCATCGAGATGGAGGTCAAGAAGATCAACGACGCGGGCGGCATCAACGGCCGACCCGTCGAGGTGATCATCGAGGACGACGCGACCGACGAGGCCCAGGCGGTCGCGGCGGCCAGCAGGCTCATCGAGCAGGAGAACGTCGTGGCCATCATCGGCGCCACGGGTACCGGCCAGACGATGGCCATGCGCGGCGACATCCAGCGCGCCGGCATCCCGCAGGTCTCCATGGCCGGCGGCACCGTCATCACCAACCCGGTCGACCCGCTGGTGTTCGCCACCCCGTGGTCCAACACCATCGTCGTGCCGTTCACGCTCGACTACCTCAAGGGCCAGGGCATCACCAAGATCGGCCTCATCACCGACAGCGGCGGGTTCGGCAAGGACGGCCAGGCCGTCTTCAAGGAGGCCGCTCCCAAGGCAGGCGTGGAGATCGTCGCCGACGAGACGCTCAACCCCGGCGACACCGACATGACCGCGCAGCTCACCAAGATCAAGAACTCCGACGCCGAGGCCATCGTCATGTGGACGGCCGGCTCGGAGGCCGCGATCATCGCCAAGAACGCCAGGGATCTCGGCATCGAACTGCCCATCTACGGCAGCCACGGCATCGCCCGCCAGGAGTTCATCGACGGCGCCGGCGAGGCGGCCGAGGGCGTCAAGCTCGCCGCCGGCAAGGTGCTCGACCCGTCGCTGTACCCTGAGGGCAGCGAGGCCCGCGCGGTCGCCGACGACTTCATCAGCAGCTACGAGCAGGCCTACGGCGAGAAGCCGGGCATGTTCCCGGGCTACGCGTACGACGCCCTGTACCTGGTGGTCGAGGCCGCCAAGCGCGTGGAGGGCGACCTCACGCCCGAGGCCCTGCTCGAGCAGATCCAGGCCACGACCGGCTGGGTCGGCATCGACGGCACCTACAACATGACCGCCGAGGACCACAACGGCCTCACCGTGGACGACCTGCAGATGTACGAGATCTCCGGGGGCAAGTTCACTCCGGTCCAGTGACCCCAGCGAAGTCCGGCGCGAGGCGCGTGGTGTGAGCGAGTTCCTGCAGTTCCTCGTCGCGGGTCTCAAGAACGGTTCGATCTACGCGCTCATCGCGCTCGGCTTCACGATCGTGTACGCCGCCACCGGGGCGATCAACTTCGCCCAGGGCGAGTTCTTCATGCTCGGCGGCATGCTGTGCGTCTCGTTCACCGACCTGGGCATGCCGTTGCCCGTGGCGGCGGTGGCGGCCATCGCCGCCACCGCCGCCATCGGCGCGGCCTTCGAGTTGCTCGCCGTGCGTCCGATCGCCGGCGACAGCCCCCTGCGCATCATCATGGTCACCATCGGTGGCGCCGTGGTGCTCAGACAGCTGGCGTTGCACTTCTTCGGGCCCGACGAACGGGCGCTCGCGCCCTTCACGGAGGGCGCCTCGCTCAAGGCGTTCGGCGTGGCCGTGGAACTGCAGACGCTGTGGATCTGGGGCCTCACGGCCTTGGCCGTCGTGGCGCTGGCGCTGCTTTACCGGAAGACGGCGTTCGGCCGGGCCATGCGCGCCACGGCCATCCGGCGTGACGCCGCCCGGCTCGTCGGCATCAACGCCGGCATGATGGTCACCGTGGCGTTCGCACTGGCGGCCGGCCTCGGCGCCCTGGCCGGTGTGGCCGTGGCGCCGCTCACGCAGACGGCCTTCGGCGTCGGTGCGGCAATCGGCGTGAAGGGCTTCGCCGCCGCGATCCTCGGCGGCATCGGCAATCCCATCACCGCCGTGGCCGGCGGTCTGCTGCTCGGCCTCCTCGAGAGCTTCGCCGCCGGCTACTTCGACCCCGCGTACAAGGACGGCGTGGCCCTCGTGGTGCTGCTCGTCGTCCTCTTCGTGGCGCCCCAGGGCCTGCTGGCCAAGGCGGGGCGCGTCAAAGTCTGATGAACGCACGCACGCTCAGGGCGCTCGCGCCCCTCATCGCCGTAGCGCTCGCGCTCATCGTGCCGCTCGCGGTCAGCGACCGGTTCCTGCTCAAGGTCTTCACGTTCTGCGGCATCAACGCGCTGGTGGTGGTCGGCCTGGCGCTGCTGTTCGGCTACGCCGGGCAGGTCTCGCTGGGGCACGCCGCCTTCATGGGGCTCGGCGCCTACACCAGCGCCTACTGCACCGTGGAGCTCGGCTGGCCATGGCTGCTCGGCTTTGTGGCCGCCGGCGTCGTGGCGGCTCTCGGCGGCCTCATCCTGGCCATCCCCAGCCTTCGGCTCAAGGGCTACTACCTGGCGATGGCCACCCTTGGATTCGGGCTCCTCATGTCCTTGGCGTTCATCCAGGCCGAGCCCATCACCGGCGGCGTGGACGGATTCAGCGGCATCCCGTTCCCGTCCATCGGTCCGGTGGAGTTCCGCTCGGCCTCGTCCCTGTACTGGCTCGTCTGGGGCGCCGTGGGCATCGCCGTGCTGGTGGCGCACAACATCACGTCGCTGCGCCCCGGGCGGGCGATGCGCGCCCTCCACGGCAGCGAGTTGGGCGCGCAGGCGTGCGGCGTCGACATCGTGGGCGTCAAGGTCCGTACGTTCGTGGTGAGCGCGCTCATGGCGGGGCTCGCCGGCGCGCTCTACGCCGGCGTGGTCGGGTTCATCTCGCCAAGCTTGTTCACGCTCACCGCCTCCATCACGTTCATCGCCATGACCATCGTCGGCGGCACGAGCTCGCTGGCTGGGCCTATCCTGGCCGCCGTCGCGCTCACGCTGGTGCAGTACTCGGACGCGCTGATCCCCGGCCTGCCGCGGGAGACGGCGCAGACCATCCAGTCGTACCAGGAGGACATCTACGGCCTGGCCATCGTCCTCATCGTGATCTTCGCGCCGCGCGGCCTCGCCGGGCTCTGGAAGCGGCGGAGCGCAGGGAACGAGGCGTCGTGACGCTCCTGCAGGTGCGCAACGTCACGCGCCGCTTCGGCGGGCTCACAGCGGTGGACGACGTCTCGTTCGACGTCTACGAAGGGACCGTCAAGGCGCTGATCGGCCCCAACGGGGCCGGCAAGTCCACGCTGTTCAACGCGCTGACGGGGTTCGACCGGCCCGACGAGGGATCCGTCGTCTTTGAGGGCGAGGAGCTCGTCGGGCGCAAGCCGCGCGAGGTGGTGCGGGTGGGCCTCGCGCGGACGTTCCAGAACACGCAGCTCTTCGAGGAGATGACGGCCGGCGAGAACGTCATGGTCGGCAGCCAGGCGCGCCAGCGCCGTGGATTCACGACGGCGATGCTGCGGCTGCCCAATGCCGTCGCCGAGGATCGGGAGGCGCGCGAGGACGCCAGCCGCCTGCTGCGCCTGATCGGCATCGAAGAGTGGATCGATGTGCCGGCCGCCGACCTCCCCGCCGGCATCCGCCGCCTCGTCGAGATCGCCCGGGCGCTCGCGACGCGCCCGCGGCTGCTGCTGCTCGACGAGCCCGCCGCGGGCCTCAACGCGACCGAGACGCGGGAGCTCGTCCAGACGCTGTTCCGCGTGCGCGACTCAGGCATCACCGTGGTGATCGTCGAGCACGACATGGGCCTCGTCATGGAGGTGTCCGACGAGATCGTCGTGCTCGACCGCGGCGCCAAGATCGCGGAGGGACCGCCGCGCATGATCCAGAAGGATCCGGCGGTCATCGCCGCCTACCTCGGCGGCGAGGTGGACGACGATGTCTGAGGCTACTCCGCTGCTCGAGCTCGCCTCGGTCAGGGCCGGCTACGGCCACGCCGAGGTGCTGCACGACATCGACCTCACCGTCGGTGAGGGCGAGCTGGTCGCCGTCATCGGCGCCAACGGCGCGGGCAAGTCGACCCTGCTCAAGACGATCGTCGGCCTCGTCCCCGTCCGCTCGGGGACGATCGCCTATCGCGGCGCTCGCGTGGCCACGCCGCGGCCCGAGCGCCTCGTGCGTAAGGGCCTGGCGCTCGTGCCCGAGGGCAGGCTCCTGTTCGGCCCGATGACCGTACGCGACAACCTCGAGCTCGGCGCGTACGGCGCCGGGCGCGAGCGTCGCGCCGTGACCACCCGCGCCCTGGCGCGCGTCAACGAGCTCTTCCCGGTACTCGAGGAGCGGGCGGACCAGCCGGCCGAGACGCTCTCGGGCGGCGAGCAGCAGATGCTCGCCGTCGGCCGCGCGCTCATGTCGGAGCCGCGGCTGCTGCTGCTCGACGAACCGTCGCTCGGCCTCGCGCCGCTGGTCATCGCCGAGATCTTCTCGGCGCTGGATGAGCTGCGCGCGCAGGGCGTGACCATCCTGCTCGTGGAGCAGGACGCGCGGCTGGCCCTGCGACACGCGGACCGCGGCTCGGTCATGCGGACCGGCCGGGTGGTCCTCGAAGGACCTGCCGCGGACCTGCTAGCCGACGAATCGGTGCGGACCATCTACCTTGGCGCATGGCACCAGGAGGGCTCATGATCTGGAACCCCGAGTACGAATGCATGGACCGGGCGGCGCTGCACGCCCTGCAGCTGCGCCGGCTCCAGATGACGACCTCGTGGGCGTACGAGCGCATCCCCTACTGGCGCGCCCAGCTGGAGGAGCGCGGCGTGCGGCCACGCGACATCAAGTCCCTGGACGACCTGCGGCGGCTGCCCTTCGCCGACGAACGTGCGCTGGGAGCGGTTTCTCCGTTCGGCGGGTTTGCCCTGCCGCTCGAGGAGGTCGTCCGCGTCCACTCGTCGACGAGCGAGAGCGGCCAGCCGGTCGTCCTCGGCTACTCGCGCGGCGACATCAACACCTGGACGGAGATGACCGCCCGGGTCGCCGCCGCCGCGGGCGTGCACCGCGGCGACCTCGTCCTCATGGCCTTCCCCTACGGCATGTCCACCAGCGGCTGGGGCATGCACTACGGCATGGAGCGCCTCGGCGCGACCATCATCCCGGCCGGCGCCGAACAGTCGGACCGCCACGTCGCCATACTGCAGACCTTCGGCGCGACGGTCCTGGTGTCCACGCCGTCCTATGCCCTGTTCCTCGCGGAGCAGGCCGAGGAGCTCGGCGTGGACCTCGCGTCTCTCAAGCTGCGGCTCGGCCTCTTCGGGAGCGAGCCCTGCACGGACGCCATGAAGGCCGAGATCGAGTCGAGGCTCGGCCTCCGCGCCATGGACAACTACGGCCTCTCCAAGGTGCTCGGCCCCGGGATCGCCGGCGAGTGCGACTGCGACTGCGGCCTGCACGTCGCCGAGGACCATCTGCTCCTCGAGGTCATCGACCCCGAGACCGAGGAACCCCTCGAGTACGGCGAGCAGGGCGAGTTGGTCATCACCACGCTCACCAAGGAGGCCTTCCCGGTCTTCCGCTATCGCACCCGGGACCTCACGAGGCTCGACCCGTCCCGCTGCGAGTGCGGGCGCACGCTGGTGCGCATGAGCAAGGTGCGGCAGCGCACCGACGACATGCTCATCATCCGCGGGGTCAACGTGTACCCCAGCCAGATCGAGGACCTGCTGGCGCGCACCGAGGGCGTGCGACCGCACTACCTCATCGTCGTCGACCGCAAGAAGAACCTCGACGACCTCGAGGTGCGCGTGGAGGTGGACGAGGATCTGTTCTCGGACGTCATGGGCGACATGGTGCGCTTCCAGCGCAAGGTCGCCGAGCGGATGCAGGCGGAGCTCGGCCTGCGCGCCCGGGTCACACTGGTCGAGCCGGGGGCCAACGAGAAGACGGCCGGCGCACGCCGCGTGCTGGACCTGCGGCAGGCAGACTGAGAAGAAGTGGCGGGAGCGACGGGGCTCGAACCCGCGACCTCCGGCGTGACAGGCCGGCGCTCTAAACCAAACTGAGCTACGCCCCCGCGAAAGAACGCTGACGGCCGGTGACGGAGCAACCGGCCACGATGCAGCGAATGCGGAGTCTAGCATACGGCTCGCGGCGCGGCAAAACCGGCGGGGGCGGCATCCGCAAGGCGCCGGGGACGTCAGATGGAGGCGTCGGGACGTCCGACTGAGGCGGCCCGGACGTCAGACGAAGGCGGCGCCGTCGCGCTTGCGAGCGCGCCGGTACGAGTAGCCGCTCTGCGCGGCCCACGAGGCGTAGTCCAGCACCGCGCGGCCAAACCATGGCCTGCCCGGAAGGCCGTGCTGGCCGCGCACGCGCGGCGCCGCAAGGGCATCCGCGTAGGCTTCCTCGACGCTGTCGGTGACGCGACTCCAGGAGAGCTCGGCGGCGGCGGCGCTGCCCGCGGCCGCGAGGCGCCGCCGCTCCTCCTCGTCCTGCAGGAGGTCGTACAGCGCGCCGGCGAGCGCGACGGGGTCGCCGGGCGGCGTGAGCCGTCCGGCCTGTCCGTCGCGCAGTACGGCGCGGTAGCCCGGCAGGTCCGAGGCGACAACGGGAACACCGGCGGCCATCGCCTCGGCCAGCACGATGCCGAAGCTCTCGGCCGCCAGCGACGGCGCGCAGACGATCTCCGCCGCCGCCAGCTGGGCGACCTTCTCTTCGTCGGCGACCCAGCCCAGTGCCTCCACGCCGGCCAGGTCGACGGGCAGTCCGGTGCCGTTGCGGTCGGTCTCGAGCATCTGCCGGCGCGAGGCGCCCGCGACGACCAGCGTCGCGTGGGGCGCGCGGCGGCGCAGAAGCGTGAACGCCTGGAGCAGCACGCCAAGTCCCTTGCGGCGCTCGGCACGGCCCACGAACAGGATCCGCCCGCGCACCTTGGGCGCCCCGACGGCCGGGGCGTAGGTCTCCACCGGGATCCCGTTGGGGATGATCCGGTACGGCCCAGGGAACCGGCTCTGCGGGAACGCGCGCGCAGCCTCGCTCACGGCGACGCGCACATCGATGCGCCGCATCACCATCCCCACGAGGGGCTTCAGGTCGTCGTAGCCGCGGGACTCGTCCAGCGCCGCGTGGAAGGTGCCGACCACCGGACACGTCGCCATCAGCACGGCCATGCCCGACACCATCGGCGTGCAGGGCTCGTGGACGTGCAGCACGTCGAAGCGGCTGTAGCGGACGGCGCGGTCCATGCGCGCGAAGACCTGCGGCGAGAAGTTCACGTAGGCGACCGAGCCGTTGCTGGGGAGCGGCATGGCCGAGCCCATCGGGATGAACCGCTCGGCCATCATCTGCCGGCGGCTGTCCACATGCCGGCGCGCCGGCGTCACTGCGCCGACCGGCGCGATGATCCAGGTCTCGTGGCCGCGCTCCTCGAGCTCGTCCGCGAGATGCTCGACGTGGTGGTTCACGCCGCCGGGGACGGTCCAGGAGTACGGAGAGACCAGGCCTACGCGCACGCGGCGCCCCCGTTCAGCGCTCGTCCCTGTCTAGCAGGAACCGGTTCCGGAGGACCTCGGGGGAGTCGGGAAGCGACGCGCCGGGCGAGCCGCGAAGGCGCGCCGCGAAGAGCACGGTGATGAGCAGCAGCGGCCCGAGCGCGCGGCGGGGACTGCGGTGGAGTGCGAGGCTGATGACCGGCAGCGAGAGCGCCGTCACCGTCACCGCCTCGGCGTGGTGGTGCAGCACGCTGCCGCCGACGAGCGGCACGCAGCCGATGGCCATCATCGCGGGGTCCATGGCGAACGCGGCGCCGAGGGCCGACGCGGCGCCGCGACCCTTGACGACGGCGATGTGCCCGCACATCGCCGAGACGCCGATCGCGGCCACTTCGTTGTTGCCGGCGCCGTTCACCCGCGCCAGGGTCGCCGGCGCGTACGCCTTGAGCGCGTCGAGCGCGAGCACGAGCGCGCCGGCCTTCCAGCCGACGCTCCGGGCCACGTTGGAGGAGCCTGCCTTGCCGTCGCCAAGGTCGCTGAGCTTCCGACCGGTGAGCGCGCGAGTGACGAGCTCCCCGGTCGGGATGGTCCCGGCGGCGAAGCCCCCGGCGAGTCCCGCCAGCAGGTGTAGCGCGCCGTGGCGCCGGTCGCGACGGCCGCTCATCGAGCGGCCGCCCGGCGCAACAGCTCGCGGTAGCGCTCGCCGACGACCGCCGGCGTGTGTCGCGCCAGCGCGAGTTCCCGTCCCTTGGCGCCCATCACGCGGCGCTGCTCCGGCGTACGACGCAGGATCGACGCGAGCGCCGCGGCGACCTGCTGGACCGAGTGACCGTCGACAACGAGGCCGGTGTCGCCCTGGACGACGGCCTCGGGTGCGCCGCCCGAGTCGCCGGCGATGACCGGCAGGCCGGCGAGCGCGGCCTCGGCGAACACGATGCCGAAGCCCTCAACCTCCAAGCCGGCCCAGCGGCTGCGGCACGGCGAGGCGAAGACATCGGCGGCTTGCAGCCATTCCTTCATCGCCTTGTCGGCGAGCGCGCCGGTGAGATGGACGCGTTCTCCCACACCCCGCTTCTGCGCACGGTCGTACAGCCCGGTCGCGAGACGGCCCTCGCCGATCAGCACGAGGTGCAGATGAGGGAACTCGCTGCGCAGCAGGGCCAGCGCGTCGATGAGCTTGTCCTGACCCTTGCGCGGGACCAGGCGGCCGACACAGACCACGATCTGCCCGTCGATGCCCAGCCGCTCGCGCAGACACGCGGCCTCCTCGTCGGCGGCCGGCGCGAATTCCTCCACCAACAGTGGCGGCCGCAGAACCTCCGCGGGCACCTTGCCGCCGGTCTGCTTGCGTGCGGCCTCGGCGGTGTACTCGCTCACGGTGAGCAGCATGGACGCATTGCCGAGCACGTGATTCAGCAGGTTGTTGACGCCCGGCACCACGCCGGGCAGCGTGACCTCGGCGCCGCCGAGGAAGACGACGTAGGGCAGGCCACGCCGCTGGCGGAGCCGAGGGCCCAGAAGGCCGGCGGGCAGTGGATGGCCGAGCTGGATGAGCTCCGCTCCTTCGCGCTCGGCCATCTGCTCCACCGTGTGCAGCATCGCATTGGTCGGCCAGAGGACCGACGAAGACGCGCGGACCACGGTGTAGGGATGGGTCGCGTCGAACGCGGCGGCGTCGATGTGCGCCGGAGCCAGGATCGCGACCTCAGAGGGATCAAGTGTGCGGATGACGCCCCAGTAGTACGACTGGGCGCCGCCGATGCGCGGTGGGAAGTCATTGGTGACGAAGAGCGTGCGCGGCGCGCGCTCGACTGACGTGCTGGCTGCCAGGTCTCCCTCCACTGTCGTCGGCACGGGCCCTCGCCGGGGACGAGTGCGCTCACTCTACCATGCCTACAGCGACCCCAGCGGCAGCCCTGTGACTCCGTCGCCGAGCGGCACGGCTCGATCTCCCGCGTACACGACGTAGCCCGGTTGCGGCGATGGCCGCACGCCCTCCGCCCTGGTGGCGGCGAGCGTGCGGGCAAACTCCGCGATGCCGCGCGCCATCTCTGGCCGCTGGGTGGCGCTCGCTTTGACTTCGATCGGGTACAGACGAAGCTGGTCCTCGACGATGATGTCGACCTCTGAGCCGCGCGAGGTGCGCCAGAAGGCGAGGCGCGGCTCGTCGCCGCCGTGCAGATAGGCCTTGGTCAGCTCGGCCACCACGGCCGTCTCCATGATGGCGCCGGCCATGGGCCCCTGCATGGCGTGCAGCGGGTCGCGCAGACCCACCAGGTAGCACAATGTGCCCGTATCGGTGAAGTACACCTTGGGTCGCTTGACGAGGCGCTTCCCCAGATTGGCGTGGTAGGGCTCCAGGACGATGATCTGATAGGACGTCAGCAGCACTGAGATCCAAGCCTTGACGGTGTTGAGCGTGAGACCCAGCTCGGTAGCGATGCCGGTCATGTTCAGGATCTGCCCGCTGCGCGCGGCCAGCAGCCGCAGAAACGACTGAAAGGTCATGAGGTCGCCGACCTGGCGCACGGTGCGCACATCGCGCTCCAGATACGTCTCGATGTAGCTCTGCTGCCAGCGCAGCCAGTCGGGGGCGGGCGAGGCGCTGAGGCCGGGGTACAGACCGCGGAAGAGCGACTGCCAAAGACCATCGGGACGGGAGAGGAGCTCAGCGCAGGCCGCCGCGGGCCGTGAGTCGGTCTGGCCGCCCGGCGCAGCTCGCCACGGCAGCGGCCGCCGTGGCTCGCCGCACCACTCGCGCAGAGACAGCGGCAACAGCTTGAGGATCGCCGCGCGACCGGCCAGCGACTCGCTCACTTGCCGCAGGAGCAGCAGGTTCTGCGAGCCGCTGAGGATGAACTGCCCGTTGTGCTCACGTCGCTCCTCGATCAGCTCCTGGATGTAGGGCAACAGGCCCGGAGCCTGCTGCACCTCATCCAGGATCACCGGCGGCTTGTGCAGGCGCAGAAAGGCGCGCGGGTCCTCCGCTGCCAGCGCGCGCGTATCGAGCGCCTCCATCGACACGTACTCATAGCGCTCGCCGAACAGGCGCCTCAGCACGGTCGTCTTGCCGGACTGCCGAGGGCCGGTGAGGACCACGGCCGGGAACTGGGAGGCGGCGGTCTCGAGTACGGGCTGTATGCTGCGCTGGATGTACCCGGAGGGCATGAGCGACCTCGCTTCCGCTGGGAGTACAAAACTGCTTTTAGAATGCAGTTATGTGCACGAGCTGTCAATCAAGCGGGCTTCTTCGCACTGACCGCACCGGCTGGACGCCCCGTGCCGTGACTGCGGAGAATTCCGCGATGTCGTCGGTGGTGACGGTGGCGCTTTGTCAACACACGATCGCGGGTGCGGCGGGCAGCACGACCGTAACGGTGACGCCGAAGCTAGGAGGGCTCGCGAGCGTGATCGAGCCGCCGTTGCGTGCCGCCAGTTGCCGGCAGACCCAGAGACCGGCGCCGAGCCCGGGTGTCCGCAGGCTCCGGGACAGCTCGCCGCGGAAGCCGAAGTCGAAGGCCCGGCCCAACTCCTCCGGAGGGATGCCCGGGCCTGTGTCGGCAACCTCCAGCGTCACCGTGTCCGCGTCCACGCCGGCGGTGATGCGCACGGTCACGCTTCCGTCGCTCGGCGTGTACGTCACGGCGTTGCGCACGAGGTCAGTGACGATCTGGCGCACGTCGTCATGGTCCGCCCACGCCCGGGGAGTGGGCGGCGGCCCTGCGTCGACCACGATCGGCGGCCCAGCGCGATCATCCATGGCGCGGAACGCGACGACCTCTTCGGCGATGTCGCCAAGGATCACTTCGCCAGGGATGGCCGGCGCGAGCGAGCAGTCCGCCCAGCCGCTGTCGGCGACGCCGGTGATGAGCGCCTCCATCCGAGTCACATTGCGCTCGAGCACTTCGAGGTAGTCGCGCTGTTGGGGGCTGAGTTCGCCCGCTCCTCCGTCCAGCAGCAGCGAGAGCAGCGGGTACATCACGGCGAGTGGAGCGCGCAACTCGTGCCGGACGTGCGACTGCCGCTCGCGCGCGGCTGCCGCCTCGAGCGCATCGCCGCCGCCAGATCGTGAGGTGTTCGTCTCCTCCGCTGGTCCGGTCATGCGCGTACCCTACCTCAGAGGGCTCCGACCGGGACCACCGGCCGAGACCTCACTCACTCGGCGAGGCCGCGGTCGCAGCCGTGAAGATGAGCGACTGGTTCCCATTCGCATCGGAGAGCGTCAGCGTCTTGCCGTCGACCGCGTAGTTCTTGGCCTCGGCGAGCAGCGTCAGGTAGTTCTGCTCGGCCCGCATGTCCGGTTCGGGGCCGGCCATCATGGTGCTCGCGAACTCGCCGACGGAGAACGAGCCGTCGTCGCCGGCCGTGTACGGACCGCCGTACTGGTTGACCGCGGACGTGCCGCCCATGCGGCCGTCGTTGAACTCAGCGGTGATGGTGAAGTCGTTGGGATCCTGACTGCTGATGGACCAGCCGGTGAGCTCCCAGGACGTGCCTTCCAGAGAGGGCTGGCCGTCGCCGTCGGCGCTCGAGCCGCAGCCCACGACGACCGCTGCGGCGACCGCCAGGGCGAGCAGCATGACGGCCAGGAGCGCCACCGGACGCAGGCGGGGCAGAGGGGTGTCCACACTCGGGGTCTCGCGGTTCGCACGGATCGTCTTCATCGCCTGACTCCTCTCGTGAGCGCCGTCCCCTGGATGACGGCGGAGCGCGGGCCGAGGTTCACGGCCTCACGACAGACACACTGCGAGTGGTGGGCGATGCTGGTTTCGAACCAGCGACTCCCTGCTTGTAAGGCAGGTGCTCTACCCCTGAGCTAATCGCCCTCGCGGCTCAGTATACGATGCCGCGCGGGCGACGGGTCGACTCAAGGGATGGCTGCTTCGCGTCGGAGTGTGACACCGCGGGCCCGTTCAAACGGGGGCAGAAGCCGCGGCGGGAGACTTTCAGCCGCCGCTAGGGTCCAGCTCGCGCCATGTGTTCGGGACCAGCTTGACCGACAAGGTCAGTGGTCGCTGGAGGTTGGCGATGACGTTCGGGTTGTAGTCCACGGCTCGGGTGCCGTGCAGGTTCGCCCACCCCTTGGCCACGACCATACCGTGGATCTCGGCGTTGCCCCCGAGGATCATGCCGTTCACAACGTACACGATGCCGTAGATGGTCTTCTTCTGGCCGGTCTGATTGAAGCTCCCGTTGAGCACGACGAGGATGCCCGGGTCCTCCTCGCTCCACACCGTGTCCAGCTTCGTGTTCGCGGGATCCACATCGGTGTCGGGGAGGCTCTTGGCGTCGACATCGCCGTTCTCGATGATGATGATGCGCGGGTCGGTGGCGAACGGCTCCACGCCCGGGTGTGCGCTCTTCCAGGAGGTATAGGCGCTCCAATTGGTGAACGACTTGCCGGACTCGATGATGCTGAGCAGGATCTCGGTCGGGAACACGTCCTGAAGAGTGGCCTCGGTGTACTCCTCGAGACCCACGCCGCCCTCCACGTCGGAGTTCCCGTTGAAATCGATGTTCCCGCCCGCAAGGACCTGTGCGGCGGTGGCGGGCGGGTCGAGGCCGACGACGGGCTGGTTGCCGGTCCCCTTGATCTCGACGTCACCCTCGCTGTAGATCGCGACGCCGTCGCGGATCTGCAGGTCGCGAGAGACCTTCTGGACACACGCCATCACCTTGGCGGACCCGCCGCCGGTCGCACCTGTGGACTCGATCCACATGATGCCGTTGTCGTTCTGGTCGACGTGCGCAGCCCTGTTGATGCCGGGAGTCGGGAGCGGCTCACCATCGTCGTCGAAGAACTGCACGTCGATGAACGGGCCCGACGCGGGATCAGGGAACGTGGACGAGGGGAACTGTGCCTGGAAGGCCCCCGCATCCACGGACGGTTCGGTCGCGGACGGTCCGGGCCACGCGGCCCACAGCGTCGCCTGGCCGGTATCCAGGCCGGCCTCGGCCACGTTGAACGCCTTGACCTCTTGGGTCTGGGCTCCCGTGTTCTGCGCGACGTTCATTCCGAGCATGATCAACGCACTGGAAAGGATCGACAGCGCCGCGATCACGCCGACGACCAGGACGAGCGTAGCTCCGGTCTCGCGTCTCAGTGAGTCCATCCCGCTCGCCCTCCCGTCAGAACTCGCGCACATTGCGCGGCTGCACCTTCGTGCTGATATCCATGTAGTTCGGCGCCTTGCCCGGATTGAGGTCGACGAGGAGCGAGATGCCGACCTCGACCACACGAGACGGGTCGGCGAGCGTGGTCATGCCGACCGAGGGCTCAAGGTCCGCTGTGGCCGGGTCGTAGGACCAGTACGTGAAGACGTCCTCGCCGGCGCCATCGTTGGAGACGTTCGCGATCAGACGCTCGGACACGTTGTCGCCCGCGGTGTCGAAATCGCCGTCCGCTCCCGGGAACTCCCGATAGACCGCGCCGGTGCCATTCGCGACGTTGGTGACCTTGTAGATGAAGCGCGTGAGCCGTGGCTCCGTCGTCGGCGTAGACGCGTCCGCGGCATTGAACGTGGAGTAGAAGCGGATCTCATTGGGGTAGGCGCGATTGATGGCCGTGCTCGTGCTGCCCAGGGGTTCCTGCGCATCGCGTATCTCGCGGGCCATGCGGTCGATCGCCTGACGCGCCAGGTCCCGCTGTTTGTCGCTCCGGCTGGTGAATGAGTAGGCGTTGGTCAGCGCCACCCAAGTCCCGATGATCATGGTGCTCAGGACCAGCATGATTGACATCACGACGAGGAGCTCGACGAGCGTGATTCCCTTCTGCCTGCTCCTTGGGACGACTCGAATCATGGGATGCACTTCTCGAGATAGGTCTCCTGCGGGGTGGTGAGCGTGACCAGGCGCGAGCCGGACTTGATGCCGTTCGCCTCCCAGTTGAACTGGTAGACACCTGCCTGCAGTTCCTCCCACTCCGCTTTGTACTCCGTCGTACTGAAGTCGATCCTCTGCGACCCGATGGTGACCGCGCTGCTCTTGCCCTCTGGACCAAGGTACTTGAGCGTGATGAGGGCCGCCTTGCCACTCTTCACATTGTTCATGACTTTGAGCGTGAAGAACTGCTCGTCGGGGATCTCCACCTTGGCCCACAGGATGCCGCCGTAGGATTCGAGTTCCTGCCCGACCGCGAGGGTCGCGAAGGCGGTGAGGGCAAGGTCGCTGCCTACTGCGTAGGGCTTGACCTGGTAGGTCGCGCTGGTGTCATAGCCCTGCGAAAGATCGCAGTAGGGCCCGCTCACCGTTGCGACCCACGTCGTGGAGTCCCCATTCTTGTAGACGCGATAGCCCGCGACGTCGACGGTCGGCGACGCGAGCCACGTGAGGACGGCAGTGCTTCCGCTGTACGTGGCCGTCAGACCAGTGGCCGGCGCCGGCTGCGCTGCCAGGATCTCGCCGGTCCTGGTCGTGACCGTGGCGGGAACACCACCCGGCGTGGCGACGAGGTCGACGGCGTAGACCTCGTACGTGTAGTTGACATCCTTGGTCAGGCCGGAGTCTGTGAAGCCGGTAGCGAGGAACGCGGCCTCACCGAGCGCCGGCGGACCCCCGGCGATGAGCTCGCGCCCGTTCGGACCCGTGCGGTACACCTCGTAGTACGCCAGGTCGTTGGAGACAGATGGAGACCAGGTCAGGCTGACCCAGGTATCCCCCGGCGTGGCCAGCAGGTTCGTCACGGTGGCCGCCGGCCCCGATTCCACGCGCTTGGCGAACTCCCAGGAGTTGCCGGGGTACTTCTGTGCCGAGAAGGCCACGGCCTTGAAGGACCAGTAGCCGTCGCCGACCCCGTCGCCGCCGGGCACGAGCCACGTGGCCTTGTAGTCGGCGGGATGGGCCGCGTTGTACGGCACCTGGATCGTCGGGATGACGACGCCGCTCACCGACGTGATCATGAATTGCACATAGCCTGTGAGAGTGACCCCACCGACAGTGATGGGAGCCATCGAGTCCTGATCCACCGCGCTGATCGTGGCCGTGAGCTCGACGGTCGAGTCTGTGATCCACTCGTTTTCCTCATCCCACGGCGCCACCGTGAAGTCGACGATCTGCGGACCGGCGAACTGCCGATAGAGAACCGTCTTGACGGTGACCGACCCCCCGGGGGTCGGTCTGTCCCACGTCACTTCCACGTTCACTTGCTTCGAGACGATGCGCGAGTCGGTCCCCGAGGCCTCCTGGTCGACCACGGTCCGCTCCAAAGTGAAGGTCTTGGAGCCGGAGGCAGTTTCTTCGTCCTGCGTCCACGTCGCGGAGACGACCTGCTCGAACGTCTTGCCGCGGGCGCTCTCGAGCGCCTGCTGCGCCATGTTGAGGGCAACGACTCGCGCCTTGTCTTGGCTGCCCGACTTGGCGGCCTGCACGAACACGGGGACCATGGCGCCGAACGCGATCGCCGCGATGATGATGGTGACCAGCAACTCCACGAGGCTGAAGCCAGCTCCGCGGTTGCAGGCTCGCCAGAAGTGCCTGCTCATAGGTACCCTGCCTCCGGATAGACGGGTAGTTTCTCTAGTCGATGTATCGGCGGGGAACGCGGAACCATGAGCCCTCTCGTGCTCATCCGTTGTCCCACCGGGCGGCGTCCCTAGTGGTTCGCCCGCCCTTGCCGAGACCCTGCGTGCCCGCCTCCCGCGGGCCAGATACAAGGCCACAGACTCATTGTGCCACTACTACGACGGTGACGGAAGCGATGGCCGTCGCGTTCGCGAGCGCGTGACGCCCGCGTAGCCAGTCCTGGCGACGCCGGAACGAGACGGGGCCCCGGGCGGTTCTGGCGACCGGCCCGGGGCCCCTGTGATCCTCACGTTGCCTGTTCCGGAGGCAGAGAGAGGTGTGAGGATCAGTTCGCGGGCAACTCCTGCCACGTCCCGGGCTCGACAGCCGTGGTGGTCGAGGATGCGGTGACATCCAGGTTCCCCAGGGCGTTCGGGTCGTAGCACACCTGGCAGCCGCCGTTGGTGTACGTGATGTTGCCGGTCGAGAACACGGCCCCGCGCACGAGGTACGGCGTCCCCGAGTTCCCGAGGTTCACGCCGCCGTCCATGTTGACGATGAGGCCCGTGATCATGCCGTTGCCGTTCAGATCGATGCTGGTCGCAGCTCCGTCCGTGTCGTTCAGCCCGAGCAGCAGGATCGGGTCCGCCACGGTCCCCAGAGTGCAACTGCCGCTGGTGGTGACCTTTCCATCGGCGACGAACAGCGGGCAGAGGACCTGCGCGTTGTTGCCCGAGAACGTCACGCTCCCGCCGACGTAGGTCGGGCCGAGCTTGTGATAGAACGGCCCGGCTGACGAGGTGAAGCTACCGACGACATACAACGGCGCCGGCGCCTTCGCCGCGTCCAGGTAGTCGGTGGTCTCGACCGACGAGTTGCTGTTCCACGAGACGTTGCCACCCACGTAGATGGGGCCGCACGTTTGCGTCTTGTCCGTGCCCGACACGGTGAAGGCGCCGCCGACGAACAGGCTGGTGGCGTGCATGGCGCCCGCACTGCTCACCGTGAGGTTGCCGGTGACGTACAGGGAGCGGAAGTTCGCCGTCCCCGACTTGAGGTTCAGATCGCCGTTGACCCGCAGATCGTAGCCCAGGGTGGTCGTCTTGCCCTGGTTCAGCTGAAGCGCGGCGATCAAGGCGGCGTCTGCCACGGTACCGTTGGGGTTCGCCACCGTGGGGGTGCCCTGCTTGGCCTGCGCCGCCAGCGTGTCGATCGTGCTCTGCGGGAGGACCGTGCTGAGAGCCGGGACACCGCCGGTGCCGGCCTTGTTGTTCCAGCCGAGCTCCGGCGCGGTGACCGTGCCGTTGGTCTTGACGTCGAGCGTCGTCGCTCCGGATGGCGACGGGTTGCTGCCGGACGGCCAGAGGTTGGTGCCCCAGCCTCCGGTGAACTTGCCCTGGGCGAATACTGCCGCTGCTTTGGTCGTGTCGGGTGCGCCGGCTGCGTTGAGCGCGAAGACGTCGCCGGTGCTCGTGCTGATGTTGCCGTCGGTGTAGAACGCGGCCTTCGGCAGCTTGAGGCCGCTCGTCAGGTTCACCTGGCCGACCATGGTCCGCACGCGGCTCGTCTTGCCGTTGTAGGTGACGCTCGCCTCCACCCAGAGCCTCCCATCCGGCGCGAAAGCCGCTGTCGGCCCGCCCTGGTCCCAGGTGATCGTCTCGTTGATCGTGGCCTGGTTGTCGTACACCTTGACCGTCAGCGGCGGCCGGCTCCCCGACGGAAACGTGGCGTCGTAGGCCGCCGTGAGCGTGCCCCCAACGAACGCTGCGTTGGCGGCCGGCCAGGTGGTCGTCCGCACGGCCATGACGGCGCTGTCCAGTCCGGCCTCGGCGTAGTTGAACGACTGGCCCCGCGTCCTGTCCGCGGCCGTGGCGGACTGCTGGTTGGCCAGCACGAACACGGCCGTCGCGGCGAGGATGGCCAGCGTGGCGGTGATCCCAAGGAGCAGGACGAGGGCCGCTCCCGATTCTCTGGTCTGTCTCCGCATGGTACTCATCCTCACTTCTGGGGGGCATTGCGCGGACGGACGGTGGTCTGGAGGTCCGCGGGCGACGGCGAGCGCAGGAGGTTCGCGTCCACGATCATGCGGACCTGGACGGAGATGATCTTGCCCAGGTCGGCGCTCGCGATGGTCGTGGCCGTCGTGAAGTTGCCGGAGCCGTCGCGATAGCCGTAGGTGAAGATCGCCGTCGGCGACCCCGTGCTCGGAACGCTGGCGTTCACCATGTTGCGCGCCAGCACGATCTTGCGGTCGGCGCTGTCGAACCCGACGATCGCGTTGCTGTCGCGCTGCCAGTACAAGGTCTTCTGGGCAGCGGTCCCGCTCGTGTCGAGGTAGATCCGCGTGAGCCGCAGCGCACCGATTCCGGTGCCGTCGGCACGTACGCCGGCGCTGTTGAACGCGGAGTAGAAGTCGACCTCCATCGGGTTTGCGAGCGTGAACGGCGAGCTCGCCGGCGTCGTAAGCGCGGCAGGCTGGGCATCGCGAAGCTCGCGGGTGACGCGCGCCATGGCGTCCCGGACCTCCGCGCGCGCGTTGTTCCCCTTCACGGAGTGCGCATAGGACTTCTGCAGCGACGTCCACCCCAGCAGCAGCAGGGTGGTCACGACGCCGAGGATGATCATGGAGACAAGCAGCTCGATGAGGGTGATGCCGCGCTGACGCGCGTCTCTTTGTGCGCGACCGCTCATGGGAGGGTGAAGGTGTAGGTCTGGTTGGTGGTCGTGATGTATACCGTCTGCGTGAGCGTCTTCTGGTTGTTGGTGTTACCGCCTTTGTAGTAGTTGCAGGTTATGAGGTAGGTCCCGGGTGAGAGACCGGCCCAGACCACGGGAGTCGTAGTGGTCGGCACCTGCAGGGCCGGTATCGCCGCCGTGTTTGGTGTGACGTCCGTGCGCACCACGGTCACCCCAAGCGGGTTCACGTAGCTGTTCGTGACGAGGATGGTGAGCGAGTACGTCCCCATCGTCGGCGACGGGCTCGGCGAGGCTGAAGGGCTGGCGCTCGGCGAGGGCGATGGTGAGGAGCTCGCGCTCGTGCCCGACGGGTTCATCACGATCGTGGACATCGTGACCGGCTGGACGGGCGCCGGCGGAGCCGTCCAGGAGACGGTCACGCTGATCCGCTTGTAGTTCACGGCTCCCGTACTGGGGACGTTCTCCACGGAATACACGATCGCGTACGCCTTCGTGGAGCCGGCGGGAGTGTAGGTGCTGCCGAACTGCCCGCCCGCGAAGCTGCTCGAGCGCAGGTGCGAGGCGTCGTCCACGATCTGGTCGAACGCGAGCAGGCGGATCTTCTCGATCCTGTCCTGGGCGACGTTGGTGGCGATGTTCCGCGACCTGTCGCCGGACGACGCCTTCTGGGCGCTGACGAACACGGGGACCAAGGCCGCGAACACGATGCCCGCGAGCACGACGGTGACGAGCAGTTCCACCAGGCTGAAGCCGGATGACGTTTGTGACGCGCGCTCGATTGCGTACGGCGCGCGGCCTCTCTCTGCCAGGCTATCCACTTGGCACTCCTCCCAACGGCGATGAAGGGGGAGCTATCAATGCACGGGGTGCCAGCGCCCGCGCTGCTCCACACGACATCTATCGGCAACTAGTACCAATGATTGAGGCAAATCGTTACGCAGACCATCGAACAATCGTCTACGCCGGCCGGAAGGGGCGCGGAGAAAAGACGGGGCCCCGGGCGGTTCTGGCGACCAGCCCGGGGCCCCTGGGATCCTCACGTTTGCCTGTTCCGGAGGCAGAGAGAGGTGTGAGGATCTTCTTCTGCGGGGCGTTTCCCCGCTCGTTCTCAGTTCACCGGCAGCTGCTGCCAGGAGCCGGGGACGATCTGTGTCACGGTCGTGGTGGTCGTGAGCGCCGAACCCGCGACCGCGTCGATGATGGCCTGGTCGTAGGCCACGCTCGCGCCATACTCGAGCGTGATGTCACTCATCGACGGCGTGCTGCTCGAAGAGTACGGGCACCCGGCGAAGACGGCCCCCTGGATGGTGGGCGTGGTGAGGTAGTTGCCGCGGACATGCAGGACGGACTCGTTGATGACCAGCAAACCGTGGAACTTGCCCGTGAACGCTTGCGATCTGATCTCGATGCCCGACTTGATGTTGCTGGGCGAGGTGGCGTATCCATCGGTGCCGACGTAGAAGGTCTGCGGGTAGATACCGTTGTTGTCGCACATGAAGTACCAGACCATCGGCTGCGTTCTGGACCCGAAGGTGATGTTGTCCATGATCGCCGTCTCCTCCGTGGAGCACAGCAGCGGACACATCACCGTTGAGGCGCCCGTGCTTCGGAAGATGATGCTCTGGCCCGAGTTGCCGGGCACCCACGTGGGCCCATACTCGTCGCTGTAGGTGCCGGTCCGCTGCCAGAACTCGCCCATCCACATCGGCAGGGGCGCGGCCGTCGCGTTGAGGTAGTTCCTCGACGTGACGGATGCCATGCCGCTCCACAGGACGTCACCGTTGTCGTTGACCGGATCCGCCTTGACGAAGATCGAGCCCAGCCAGTTCTTCACGGCCACAGTGGCGCCGCTGATCGTGAAGTCCCCGTTGATGACAGTGCCGGTGGCGTAGAGCTGGACGTTGCCCGACAGCGTGAACACCCGGTCCGCTCGATTCGAGTACACGAGCCCGTACCGGTGCGTCTTGATCGTGCTCGACCCCGAGATGGCGGAGATGCTCGTCGTGCCGCCGCCGAACAGCCAGGTTCCGATGGTCTCGAGGTTGCCGGAGATGGTCAGATCGCCGGCCGCGTACACCGTCCCGAGGTTGTCGATGACTGCGATGCTGTTGTTGGTGTTCTGGATGGCCGCGGTGGAGAGCGTGTTGAGCGCGGTGGTCGTCAGTGTGATCGGGCCCGTGACGCCGAACGCCCCCGCCGAGCGAACGTTCCCCAAGCTCGCCGTCACCGGCGTTGCCGTCGTGTTGGAGAGCGTGACGGTCGAGCCCGCGTAGAGAGATGTCATCTCCAGCGAGACCCGGTCGGTGGCGCTGAAGGCCTTCGTGGCGTGCACGATCCCGAGGCTCTCGGTGACGGGGGTCCCCGTCGTGTTGGTGAACGAGACCGTCCCGCCGGCGTAGAACGACGGTGCCTTGATGGTGAGCTCCCCGGTCACGGTAAGGTTCCTGTTGTTCTGCATCGAGAGCTGCTTGCGGAAGTCGAACACCGTCCCGCTGGCGAAGCGGGTGGTCGTGAGCGCACCGCCGGTGAGCGTGAGATTGGCGCCTGTGATCAGGAGACCGTCGTTGAACGTGTACGTCTTCGTGGTGGCGTTGTAGGTGGCGTTCTTCGAGGTCAGGACGGCGGGCGTGAGGCCGCTGGGTGTGAAGCTGGAGGCCGCCAAGGATGGAGTCGTACTGGCCGTCAGTGTCGGCGGAGCGGCCGGAGCGACGGGGGCGGCCGCGGGCGTCCCGGCGGCCATGGATTCGTCGGCAAGATCGGCCTGGGCGGCTTGGTCGAAGTAGTCGCTGAGGTAGCCGACGGTCCCGGGTCCATAGGTCACGTCGTTGAAGGAGCGGGCAGTCACCACGGAACCGTTGGCCCTGATGCCGAGTGACTGGGTTGACGTAGTCGGCGCGGCGAGGTCGGTGCTTGAGGTCTGCGTGTAGAAGCGCCCCAGCTCCGCGGACATCCCACTCCGCCACGTTCCACCCGCCATGACGGAGGTCTGATGGACGCCGGTATCGTCAGGCGTGCCGTCGGGCTTGAGCGCATAGATGTCGCTCGAGTCGAGGACCTTGATGCCGGTGTCGCTGAACAGCACGGACTTGGGGAGCGCCGACGCGAACGAGACCCTCGTCTGCCGGACGAGGACGCGGACGCGCGTGGTCTTCCCCCCGGGCGGAGTGGCCGTCACGTCCACCCAGACCATCTGGTCGGGGTTGCCCGCATCTGTCGGCCGGCCCGCATCCCACTGGATCTCGTGGTCCACGGTCGGCTGGTTGTCGTAGACCAGGTAGTCCAGATCAGTGCCTGTGGGGAAGAGGCCGGCAAGGGCCGCGTCGAGCTCGGTGTCGGTGAGCCACGGGCCCGTGGTGGACATCTCCTGGCCGAGCTTGGCCGTCTGCACCACGGCGTCGAGCGCCGCCTCGGAGACGTAGAACGACTGCTTCTTCCCGCGCTCCTGGGCCGTGGCGAACTGCTGGTTCTGGATGACGAAGACCAGCGTCGACGCCAGGACGGCGAGCGTGGCCGTGATGCCGATGAGCAGGATGAGGGCCGAGCCCTGCTGGCTGCGTTGCCTGTGCATCTCCTGCCTCCTATTCCATCGCCGAATTGCGGAGGCGCACCGTCGTCGTCTCATCGATCGCCCTCGGCGGACGGCCGCTGTTGGCGTCCACGATGATCCGGATGCGCACTGCGACCACGTTCGCCAGCGACAGGCTTCCGTCGGCGTTGTCGGTCCACTGCACCGGCGCGCCGGCCGTGGGGCGATAGGCGTAGCGGAAGATCGGCGTGTAGGTCGTGCCGCCACCGTTCGAGGGGTCGGCGATGCTCTCGTTCACCACGTCTCTGGCGAGCACGTTCGACCGGTCGAACGTGCCGTCGTCGTCTGTGTCCTTGCGCCACCACAGCGTGTTCTGCGCGCCGCCGCCCAGGACCAATTCGATCTGGGTGAGCCGCAGCGCATCAAGCCCGCTCCCCACGTCGCCCTCGTCGCCCTCGTCGAGTGAGTTGAAGGACGAGTAGAACGTTGCCTGCCATGGGCCGGCCGAGGTGATCGGAGGCTGCGGAGCGGGCGTGGCGGTCGCGGTCGCGTCAGCCGTAGGTAGCGTCGTGGGCTGGCAGCCGCGCAGCTCGTTGGTGACGCGCGCGCTCGCGTCACGAGCGGTACCGCGCGCGTTGTTGGTGCTCACCGAGAACGCAGCGGCGCGCTGCAAGTTGACCCATCCCACGATCAGCATCGTCGAGATGATGCTGAGGATGATCATCGAGACGAGCAGCTCCACGAGGGTGAGGCCGGTCTGCTCGAGCCGACGATGAGTGCGTAGGTCCGTCACGGCGCCGCCCTCAGTCTCCGCCGGGGTAGGTGTCGAACTTGATGCGCCCGCTCTTCCACAGACGGAACGGCGGGCACGCCAGCACGTAGCCGGCCATCGAGCTGTTCACATAGATCGTGTACGTGTAGCTGGGGCCGCCGGTGAGATTGTTCCACACCAACTGCTGGTTGCTGCTCGTGGGCTTCTGGTAGATGACGCCCGGCGAGGCCGAGCTGATGGGGGGCGTCATGGTGACATTCGGTGTCGGCCTGGTGTCGATGCGAGTCATGTACACCCCGGGGTTCGACACGTAGGTCCAGTTGTCGAACCACACCGTCATGCTCAGGTTGGGCAACGCCGACGGGCTGGGGTAGGCCGTGGAGAGCTCGCGGCCCTCAGCCGGGTTCTTGATGATGGTGTCCGCTGTGGTGACGAAGCTCGATCCCGGCCGAGCGACGCTGACCGTGATGTGCTTCTGCACCGCAGTGGCATCTGACGCAGGGTCGACTTCGTAGGTGACGCCGTAGGCTCTGGTCTCGCCGACGAGGGTGTAACTGGAGCCGAAACGCCCGTCTCCGAACGGACTGGCGGCAGGGCTTGGCGAGTAGTTGAGGTTAGCGTCCGTGATGTCCGCGTAGGCCAGGAGACGCACCTGCTCGATGCGATCCTGGGCGATGGCGGCCGCGTCGACCCGGACCTCGTCCTCCGAGGTACGGCTGAAAGCGTTCGCGAAGAAGGGGACCATGGCCGCGAAGACGATGCCGGCGATGACGATGGTGACCAGGAGCTCGACCATACTGAAGCCGCGCTGATGGCGTGCGGAAGATGGGATGCGGGAGAGCGCCGTCCGTGGACGACAATGGTGAGAGCGCATGAGCGCACCTCCGCTGCTGCCAGGCTATGAAGGCCCCTCACATCGCCCCCCGCCGGCACAAACGCGGCTCCACCCGCATCCGGCGGTCCCAAGGCTGAGGGACCCTTTGTAAACGCCAAGTATATACCTCACTCGGCGCGAGGCTCCTTCTCCATGAGCACTAGGTATCGCCTCATCAGGCGACGCCGCGTACTAGGGCAGCAGGAGGAGCTCCGCCGCCGTGGCGTCTTCCGAGGCCGAATCAAGGCTGAAACGGGGCCGCGACCAGGCCGAAGTGGGGGCCTGGAGACCGACCCGGGAGCCTGCCGGACCGGCGCCTGGAACATCCGTCTAGGGCCCGCGTGGACGCCCGCTCGAGAAGCCCGCGTGGCACTCAGTCGTCTGCGCATCCGCGGGAGCAGATCGCCGGCGCCCCAAGGCTTGACAGGCCGGGATTAAACGGTCATTTAGTAATACGTTCGTTGAGTCCGGGTCCGCCTTTCAGTCGGGCCGGCACCCAGAGGAGGAACGACCGGAATGACCACTACATCCCACCCCGCCGCTGCTCCCGCGTACGACGTGGACCCGGCCGCGCTGCCCGGCTTCGCCGGCCTGCGCGGCCGCAACTTCTTCACCGACCAGGAGTTCACGCGTGAGGAGCTCCTGGGGCTGCTGGACCTGGCCGTCGCCCTCAAGGCCCTCTACCGGCGCCGGCCGCTCACGCCCTACCTCGAAGGCCGCACGCTGGCGATGATCTTCGAGCACCCGTCCACGCGCACGCGCATCAGCTTCGAGGCCGGCATGACGGAGCTCGGCGGGCACTCGCAGTTCCTGCGGCCGGGCGAGATCCACCTGGGCGGCCACGAGTCCCTCGCCGACACGGCGCGCGTCATCAGCCGTCTGGTCGACGCGATCATGGCGCGCACCGCCTACCACACGACGCTGGCCGAGCTGGTCCAGTACGCCACCGTCCCGGTCATCAACGGCCTCACCGACGACTACGACCACCCGGTGCAGACGATGACCGACGCGATGACCATCCTCGAGCACTTCGGCACGGTGGAGGGCCTCACGTGTGCGGTCGTGGGAAAGTGCGCCGACGCCATGGGGACGTCCGGCGCGCTGACGATGACCAAGCTGGGCAGCAGCATGGTCATGGCCGCGCCGCCCGAGGAGCAGATGACGCCGGAGGTGGAGGCCCTCGTGCGCGCCAACTGCGCCGAATCCGGCGCGTCCCTGACGCTCACGGACGACCCGGTCGAGGCCGTCGCGCAGGCCGACATCGTGTTCACCATCGGCTGGTGGTGGATGCAGCCGGAGGACGAGAAGAACGAGTTGCGTCGCATCCTCCGGCCCTATCAGGTCAACGAGGAGCTGTGGGCACATACCAAGCCGGGAGCGAAGTTCATGCACTGCCTCCCGGCCATCCGCGGCGAGGAGATGACTGACGCCATCCTCGACGCGCCGTTCTCGATCGTCCTGGACGAGGCCGAGAACCGCAAGCACTTCCAGAAGGCGCTGCTGCTGGCGCTGATCGGCATCGACGACCTGCCGGCCGATCCGGACCTGCAGCCGATCGCCAGGGCACTTTTGCGCTGAGACGCGGCACCCTCCCGGCCTCGCGCCCGATGGTCGTCAGGCCGGCCGGGCGCCGCTGTGCTGCGGCGGCGAGTCAGCCGCTGCCGCCCTCGCGGGGCAGCGGCAGCAGCTCTTCGAGCAGGTCGAGGACGGCTTCGAAGTCGTAGCCGTCCGGGTCGATGTGGTGGTGCGCCTCGATGCCGTCCACGGCGGCCGCGAGCAACTGCATCGCTGCGCGCGCGCGAGGGTCGGCCAGGAGTGCGTCCGCCGCGTCGCCGTACACGGCTTCGGCGAACGCGCGGATGGTCCAGGCGTTGATCGCGGCCAGTCGGGTGCGGAGGCGGTCGTCGCGCAAGGCCTCCGCCTGGATGGCCGCGTACACCGTGCCGCCCTGCGCGTCCGCGAACTCGCGGCGCAGGGTGCGGAAGAACGCTTGCGCGCGCTCGTCCGGGGTCGCGCAGGTCTCGATCTCCGCCGCGAACGCGGCCACCGGCTCGGCGTAGACGGCGAAGACGAGCGCCTCGAGCAGGCCGCTGCGCGTCCCGAAGTGGTAGGTGACGGTGGTGACGTCGACGTGGGCCTCTTCCGCCACCCGGCGCAGCGTGAGCGCGTGCATGCCGAGCTTGAGGATGATGTCGCGGGCGGCCGCCAGGATCGCCCGCGACGTCGGCTGGTAGTCGGCCAGTGTGGTGCCGAGCGGTACGGCCGTCCCCGGCTCGAGGCGGACGACCTCGCGCGGGCGGCCGCGACCTCTCTTCATCGGACCCGGTTCGTTCACCATCCGCCCCGCCTCCGTGTGAGGACCGGAATTATTCCCATTGCCGTCAGCCGGCACAAGGCTACAGTCACGCCATGAGCCATGTGAAGGCCGATATCGCCTGGGCCGGCGTCCGGCTGCTCCTCGCGGCACAGAAGCGGGTCACGCTGCCGCGCAAGGAGCTGCCGTCGGCCACGCCGGAGCGGCACCCGCGGGTGCACGTGCTCGGCGACGAGCGCACGCCCATGCGTGACGGCGTCACGCTGGCGACCGACGTGTATCTACCGACCGGAGACGACGGCCGGCCGGTCGCCACCCCGTGCCCGGCCGTCCTCATCCGCATGCCTTACGGCATCCGCGAGCCCTATGCCTACATGCCGGCGGTCGGCCGCTACTGGGCGCGGCGCGGCTACGCGTGCGTCATCCAGGACGTGCGCGGCAAGTACGGCTCCGAGGGCGAGTGGGATCCCTTCCGGCACGAGATCGACGACGGCTACGACGCCATCGAGTGGACGGCGCGTCAGCCGTGGTGCGACGGGCGCGTGGGCATGACGGGCGAGTCCTACTTCGGCCACACGCAGTGGGCCGCCGCCGCCTCCCACCACCCGGCGCTGCGTTGCATCTCGCCGGGCGACATGGGCTGCGACGTCTACGCGCTGCTCTACGAAGGCGGCGCGCTGGCGCTCGGGTCGACGGCGCTCTGGGCGTGCGACCAGGCGCGCCACGCCTACATCAACTGGCTGCGCTTCGACACGCGGCACCTGCCGCTGGCGGAGATGGCCGACGCCGCCGGCCTGCCCAGCCGCCTCTTCACCGAGCTGATCGCCCGCCCGAGCCGCGACGAGTACTGGCGCGACTACGACTTCCGTGACGTGCTGGCCGCCGTGGACGTCCCGGTGTTCCTCTGGAGCGGCTGGTTCGACAACATGGTGGCGCCGACGATCGACTGCTGGCGGGGGATGGAGGCGGCGGATGCGGAGGCCGGCCTGGCGGATGCGGCTCGCCGGCCGCGCTGGCTCACGCTCGGACCGACTGACCACGAGACGTCTCCCGACTTCGGCGGCACGGTGGGGCGCATCCGGCTGCCGGAGGAGCCGCGCTCGTGGGACCGCGTGCTCGAGTTCATGGACGCGGTGCTGCGCGACGGGGACGACCCCGGCGCCGGCGCGAGTGACCACGCCGGGGCCGGCTTCATCGCGACGCCGCGCGTGCGTGTGTACGTCACCGGCGCCGGCCGCTGGCGCGAGGCGGACGAGTGGCCGCTGCCCGACGCCGAGCCCACGCCGTTCTACCTCTCCGGTGACGGCACCGCCGCGGCGGATGGGGCGGCGGAGGCCGCCGCCGGCGTGCCGCCGGCCGCGGGGACGTCCTCCGGCCGCCTGCTCCCGGCGCCACCCGCCGCCGAGTCGCCCGACCGGTACGCCTACGACCCGCTCGACCCTCCGAACTGGTGGGAGGGCAACGACCTGTGGGCCGCCGCGAAGCACCTCGGCGACCGGCGGCCGCTCGAGGACAGGCCGGATGTGCTGACGTACACCGGCCCGGTCCTCGCGGCCCCGCTCGAGGTGGTCGGGCCGCTCGGCGCCGTGCTGTGGGTCTCGACCACGGCGCCCGACACCGACTTCGTCGTCAGCCTCGTCGACGTGTGGCCGGACGGCTACGTCCAACTGCTGCAGCAGGGCATCCGCCGGCTGCGCTATCGCGACTCGGACGCGGAGCCGGCGCTCGCCGATCCCGGCGAGGTCTACCGCATCGAGGTATCGCTCGCCGCCACCGGCTACCTGTTCGCCGCCGGCCACCGCGTGCGCGTGGAGGTCGCGAGCGCCGAGTTCGACCGCTGGGACCGCAACCCCAACACCGGTCACGCTTTCGCCGCCGACGCCGCGACGCGCATCGCCGTGCAGACGGTGTACCACGACCGCGACCGGCCCTCGCACGTCGTCCTGCCGGTCATCGCGGCGGAGGGCTGATGTGACGACCGGCGCGCCGGCCGCGTCGCCGAGCGGCCCGCCTGCTTCGCCGGGCGCGGCGCCGGCTCCCTCGCCGGAGGCGGCCGTCCGCCTGCCGCTGCGCGTCAAGCTCGGCTACGGCGGCGGCGAGTGGGCCAACTCCGTGGTCTGGACGCTGTTCTACGCCCTCTTCCTGTACTTCCTCACGGACGTGGTGGGCATCGGCGCCGCCACGGCGGGTCTCATCATGATGGTCGGCACGCTCTGGAGCGCCGTGTTCCAGCCGCTCGTGGGGGTCTGGTCGGACCGGGTGCGCTCCTCGAAGGGGAGGCGCCGCCCGTTTCTCATCGCCGCGGCGCTGCCCTACGGCGTCGCCGCCTGGCTGCTCTTCACCGACTGGGGACTCGGCACGGCCGGGACCGTGGCCTACATGGTCGTGGCCGTCCTCTTCTACTTCACCTGCATGGCGCTGTTCTACGTTCCCTACGGCGCCCTGGCGGCAGAGCTGACGCCCAGTTACGACGAGCGCACCAGCCTCAACACGTTCCGCACGCTCTTCGCCCAGGTCGGCGCCCTCGTCGGCGCCGCCGCGCCGCTGGCGCTGAACGACGTGCTGGGCGACCTCCTCGGCAGCGAGCGCGCCGGGTGGTCTGCGGCCGCGGCCATCATGGGCGCCGTCTCCACGCTCGGGATCCTGTGGACATGGAGTGCGACGCGAGGCCGGGAGCACCACCGCGAGGCGGCTGGCGTGCGGCTGCGCGACGTCCTCGGTACGCTCCGCAACCGCTCGTTCCGGCTTCTGCTCGCGGCCTACGTGCTGGGCTGGGCGCCGCTCAACGTCATCGGCGCCGTCTCGGTCTACTTCGCGGTCTACCGGATGGGGTACTCGGAGGACTACGCGAGCCTGGTGATGCTGACCTGGTTCCTCGCCGGAGTGGTGTGGCTGCCCTTGGTGGATTGGATGAGCAAGCGGTACGGCAAGCGCGCCACCTACATCGTCTTCACGCTCACCTGGGCCGCGATCCAGTTGCTGTTCCTGCTGCCGGGTCCCGAGGACGTCGCGCTCTTCTGGGTCGCGATCGTCCTGAGCAGCGCCGGCAGCATGGCCGTGGCGGTCACCGGCTGGTCGATGCTCGCCGACGTCACGGACGTCGACGAGCTGCTCTCCGGGCAGCGACGCGAAGGCATGTACTACGGCGTCATCGCCTTCGCGCAGACGGCGACGGCGGCGCTGGTGGTGTGGCTGGCGGGCCTGGTGCTCGAGCTGGTGGGGTACCAGGCCGACGTGGAGCAGACCGCGACGGCCATGTGGGGCATCCGGCTGCTGATGTCGGTCGGCGCCGCCGTGTGGCTCGTCCCCGGCGCCGTGTTCTGCTGGCTGATGCCGCTGACCAAGCGGCGGCATCAGGCGGTGCTCGCGGCAATCGAGGCGCGCAAGGCCGGCGAGCCGTGGGAGAACGACGAGGTGCGCGCCGTCCTCTGACGAGCACCGCGCCCCGGCTCCAGTGCCGGCTCCTCCTGTCGCGCCGTCCACGGCCGCTCCCGCTCGGTAGACTGTCACCGACGACGAGGAGGTCGCGATGACGCGTGAAGTGACGCTGGCGGCGGCGCAGTTCGCCTGCAGCTGGGACATCCCTGCCAACCTGGACACGGCCGAGCGGCTGGTCCGCGAAGCGGCCGGGCGAGGCGCACAGATCGTCCTGCTGCAGGAGCTCTTCGCGACGCCGTACTTCCCCATCACGCAGGATACGCGGCACTTCGACCTGGCCGGGCCGTCGGAGGGGCACCCGGTGTTGGGCCGGTTCAGCAAGCTGGCCGGGGAGCTCGAGGTCGTGCTCCCGGTGAGCTTCTTCGAGCGCGCCGGTCAGGCGTTCTTCAACTCCATCGCGATCATCGACGCCGACGGCGAGTTCCTCGGCGTCTACCGCAAGAGCCACATCCCCGACTCAGGCGGCTACCAGGAGAAGTACTACTTCTCGCCGGGAGACACCGGCTTCCGCGTGTGGGACACGGCCTACGCGCGCATCGGCGTCGGGATCTGCTGGGACCAGTGGTTTCCGGAGAGCGCACGCTGCATGGCGCTGCAGGGCGCGGAGGTGCTGCTGTATCCCACCGCCATCGGGAGCGACCCGCCGGCGCCGGACGACGATTCTTGTGACGCCTGGCAGGCCGTGCAGCGCGGCCATGCGGTCGCCAACGCCATGCCGCTGGTCGCGTCCAACCGCATTGGCGTCGAGTCGGCGCCCGGGGGCGAGGCGAGCATCAGGTTCTACGGCTCGTCGTTCATCGCCTCGCAGACGGGCGCCCTGCTGGCGGAGGCCTCACGCGACCGCGAGGAGGTGGTCACCGCGACCGTCGACCTCGACGCCGTGCGCTACCAGCGGCAGGACTGGAGCTTCTTCCGCGACCGGCGCCCGGAGCTCTACGGCCCGCTCCTCACGCTCGACGGGGAGGACTGAGGGAGCCGGGATCAGCGCGAGACGCGCCTCAGGATGTGCCGCTCGCCGGTCGAGGGACTCGTGACGAGCAGGGTGTCCGCGCCCTCGTCGTAGGTGATGACCCAGACCACGTCCGTGGTGTTCTCGCCCGACATGAGGATCCTGTCCCCGTCCAACTTCGCGGGGAACCCCTCTGTGAGCGAGTGCGGGTAGGTCACCCGGTAGCCGGACGCATCCGACTGCTCCGCCGCGGCGCTGACGGTGAGGCGGACCGGGCGTGTGGCGGTCTGCTCCTGCCACACGCCGAGCGCCTTCGTCTGGATGGCCGGACCGGCATCGACCTGTCGCCAGACTGCTGTGGCGACGACCGCGACGCAGACGACCGCGGCGGCCACGAGCGGGATGAGGACCTTCCTCGGCACGGGATGCCTTTCGCGTTCGGGGGGGCGGCGACCGTTCCCGATGCTAGCACCCGTCAACGGAAGCGGCCGCGGGACCCCGTCAGAGGATCCCGCGGCCGCTTCGCAGGGCGGTGTCTCGCCGGGGCTTACTCTTCTTCCCGGCGCGCGCTTCCGAACACGCGGGTGAGCACGAACATGATGACGATCAGGGCGATCACGCCGCCCATGCCGACGGCGAGCCACTTCCAGTTCACGAGGGGCTCGTCCTCGGCCGCGGCGGCAGCGACCTTGGGCTCCACGAACCGGTATGTGTCGATGTTGTTGTAGCTGTAGATCACGGAGCCTTCCTGCCCGTCGGGCGCCTCGCTCGGGGTGTGCACCCAGCCCTGCCACTTGTCGGTGTTGAAGGCCTCGAGCTGGTACGGGTAGGCGAGGATCGCGTAGGCGGCGCCCTCGTAGAAGATCTGCTGCATCTGCTGGACGATCGGGATGCGCTGCGCCTCGTCGATCGTCGTGATCTGCTGCGCGTTCAGCTTGGTGTACTCGGGGTCGGTCCACAGGCAGTCGTTCCAGCCCTCGATCTGCTGCGGCGTGTAGATGTCGACGATGAAGTTGGGGTCGACGTCCTGCACCCAGTACCAGATGAACATGTCCCAGTCGGGCGTGTAGGTGTCGCCGGTGTAGGAGTACTGGTAGTTGATGAGTGTGCCGGCGTCGATGACCTGCAGGTTCACCTTGATGCCGACGTCCTTGAGCCAGCCCACGATGAGCTTGGCGGCCGTCTGGTTCTGCACCGAGTCGGTGGTGGCGTAGAAGCGGAGCGCCAGCTTCTTGCCGTCCTTGGTCTCGCGGAACCCATCGCCGTTGGCGTCCTTGTAGCCGGCGGCGTCCAGGATCTGCTTCGCCTTCTCGGGATCGTACGTGAACGCCTGGTCGGCCGTCGGCTCCCAGTGGTACTTGGAGTAGGGCACGATGAGTGAGGATCCGAGCGTCGCGTACTGCTGGTAGGCGACGTCGACGACCTTCTGCCGGTCGACGGCCCAGTTGACCGCGGTGCGGAACTGCTGGTCCTTGAGCACCGGATTGCCCTTCGAGTCCGGGCTGTCGTAGGAGTTCATCGCGAGCTCGATGAAGTTCCACGAGGTGGACTGGCTGATGGTGAGGCCGTCCTCGCCGCTCAGCGGCTTGAACTGGGCCGGGGGGATGTCGACGGCGCCGTCGATGGTGCCGAGCTTGAGGTCCTGCGCCATCGTGTCGGGGTTCGTGTAGAGCTGGAAGACGACCTCGTCGACCTTGGGCTTGCCGGCCCAGTAGGTGGGGTTCGCCTCGAAACGCACGAACTTGCCCTTCTTCCACTCCACGAGCTGGAAGGGCCCGTCGCCGACGATCGGCGGCTTGTTCTGGTAGCTGGTCGTCGCTTCCTTGCCGCTGACCTTGCTCCAGATGTGCTCCGGCAGGATCGGGACGACCATCCGGAGCATGTTCGCCTTCGGCGCGCTCGTGGTGACCACGACGTGCGTGTCGTCGATCACCTCGGCGCCGGTGATGCCGTTGGTGTACGTCGAGAGATTGAGCAGTTCGTTGTCGACGATGTAGTTGAAGGTGAAGGCGACGTCGCGTGCCGTCACGGGTGTGCCGTCCTGCCACGTGGATCCTTCGCGGATGGTGAACGTCCACTCCTTGCCGTCGTCGGAGACGGCCCACTCGGTGGCGAGCTCCGGCCGCGGCTCCAGCGTCTTCGAGTCAAAGCCCACGAGGAAGTCGTAGTTCATGTGCCAGAACATGTAGTCGATGCCCTGGATGCCGATGAACGGGTTCAGGTTGTCCGGCTCCTGCACCATTCCGATGTGCAAGGTGACCTTCTCGGCGGGCACGGGGCTGGAGGACGCGGTGGCCTGGGCCACGCCCACCACCGCCGCGACCAGCAGCAGGAGGATCAGCGCCATCGATGCCTTGCTGAGCAGGCCGGTAGGCCTGGAACGAGCTGCCATGTGTTCCCCCTGGTGCGGATGGATCGGCGTCGCCAGGCGCCGCTTCCGTGTGCGCCGACGATAGGGACCCGGCGGGGTGAGGTCAAGGGACGACTGGTAGACTGGTGCCACCGCTCCGGAGTCCACGGGAGGCATCATGCCCGACCTGCCATACGAAGACGTCGAGATCGAGGGCCACCTCATCGACTCGCTCATGATGCCGCACATCATGGATCAGGTGATGGACCTCGACGGCGAGTTCGAGATGCTGAAGTTCGAGGTCGGGCGCATGAAGGACGACCCCTCGCACGCGATGATGCGCATCTTCGGCCGCGACGCGACGCACCTGGACGAGATCATGACGGCCATCACCGAGTTCGGCGTCGTCGCCGTCAAGCCGCAGGACGCCGTCCTGAGGGCGGCCGACATGGACGGCGTCTTCCCCGAGCGCTTCTACTCCACCACGAACCTGACCACGTTCGTCCGCATCGGCGGCGAGTGGATCCGGGTCGGGCATCCCGAGATGGACTGCGGCATCCGCGTCGACCCCGAAGAGGTCTCGGCCGAGACGGTCGCGATGAGCGACGTGCAGGCCGGCGACCTCTTCGTCACCGGCCACAAGGGCATCCGCGTGCTGCCGCTCGAACGGCCGCGGGAGAGCCAGCCGTTCGAGTTCATGGCCAGCGCCGTCAGCTCGGAGAAGCCCAAGGCGCAGATCGTCCACGAGGTCGCGCACATCCTGCGCCAGGTCAAGGAAGAGGGCCGCCTGACGATCGCGGTCGTCGGCCCCGCCGTGGTGCACACGGGGGCGGCGCCGCAGCTGGCCCGCCTCATCGAGGCCGGCTACGTGGGCTGCGTGTTCGGCGGCAACGCCGTCGCCACCCACGACATCGAGAGCAACCTCTACGGCACGTCGCTCGGCATCAACCTCACGTCGGGGTCTCCGGTGCCGGGCGGACACGAGCACCACCTGCGGGCCATCAACACCATCCGGCGCGCGGGGAGCATCCGCGCCGCCGTGGACCAGGGCATCCTCACCGGCGGCCTGATGTACACGCTCATGCAGACCGACACGCCCTACGTCCTCGCCGGGAGCATCCGCGACGACGGGCCCATGCCCGAGGTGATCACCGACGTGATGCAGGCGCAGAGAGAGATGCGGCACTACGCGCAGCAGGCCGGCGCCTGCCTGATGCTCAGCACGATGCTGCACAGCATCGCCGTCGGCAACATGCTGCCGGCCAGCGTGCGCACCGTGTGCGCCGACATCAACCCCGCGGTCGTCACCAAGCTCGCCGACCGCGGCTCGTTCCAGGCCATCGGCATCGTCACCGACGTCGGCCTCTTCGTCGAGCAGCTGGCGGACGAGCTGACACGGTAGGCGGGGCGCTGTCGGCCCCAGCATGCGCCGCCGGCCGGACGCCGCCCTGTCCAACGACTCCTCCCGTCTTCCGCCACGTGACACGACGCGGCGACGCGGACCCCGTCGCCCCGTGGTTATACTTCTGAGGACGAGAACCGCACCGTACGCCCTCACCCGAGGTGACCATGAAGCCACGCACCATATGCGAGAATGTCTATCTGCTCGGCGCTGTCGATTGGGACCGCCGCTTGTTCGACGCGCTCATCCCGCTGCCCCACGGCACCAGCTACAACTGCTACTTCGTCGCCGGCAGTGAGAAGAACGTCCTCATCGACACCGTCGACCCCGCCAAGAGCGCCACACTGATGCGCCAGCTCGACCAGCTGCCGGCGCCCGACTACCTCGTCATCAACCACGTGGAGCAGGACCACTCCGGCTGCACTCCGATGCTGCTCGAGCGCTACCCCGAGCTCACCATCGTCTGCAACGAGAAGGCCAGGGCGATGCTGATCGACCACCTGCACGTGGACGACGCGCGCTTCCAGGTGGTCGCCGACGGCGACACGCTCAGCCTCGGCGACAAGACGCTCACCTTCCTCTTCACGCCGTGGGTGCACTGGCCGGAGACGATGAGCACCTGGCTCGAGGAGGACAAGGTCCTCTTCAGCTGCGACTTCTTCGGCTCGCACTACGCCACCAACGACGTGTTCGCCGACAAGCACGAGGTGTATGACGGCGCCAAGCGCTACTACGCCGAGATCATGATGCCGTTCGGCGCCCAGGTGCTGCGCAACATTGACAAGGTGACCAAGTACCCGATCAAGTTCATCGGGCCGAGCCATGGCCCCGTCTACGACGACCCCGGGTTCATCATCGAGGCCTATCGCGACTGGGCGGGCGGCGAACCGCAGAACATCGTCTGCCTGCCGTTCGTGAGCATGCACGACAGCACGCTCAAGATGGTCGACCACCTCACCGCCGAGCTCACCGATCGCGGCGTCGCGGTCGAGCGCTTCGACCTTACGACGCTGGATGCCGGCGAGCTCGCCAGCTCGCTGGTCCACGCCGGCACGATCGTCCTCGGGACCCCGACGGTGCTCACCGGGCCGCACCCGCTGGCGATGTACGCGGCCGTTCTCGCCAACGCCCTGCGGCCGCGCGCCAAGTACGCGACGGTGATCGGCAGTTACGGCTGGGCCGGCAAGACGGTCGAGACCCTGGCCGGCATGATGGGCAAGCTCAAGGTCGAGTTCCTCGAGCCGGTGCTCGCCAAGGGCATGCCGCGCGAAGCCGACTACGCGGCTCTCGATGCGCTGGCCGACGCGATCGCCGAGAAGCACGCCGGGCTAGCGCCGCGCAACTTCGCCGACCTCACCGTCTGTCGCACGGACGACTGACGACGAGCTGACGGGGCGCGCCGGGTCTGC
>CAIYOD010000031.1 GCA_903927755.1 uncultured Thermoleophilia bacterium | reverse complement strand
GGTGACGATGCTGACGTCCTCGGTCTTGGTGGCGGCCAGGAAGCCGAACGTCGCGAACATGTACACGGCGAGGATCGCGGCGCCGGCGAGGATGATCATCTTGGGTACGTCACGCTTGGGGTCCTTGATGTTCCCGCCGGCCGAGCTCATGAGCTCGAAGCCCATGTACGAGTAGATGATGATGGGCAGGAACGAGAGACTGTCCGTGTTCCACTGCGGGATCCAGTCGCCGAGCGCGAACGAGTTGGCGGCGCCGTTCTTGACGACGTACGCGATGCCGAGCGCGCCCAGCCCGACGAGCACGATGACCTTGAGCGCCGCGCTCAGGTTGGGGACGAACTTGCTCCACTCCAGCGGCAGGATGCCGACGAGCACGATCGCCCACACCATGGCGATGACGATCACGGCCTCCCAGAGGGGCGCGATGTCGACGCCCCAGGCGACCTCGATCGCGCCCAGGAACAGCACGAACACCGAGGGCGCCCAGAGGGCGACGTTGACCCAGTACATCCAGGAGGTCACCGTGCCCCAGCCGGGGCCGAAGGCGGTCTTGACCCACACGTAGATGCCGCCCTCGTCCGGCCAGGCGCTGCCCAGCTCGGCGGTGACGAACCCGTACGGGATGAAGAAGAGCAGGCCGAGGATGATCCAGAAGCCGAGGCCCTGGACCCCCATCGCCGCCGAGCTGCCCACGGTGTCGGCGACGAGGATCGCCGACACGCTGAACAGCACCATGCTGAACAGGCCGAACACCTTCGGCTTCTCTGCGAGCGCTCCCCCGGGCGCTCCTGGCTGGAGGTCGGTAGCCATGGTGGTGGTTCCTTTCGCTGGGAACGAGCGGTGCGGGTGCCGTCAGCCGAGCAGGGCCTTACCGATGGGCTGCAGGTCGGGGTCGGCGGGCAGTGCGTCGATGCCGATCACGGCGAGCATGAGGGCCTTCTGGAAGTGCATCCGGTTCTGGGCCTGCGGGAAGATGAGGCTCATCGGGCCGTCGGCGATCTCGTCCACGACCTCTTCGCCGCGCATCGCCGGCAGGCAATGCATGAACTTCGTCTCCGGCTTCGCGTGGCTCCACAGCTCGGGGTTGACCTGGAAAGCCTTGAACGAGTCGATGCGGTCCTTGTACTCGTCCTCCTGGCCCGTCCACCACCAGCAGTCGGTGTAGATGAAGTCGGCGCCGGCGATGGCCTCCAGCGGGTCGTTGGTGAGCAGGAACGACCCGCCGCTCTCGGCGGCGAACTGCGCGGCGAGCTCCTGGAGCTCGGGCGCCATCTCGTAGCCGGCGGCGTTGCCGACGCGCACGTTCAGCCCGAGCTTGGTCAACGTGGTCGACAGGGAGTTGCAGGGGTGGGCGGCGTCGCCGACGTAGGCGAACGTGACGCCGGCCAGCGTCCCGGCGCTCTCCAGGATCGTGAGCGCGTCGCTCATGCTCTGGCAGGGGTGCCGGTCGTGGTCCATGCCGTTGATGACCGGCACGGTCGACCACGCGGCGAGCTCGTTCACGGTCTCGTTCGCCTTGCTGCGGATCTCGATGGCCGCGTTGTACTGGCTCAGCGTGCGGGCGGTGTCGGCGATGCTCTCGCGGCCGGGCAGGTGGATCTCGCCGGGGCGCAGGTAGAGCGCGTTGCCGCCGAGCTCGGCGAAGCCGTTCTCGAAGCTGACGCGCGTGCGCGTGGAAGCTGCCTCGAAGATCATGGCGAGGTGCTTGCCGGGGAGGAACGGGGTCAGCGGGCGCTTCTTCCAGAGGGCCTTGAGGTTCACGGCGAGCTTGAGCAGGTCCTCGAGCTCCTCGCGCGTGTAGTCGAGGTCGGTCAGGAAGTGGCGGCCGCGGAACTTCTTGAGGGCGGGGAGCGTGGTGTCCAACTCGGTTCCTCCTGTGGTGAGTCGCAAGCGACGTGAGCGCTGTCCGAGAGTTTGTTTGTCCGGACGGACAAATGTATACTACCCACGGATGCAGCGGATGGCAAGCCGAGTTTCCGGGGACGCCACGACCGCTGGCGCGACGACCGGATGAGGAGACGATGACGCCCGTCGACGAGAGAAGGAAGAGCCTGGCACGCGGTGAGGGTCTGCCCGAGCCGCTGCTTCTCGAAGACCCCATGGAGGCGCTGCCGCCGACCGCGCAGCGGATCCTTGCGGCAGCGCAGCGCCTGCTCGCCGCCGGCGGGTTCGAGGCGCTCAAGCTCTCCGCCATCGCCCGCGAGGCCGGCGAGTCCAAGGCGAGCATCGGCTATCACTTCGGCAACAAGGACGGGCTGGTCACGGCGCTGGTGGACTCGCTCGCCCACGACTCCAACCGCGGCCTCATCGAGGAGACGGCCGCCATGCCGGCGGGGGAGGCCCGGGTGCGGGCGCTGATCGACGGGGAGACGCGCATCGCCGCGGACGCGGAGAGCTTCCAGTCGTTCTTCGACGTCCTGCCGCACGCGCTGCGCGACCCGGCGCTGCGAGAGCGGGTCGCGGCGCTCTACGACGGCTACCGCGAGACCGTGGTGCGCTGCCTGGACGCCGCCGGCCCCGAAGCGCCGGCCGACTTCCGTCCGTTCGCCATGCTCATGATCGCGATCGTCGACGGCCTCGCGATCCAGCACGGGCTCGACCCGGACGGCGCCGACGTGCGCGCCGCGACCGAACTCTGGGAGCGCCTGGCGCAGCCGTTCCTCACGGCGGGGGCCGCGGAGGTCGAGTAGAGCGTCGGGTCCTGATGGCGTGCGCCTCGAGCGGTCGGGTATCCTTGGGCCCATGAAGCCGGCCATCATCTGGGACGAGGCCTACGCGGAGCACGACACGGGGGAGCACCCCGAGGGCGCCGACCGCGTGACTGCCCTGCTCGAGCACCTCGAGCGCACCGACCTCTGGGACCGACTCACGGTCGTGAAGTCGCCGGAGCCGGCCACCGAAGAGGATGTGCTGCTCGTCCACACGCCGGCGCACCTTGCGATGGTCAAGCGCGCGGCGCAGGGCAAGGGCACGTGGCTCGACCCCGACACGCACGTCTCGCCGCGCAGCTACGAGGTCGCGCTGCTGTCGGTGGGCGGGGCGCTGCTCGCCACCGAGCTCTGGGAGGACGGCCTCGTGCCGTTTGCGGCCATCCGTCCGCCCGGCCACCACGCCACGCCGGATCGGGCCATGGGCTTCTGTCTCTTCAATAACATCGCCATCGCCGCGGCGCGGCTCCTCCAGCAGGGCTACGAGCGCGTCGCCATCCTCGACTGGGACGTGCACCACGGCAACGGCACGCAGGCCGCCTTCTACGCCGAGCCCAGAGTGCTGTTCGCCTCCGCGCACCAGTGGCCGCACTATCCCGGCAGCGGGTTCTTCACCGAGTGCGGTGAAGGAGCGGGGGAGGGCTTCACCGTCAACGTGCCGCTCCCGGCCGGCGCGGACGACGGCGACTACCAGAGCGCGTTCGACGTCGTCTTCGACCCCATCGTGCGGCAGTTCAGGCCGCAGGCGATCCTGGTCTCGGCCGGAGAGGACATCCATCGGGACGACCCTCTCGGCGACATGCGGGTGGACGAGGCCGGCTTCGCGCAGCTGGCGCTGCGCTGCGTGCGGCTCGCGCAGGACCTGTGCGACGGCAGGCTCGCGTTCGTGCTCGAGGGCGGCTACGACCGCCGGGCGACTGCGCGAGCCGTGGAGGCGGTCCTGCGCACGGTCGCCGACGAGACGGCGCCCGAGGCGGGCGGCGGCACAGAGAGGGCGGCCGCCGCGGTGGCACGGGCGCGCGAGGTCCAGTCGGCGTACTGGGACGTCTGAGGGCCCGGCGGCCGGCGCCTGCCGGGGCCTTCTCTCAGACCACGACCTGCTTGATCCCGAGGCGCTCGATCTCGTCGCGGACGTCCTTGTCCACGGCGTCGTCGACGATGATCTTGTCGATCTTGTCCAGGGTGCAGATGGCGACGTCGCCGATGACGCCGAACTTGCTCGCATCGGCGAGCGCCATGATCTCGCCGCGGGTCTGACGGACCATCGCGCGCTCGACGCCGGCCAGGCCGATGCTCGGCGTGGTCACGCCCTCCTCCAGGCTCACGCCGTCGGCGCCGAGGATGAAGCGGCTGGCGTGGAAGGTGGTCACGGCTTCGATCGCCAGCGGCCCCTCGAGGGTGTTCGAGCGCGAGCGATAGGAGCCGCCCAGAAGCACGACATCAAGCGCGCTGTGCTGCGCCGTGGACAGCGCGCCTACGTTGTGGGTGACGATGCGCGCCTTGAGTTGCGGGTCCACGTGGCTGAGCACCTGAGCGGCAGTAGTGCCCGAGCTGAGGAAGACCGTCTCGCCGGGCATGATGCACTCGGCGGCAGCCTTGGCGATGCGCCGCTTCTCCTCCGAGTGGGCGCGCACGTTGGTGGCGTACAGAGGCTCCTCGAGCATGCGCCGCTTGAGGATGGCGCCGCCGTGCATGCGCGAGAGCAGGCCCGCCTGTTCTAGCTGCTCGAGATCGCGGCGGATCGTCATCTCGGAGACGCCGAGCGTCTCGCTGAGCACGGAGACTCTCACTGCGCGCCGCTCCTCGAGGAGTTCGACGATGCGGGCCCTGCGCTCGGCGGGGATCATCTCGTGGATCTCTGGTGGTACGTCTAGCGACATCTGCTGCCCCTCGCGCTCGCCGTTCATAGTTCTACAAGTTCGCACACAGTCGCACACATCATAGGCTTCGGCGCGTGGGCTGTTCAAGCAGCTGGAACCGAAGCCGTTCGCTCGGCGCCGGAGCGCGGCGCCCGGCCGGGAAAGCGAAACGGCCGCCCCAGGCGCGGGGCGGCCGTTCTGCGAGCCGTCTGAAGCCGGCCGAGTTGCGCCGCGAGCGGCGCGCCTCTCCGGCCTTGCAGGCGCGCTAGGCCAGAAGCGCCTTGGCGCGCGCGTAGACGTTGTCGGCGGTGAAGCCGAACTCCTGGAACAGCGTGCCGGCCGGAGCCGAGGCGCCGAAGTGGTCGACGCCGATGATCTGGCCGCCACTGCCGACCCAGCGGTCCCAGCCGAACGTGACGCCGGCCTCGACCGCCACCCGCGAGCTGCAGGCGAGCGGCAGCACGCTCTCACGGTAGTCGGCGTCCTGCTGCTCGAAGAGCCGCATGGAAGCCATGTTCACGAGCCGCGAGCGCACGCCCTCGGCGACCAGGCGCTCGTGCGCCTCCTGGGCGAGCGCGACTTCGCTGCCGCTCGCCATGAGGATCACGTCCGGAGCGCCGCCGCCGGAGGCGTCGTGCATGACGTAGGCGCCGCGGGCGATACCGCTTGCCGGCGCGTACTTCTCGCGGTCGATCGTCGGCAGGTTCTGACGCGTCAGCATGAGGCCGACAGGCGCGTCGGTCGTCTGCAGCGCGATCTTCCAGGCCTCGACCGTCTCGTTGGCGTCGGCCGGGCGCAGGTCGATGAAGCCCGGCGTGGCCCGCAGCATGGCGAGGTGCTCGATCGGCTGATGCGTGGGACCGTCTTCGCCGACGCCGATGCTGTCGTGCGTGAGCACGTAGATCACCGGCTGGCCCATGAGCGCGGAGAGCCGCATGGCCGGGCGCATGTAGTCGACGAACACGAAGAACGTGGCCACGTACGGGCGGATGCCGCCGTGCGTGGAAAGGCCGTTGGCCATGGCGGCCATGGCGAGCTCGCGCACGCCCCAGCGGACGTTACGGCCGGCCGGCGTTGCCGCCTGCTGGTCCGGCGAGTCCTTGATCAGCGTGTTGTTGGACGGGGCGAGGTCGGCCGATCCGCCCATCAGGTTCGGGATGTGCGGCGCGACGGCGTTGATGACCTTGCCGGACGCGGCGCGGGTCGCGATCTTGTCCTCCGTCGTGAAGACGGGCAGGTCTGCGTCCCAGCCCGCGGGCAGGGTGTGCGACATCGCGTCGTCCCACGACTTGGCGCGGGCCGCGTCGGCCGCGCGCCAGGCCTCGTACTTGGGCGTCCACTCGGCGTGCGCCTCGGCGGCCTTCTTGCCGGCGGCGAGGAACGCCTCGCGGACGTCGTCGGGCACGAGGAACTCGGGAGCGAGCGGCCACTCACAGGCGTCCTTGGTCAGCTTGACCTCGTCGGCGCCCAGCGGCGCGCCGTGCGCGGCGGCCTTGTCCTGCTTGTTGGGCGAGCCGCAGCCGATGTGCGTGCGCACCTTGATCATCGACGGCTTGTGCGTCTCCGCCTTGGCCGCCTTGATGGCCGCGTCGATGGCGTCCACATCGTTGCCGTCGGCCACGTGCTGTACGTGCCAGCCGTAGGCCTCGAAGCGCTTGCCCACGTCCTCGGTGAAGGCGAGGTCGGTGGAGCCGTCGATGGTGATGTGGTTGTCGTCGTACAGCAGGATCAGCTTGCCGAGTTTCTGGTGGCCGGCGTAGGAGGCGGCCTCGCTGCTGATGCCCTCCATCATGCAGCCGTCACCGGCCAGCACGTAGGTGTAGTGGTCGACGACATCGTCGCCGAAGGTGGCGGCGAGGAAGCGCTCGGCGACGGCCATGCCCACGGCATTGGCGACGCCCTGGCCGAGGGGGCCGGTGGTCGTCTCGACGCCGGCCGTGTGCCCGAACTCGGGGTGGCCCGGCGTGCGGCTGCCCCACTGACGGAACGCCTTGAGGTCGTCCATGCTCAGGTCGTAGCCGGTGAGGTGCAGCATGGAGTAGAGCAGCATGCTCGCGTGCCCGGCGGAGAGCACGAAGCGGTCGCGGTCCGGCCACGCCGGATCCGCGGGGTCGTAGCGCAGGTGACGCGTGAAGAGGGTGTACGCCACGGAGGCGGCGCCCATCGGCATGCCGGGATGACCGGAGTTGGCCTTCTGGACACCGTCGACGGCGAGGAAGCGGATGGTCTCGACGCATCGCTCCTGGAGCGCGGGATCGCTCACCACTGTGCTCATTCGGATCCTTTCATAAGGGCCGTCAGCCTCCGCCCTCCCGCGAAGTGACCGGGGGAGGGCGGAGGCTGCGGACGAACGTCAGGCCGGCGTCTGTCGGCTCAGAAATATGCCTCGACGAACGCCATGAACCGCTCGCACTCCTCGGGCGTGCCGGGGGTGATGCGGAAGTAGCCTTCTTTGCCGTTGATCGGCTTGATGGTCTTGATGATGACCTGCTGCGTGTCGTTGGCAGCCTTCACGATCTCGGCGCTGGTCTTGCCGGTCACGGAAGCGTCGACGAGCATGTAGTTGCCGTGCGCCTCGTACGGCGTGAGGCCCTTGGCCGAGAGCGCGTCGGCGAACTTCTTCATCCAGTCGTTGTTGTAGACGACCTTCGCCTTGACCTCGCCCGTGTCCAGGATGGCCTCGGCCGCGGCGATCGCCATGAGGCTGAGGTTCCAGGGCAGGTACATGAGGTTGAACGCGTCCACCACGGTGGGGCTGCCGACCATGTAGCCCATGCGGATGCCGGCGAGGCCGAACGCCTTGGAGAACGTGTGCGAGAGGAACACGTGCGGGTACTTCTTGACGAAGTCGACCTTGGCGTCGACCTGCGGATGGTAGTCGAGGTAGGCCTCGTCGATGCACATCGGGATGCCGAGCTCGGCGAAGCGCGTGAGGTCGGCGTCGTCGATGAAGATGCCCGTCGGGTTGTTCGGGTTGATGATGAGGATCAGCTTGGTCCGCTCGTTGACGGCGGCCAGCATGCCCTCGACGTCGTACTGCAGGTCCTCCTCGCGGAGCGGGATCTGCACCGTCTTGGCGTTGCAGTAGCCGGCGCGCGACGGGAACATCTCGAAGGTCGGGTTGGAACAGAGGAACTCGTCGCCCGGCTGCAGGAAGATGCGCATCATCGCGTCGATGGTCTCGGACGAGCCGTTGGCGAGGGCGATGTTCTCCGCCGCGACGCCGTGCAGCTTGCCGAGCTTCTCGCGCAGGCGATAGGCGCGGTCCGGGTAGCGGTTGCCCTTCTTCGCCATGTCGGTGATGGCGGCGACGACCGCGTCCGACGGCGGGATCGGGTTCTCGTTGAGCATCATGCGGCCCAACTCGGGATGCGCCCACGCCATGTCGAGGACCGACGTGTTGTACTCGGGAGCCGTCCACACGAATGGGTTGATGAGATCCTTGATGTCCGTCATTCCCACTGTCCTTTCGTCAATCAGGTGATCGTCCGGGTGCGACTGTCAGGCCTTGCAGTTGCCCTTGAGGCAACCGTCGGCGAAGGCGACCATCTCGTTGGTGGCCTTGGAGAAGGCCTCGTGCGTCTTGACCAGCGCGGGATGCGTGTTGTACTCCTCGCGCGTGTAGCCGTCCTCGTCGTAGGCGCGGGCGAAGTACGGGATCTTGAGCAGCTTCTCCATCACGTCGGCCGGCGGGTCGACGTCGATCTGGTTCGGCTTGAACTTGATGTCTTCGGGATGCGGGAAGTTGATGACCTCGTCGATGAGGCTCGGCGGGCAGGTGACGACGATGCTGGCGCCGGCCTTCTCCTCGAGGTGCCAGATCTGCTGCTTGCCGTCCACGGTCGGGCCGAGGCGCAGGGAGCAGGAGAGCATCTTGCTCTGGTAGTTGCGCTCCTTGAGGGTGCGGTACGCCTTCTTGAAGATCGCGAGCTCGGCGTACCGGACGTCGGCTTCGGAGACCTCGATGCCGGCTTCGGCGCCGAACTCACGCAGGCCGCCGAGGTCGCCGTAGCGGGCTTCCATGTGGGTGATGACCGAGCGCCACTTGCTCAGGTCGACGCCGTTGGCCTTGGCCTTCTCGAGGCCGCGCATGACCGACTTGGCGCAGTCGAGCAGCTGCGAGAGCACGAAGGTGAGCGTGTTGTTGGTGGCGATGCCGCGGGCGGTGAGCTCTTCGATGACCTCATAGCCCTGGGCCGTACCCGGCACCTTGACCATCACGTTGGGGTTCACGGCGTGGATCTCGAGCGCCTGAGCCAGCATGGCCTCGCCGTCGAACGCGCTGCGCGGGTCGACCTGGCCGGAGAGGAAGCCCTCCTTGTAGCCCGACGCTTCGAACAGCGGGAGGAACATGTCGGAGCCCTGCTTGACGACTTCCTTGTACAGGACCCAGAACAGGCCCTCGGTGTCCAGGCCCTGGTTGTCGGCGAGGACCTTCTTGGCGACGATCTCCCAGCGCGCCGGGTCGTCCTTGAACGCGGCGAGCGAGAGCGGCGGGTTCGTGGTGACGCCGCGGAAGAGCTGGCTCATCGGGTCGCCCGTGTTGTACATGCGCGCGAACTGGGCCTCGAGGACGGGCTTGTCGGCGGCGTCCGCCTTGGCCAGCATCTTCTCGCACCAGTTGCCGAAGATCACCGGCGACGAGTCCCACCAGATCTCCATGCCGGGACTGACAGCTACCAGGTCTTCCAGAAGATTGGGGTCTTTCATTGTTCCTCCTCGAGGATCGGTTCCGTAGTTCGTGAGAAAGTGAACAAGGAGTCACTCAACTGCACAGATTACTCCACCAATGCGCATCGTAGTGCACCGGCTCCCGGCTGTCTAGCAGGCTACCGATGGGTCGTCCCCGGGGGCTCGTCGCAGCCTGCAGCGAGGAGCAGACGCCGAGAAGTGGCCCCACAAGAAGAACGGGGCGGGCCGTGAGGCCCGCCCCGTTCGGGAGCGCTTGCTCGCTGTGACGCGACTCAGATGCTGAGGTCGCGCTCGATCTCGGCGAGCTCTTCGGCGGAACCCTGGACCTTCGGGCCCTTGAACCACTTGCGGGCCGAGACCGCGTACCAGAGGCCGGAGCCGCCGATGACGACGAGCACGGCGATCGGCGCGTAGTTGAAGGCCGTGAGCGTGAAGTCGGGGCTCCACGGCACCGCGGTGTTGTACTGCGGCAGCATCAGCAGGATGACGATGAAGACCACCCAGATGATCGCGAGCCAGTTGATGAGAGGACCCCACGTCTTGCTGAGCACCCAAGGCCCCGGATTGAAGGCGCTGGGGTTGATGCGGCGCAGGAACACAGGCGTGAGGTAGGCGATGTACAGGCCGATGACGGCGATGGATGTGACCGCCGCGTAGGCGGCGATGTTGTACAGGTACGGCAGCGCGAGGATGAACGCGCCCACTGCGCCGAACCAGGCGGTGCGGACGGGGACGTGGGCGCCCTTGCTGACGTGATGCCAGTAGCTCGAGAACGGCACCGCGCCGTCGCGCGCGAAGGCGTAGACCATGCGCGAGTTCGCGGTGATCGACGACATGCCGCAGAAGAACTGGGCCACGATGACCACGAGGACGAGCAGCAAGCCGATCGTCTTGCCGGCGGCGAAGATGAAGATAGTCGCCCACGGCACGAGGTCGACGGCGATGGAGTCGTACCCGGTGAACTCGACGCCGTTGATCGTGACCGGGAAGGCGTGCGGGATCGCGAAGCTCACGGCCAACAGAAGGACGAAGCCCGCGATCATGGAGATCCAGATGGAGTTGACGATGCCCTTCGGCGCCGAGACCCGCGCGTGGATCGTCTCTTCGGAGACGTGCGCGGAGGCGTCGTAGCCGGTGAACGTGTACTGCGCGTTCAGGAGGCCGATGAGGAAGATGTAGAGCGGGATCGTGAATCCGGAGAGGCCGGCGAACGCGTCCCAACCCTCGCTGCCGAACAGGAAGCCGATGGTCTGGTGGCTGCCCGACGACGGCGCCCAGAAGAGCAGCACGAAGATGGTCGCCACACCGATGAGGTGCCAGTACACCGACACGTCGTTCAGCAGGGCGACGAGGCGCACGCTGAAGGTGTTGAGCAGGCCCTGGATGAAGAGCACCACGGCCAGGATGAGGATCGTCGCGTAGGGCTCGAGCCACGTGCTGCTCTCGGTGAGGATCGACATGAACGCCGAGATGGAGAACGCGCAGCCGAAGCTGATACCGGCGGTGACGGCGACTTGGCCCAGCAGGTTGAACCAGCCGGTGAACCAGGACCAGATCGGCGCGCTGTCGCCGGGAGCCAGCTTGGCGGCCCAGTAGTAAAGGCCACCGGCAGTCGGGAAGGACGAGCAGATCTCGGCCATCGACATGCCGGCGAACAGTACGAGCACGCCAACGAACAGCCAGCCCCAGAGCATGACCGGCGGGCCACCGTGCAGGAGGCCGTAGCCGTACAGCGTGAGGCAGCCCGACAGGATGGAGATGATGGTGAACGAGACTGCGAAGTTGGAGAATTTGCTCATGGAGCGGTCGAGCTCCTGAGCGTACCCCATCGCGTGCAGGTCTTTGGTGTCCTGGTCTAGTTCTTCTCTGACCGGTGGTGAAGTGGACATGTCGTCTGGCACGAGAACCCCCCTTGTTCGCCCAACAGGCCTACGCTGGCGCGTATTGACCGCCATTCAGTACCAAGCTCGGGGAACTGTCAAGGGAGTTGTGTCGAACTGTGAGATTCGTGGGAGTTCCTGTGCGAAAACGGGCGGCGGGCCGTTCGGCCCGCCGCCCAGTCACATCCGACGATGTGTCGATCAGTTCAGACGCGGGTGACTCAGTAGTCGGCGTCTCCCGCCTTCGTCTTGCCCCAGAAGGTCTTGTACAGGATGGCCGTGTAGATCAGGACGACGGGCACGAAGATCACCGCGAGGATGAGCATCACGAGCAGGGTCAGATGCCCCGACGCCGCCCGTTCCACAGTCAAGCTGGTGATGTCGGGCGTGCCGCGGGCCGGCACCATCTCCGGGAAGTTGCCCACGGCGGCGATGCCGGCCAGGCCGATGATGATGATCGCCGAGCCGATGAACGACCGGAGCTCGCCATCATCCTTCATCATCTGCCAGATCGTGTAGAGCACGCCGGCGAGGAAGACGACCAGGAACAGCCAGCCCACCGGGCTGCCGAACACGTTGTCCGACGCCCGGGACACGGTGAGGATGGTCGCCGCGGACGTGGCGACGGCGAGCACGGCGCAGATCCAGAACGTCACCTTGCGGTACCGCCAGACGCGGTCGTGGAGGTCGCCCTCCGACTTGACCGACAGCCACGCCGCTCCGTGCTGCACGAGCAGGAAGAGGCCGGTGACCCCGACGAGGAGCGAGTACGGATTGAGCAGGTCCAGGAACGTGCCGATGTAGTTGCCCTGCGGGTCAATCGGCACCCCGCGGATGACGTTGCCCAGGGCGACGCCCACGAGCAGCGACGGTACGAGGCTGCCGAGGAAGAACGCCCCGTCCCAGACCGCCTTCCAGCTGGTGTCGCGGTGGCGGAACTCGAGCGACACCGCGCGCAGGATCAGGCCGAACAGGACGAGCATGATCGCGAGGTAGAAGCCGCTGAAGGTCATGGCGTAGACCATCGGGAAGGCGGCGAAGATCGCGCCGGCGCCCGTCAGGAGCCACACCTCGTTGCCGTCCCAGACCGGGCCGATGGAGGCCCGGACCACGCTCTTGTCCTCCTCCGACTTCGCGATGAACGGATAGAGCACGCCGGCGCCGAGGTCGAACCCGTCGAGGATCACGTACACGGTGAGCAGGACGGCGACGAGCGCGAACCAGATGTTTGCCAGGGTCATCCCGTCACCTCCCCGCGCCCGCGGGAGCAGGCGCCGGACCGGCGCTCGCCTTCTCCGCCTCGAGCATCTCGGCCGCGTCCTCGGGCCCCTTCTTGATGATGCCGAGGAAGATCCGCAGCCAGGCGATGAAGAGGACGAGGTAGATCACGACGAAGAGCCCCATCGTGGTCCAGATTTCGCCGGCCGACACGAGTGGCGACACGCCGTCGCTCGTGCGCAGCAGTCCCTGCACGATCCAGGGTTGACGGCCTACCTCAGCGGCCATCCAGCCCATGTTGATCGCGAGGATGGACAGCGGGATGCAGGCGATGAGGGCCCACAGCAGCCAGCGAGCTCGCTCGAGCCGTCCCAGCTTGTGCATCACGATGGCGACGAGGAACACGAGGATGAAGAGGAATCCCAGGGCGATCATGAGGTGGTAGCTCTGGAACGTGAGCTGCACCGGCGGCCTGTCGGCCGGAGCCACGCTGTTCAGCCCCGTGACCTCGTGGTCGGGGCTCAGGCCGAGCATCAGGCTGAGGCCGCTCGGGATGCTGATCCCGGTGGTCTCGCCGTCACTGTTGACCCAGCCGAAGAGGTACAGAGGCGCGTTCTTCTGCGTGTCGCCGACGTTCTCGAAGGCAGCCATCTTGATCGGCTGATACTCGGCGACGACGGTGGCGCCCCAGTGGCCGAGGAACGGCATGGCGATGGCGAGCACGAGGCCGACGGTGGCCGCCCAGAGCATCGCCTGGCGGGCGAAGTGCACGTGCCGCTTCTTCAGCATGTAGTACGCGGAGACGCCCGCGACCACGAAGCAGCCGGTGAGCAGGGCCGCCGCCACGGTGTGGAAGTACCGTGGCCCGATGGACGGGTTGAGCGCCGCGCCCCAGAAGCTCGTGAGGACGGCCTTGCCGTCCTCGACCTTGTAGCCGGCCGGCGTCTGCATCCAGGAGTTGGCGATCAGGATCCACAGCGCCGAGAGCAGCGAGCCGATCCACACCAGCCAGGCGGAGATGTAGAAGAAGCGCTTGGAGACCCTCTTGCGGCCGAAGAGCAGCACGCCGAGGAAGGTCGATTCCAGGGCGAAGGCGATCAGACCCTCGGCGGCCAGGGGCGCGCCGAAGATGTTGCCGACGAAGCGCGAGTACTCGGCCCAGTTCGTGCCGAACGCGAATTCCATCGTGATCCCGGTGGCTACGCCGATGGCGAACGTCGCCGTGAACAGCTTGATCCAGAAGTTGGAGGCGGCCCGGTCGGCGGGAATCCCCGACTTGTAGTGGCGGCGCTCGGAGAGCACGACCATCATCCCCACGCCGATGCTGATCGGGACGAAGATGAAGTGATACCCGACGGTCAACGCGAACTGGATGCGGGCAAGCATTAGGGCGTCCATTGCGTGTCCGCCACCTCCTTTGGCAAGCGAGTTGGCCGCGCCATCCCCAGTCGGCGCCGGCGGTACGTGCATATTTTCACTATCTCGGTGGTGCTTTGTCAATACGAACTTGTGCGGCCGGGCACAATGAGAGCGGCGAGAGGGACGTTACCCCTGCACGAGAAGTATTAAGCGGACGTTAAGAGGCCTGTTCAGGCGTGGGGGCCCGTGCTACCATGCCCGTGGGCCGGCACCAGAACGCCGGCCGTTGTGCTGTCTAGGAGGCTGATTCGCTTGTCTGAAGAACAGCTTGAATGTCAGGAATGCTCCGCGCAGTGCGAGAAGGTCGTCTACCCGGCCGCCTGTCTCGCCATGAACTGCCGGTTCCTGTACGCGTTCAAGGAAGACGGCAACACGTTCTTCGGGTGCATCGAGAAGGTGTTTCCGCACGAGATCGACCTGAAGATGTTCCAGGAGATCGAGCGCGGCAAGGGTGGCTTCGGCGTCGTCAAGGTCGCTCGCCAGCCGCTCCCGCAGTGTTCCATCGCCGTGCAGAGCTGCTACGCCACCGGCGAGGGTCCGCTCTGCCGCAACATGTACTTCCGGCGCCGTGACCGGCGTGAGGTGCAGACCGTAGAAGACTAGTCGGCGTAGCCGAACTGGCGTCGGGTGCAGCGCAGCGACACCCGACACCGACCCGGTCAAGACAGAGACGTGCAGGCGAAACCGCGGCAGTGCCGCGGTTTCGCCGTCTCAGGGGCTGGTATACTGAGTAAGCAGCAGCCGCCGAGGCTGCCCAGTTGGGGGCGAACAGGTCTCGACATGGGCTGTACCTGGGTGGGAGCAGCAGGCCGAGGTCCGGTGGCCTCGTTAAACTGCCGGAACACACTACTTGCCGAGAATAATAATCTCGCACTCGCCGCCTAAGTAATTAGGTGACGCATCGCACCCGGCGGCCCGCGGCCGGGGCTCGCGGTGTCATCAAGCGGGCTGGGGTGCGGTCGCGCTGCTCCGAGCGAGCGCACCCGAGACTGATCGGAGCTGGCAGACGGCACCCGGCCGACGCGGGGGCCGCGAGCGAGACCAAAAGCGCCGGCTAAGCCTGTAGAGACTCCGCTTGGGCGTCCGTGGACGCGGGTTCGATTCCCGCCGCCTCCACCAACTTCACCTATACTGCGGGCGTGGAACGGCCAGCCGACATCCTTGCTGCACCGGCGGGCGTCGCTCCCGCCTCTCCTCGGCGCCCCCGCCTGCTCGACCCGTTTCCCGTCAGCATCCTCCTCGCGCTGATCTTCACCGCCGCCGGGCTGGTGGAGCTCCTGACTCGCGGCGGCGTGCCCGTCGGCTACCGCGAGGACGGCGTCGCGCTGATCGTCCTGACCGTGGCCAGCGCTCTCACGCTGGCTGCCCTGTGGTGGTCGCCGCTCGTCAGTCTCGCGGCGGCCCTTCTCCTGCTGGTGGTGCAGGCGCTCGCCGGCTACGAGTTCACGCAGGCCGCCGTGTGGGCCGTCATCGTCGCCTCCTTCGCGACGGTGGCGTTCGACCACTGGAAGCGGGCGATCGCGGCCGGCTTCATCGTGGCTGCCGGGATCATCGTCGTCTTCCTCGCGCTGCCCACCTTCATCTGGGAGTCGGCGCTGAGCACCTGGGCGTCACTCTCGATCGTCTGGGTCGTCGCCATCATCATCCGCATCTACCGCGGCAGCATCGAGCGCGCCGAGCGCAGGGCCGCGCTCTTCGCGGTCGACCGCGAGGCGCGGGCCCGCGAGGCCGTGGCCGAGGAGCGGGCGCGCATGGCTCGTGAGCTGCACGACAGTGTCGGCCACGCGCTCAACGTCGTCGTCCTCCACGCCGGCGCCGCGCAGCGCGTCATCGACAAGAAGCCCGAGTTGGCGCGTGAGGCGCTGGACTCGATCGAGACGGCGGGCCGCCAGGCGCTCGGCGACATCGAGCGGATGCTCGGTATCCTGAGGGCTCCGGAGGAGGAGGCGTGCTGCGACGTGACGCCGGGCCTCGGGCAGCTCGAGACGCTGTGCGCCCAGGTTCGCGAAGCCGGCCTGCCCGTCGACCTCGTCGTCGAGGGCGAGGCACGGCCGCTGCCTGCGAGCCTGGACCTGACGGCGTACCGGATCGTCCAGGAGGCGCTGACCAACACGCTCAAGCACGCCGGCAAAACGCGTGCCGCAGTCACCGTCCGCTACGAGGCGGCGGCGATCGGCATCGAGGTGCTCGACGAGGGCCGCGGCGTCACGCCGGCGGCGGCCTCCGCCTCCGGCGGCCGCGGTCTGCTCGGCATGCGCGAGCGCGTGGCCACGTTCAGGGGCGAGCTCGAGGCGGGCCCGCGCGCGGAGGGCGGATTCGGTGTCCGCGCGCGGCTTCCACTCGCCGGCGCAGATGGGCCACAGTGAGGGCGCCACACCCGCGCCCTGTGGTGGCCACCAGGCAATCGGAGGGGACATGACAGTCAAGCTCGTGCTGGCCGATGACGAACAGCTGGTGCGCTCGGGCCTTCGTCTCATCCTCGAGACCGAGGACGACATCGAGGTGGTGGGGGAGGCCGGCGACGGCGCCGAGGCTGTGACGCTGACGCGGCGCCTGGACCCCGACGTGGTGCTCATGGACGTGCAGATGCCGGTCATGAACGGCATCGAGGCGACGCGCGAGATCGTGGCGCTGGGGCGTGAAGAGAGCTCCCGCGTCGTCATCCTGACCACGTTCGACCTCGATGAATACGTCTACGAGGCGCTCAAGGCCGGGGCGAGCGGGTTCCTGCTCAAGCGCACCCCGGCCGAGGACCTCGTCGCGGGCATCCGCGTGGTGGCCGAGGGTGAGGCGCTGCTGGCGCCTTCCGTCACGCAGCGCCTCATCGAGAACTTCCGCAGCCGGCCCGATGCGACGTCGTCCCGGGACGTCAGTGAGCTCGACGACCTCACCGAGCGCGAGCTGGAGGTGCTGGGGCTCGTGGCGCGCGGCATGACCAACGGCGACATCGCCGCGCACCTCTTCCTCAGCGAGGGGACGGTCAAGACGCACGTCAAGCGCATCTTCTCGAAGCTCGGCCTGCACGACCGCACGCAGGCGGTCATCCTTGCGTACGAGGTGGGTCTGGTGCGTCCCGGGGAGGCCACGCCGGAGTAAGGCGGACCGCCGGCCGAGTACCCCCGCAGGGGTACGCCGGCCGGCGCCCGAATCCCTCCGGCGCGCCGTCCCGAGTCCCGCCCCGGGGTGACGACCCGAACCCGTCTCACCGCTACGCTTCACCTGCAAGCTGCGGAAGACCTCGGGAGGTCACCCTTTGAACGACTCGGCGCTCACTCGCTTCTTCGGCGTCGTCGCGCGACCGCAGACGTGGCTCGGTATCCTGTTCCACGTCCTGGCGTTCCCGTTCGGCCTGTTCTACTTCGTGTTCCTCGTCACCGGGATCTCGGTCGGCGTCGG
>CAIYOD010000030.1 GCA_903927755.1 uncultured Thermoleophilia bacterium | reverse complement strand
ACGCTCGGCACGGCCTCGATCAAGAACGACGCCGCCAGCTGGAAGCCCAACTGGCCGCTCAAGCTGGTCTCCAGCGACGCCGCCATCTTCGGCAGCCGCAAGCCGGCCGGGATCGCCCGGATCAGCATCGTGCCGGCGACCGCAGGAGTCACGCTCCCTTTTGATGCTGGGGTCAGCGCAGAGACGCCCGTCCCGACGGCGGCCGCGGATCCTGACGATCCGCCGTCGGGCGGCTGGACGCTGACCCTGCAGGGCCGTCTCACCAAGGTCCTGTCCATCGCCGCCTTCCCGACCACGGCCAGCTGGGACGGCACCAAGGCGGGCGACATCAACCCGTCGCTGAAGTACGTCTACAAGGGCCAGTCGCTGTACAAGCTGCTTGCCAAGGTGGACGACAACAAGCCCGGGTCGTTCAACACCGCCAGGGCGAAGAAGGGCTACACGATCCAGTTCTACTGCCGCGACGGCTACAAGCCCAAGATCTCGAGCAAGCTGATCTTCAAGAACGGCAAGCCTCGCGTGAGCTGGATCGTCGCCAAGCTGAAGGCCGGCAAGCTGCTGGAGGGCGGCGAGGCCCCGTTCCGCTTCGTCGGGGGCCCGCCCATCACCCAGCCGTTCAACAACAAGCTGTCGGCGTACGGAGTCACCAAGATACGGCTCAGGTTCTGAGCCGGACTCGCTCCGGCAACGGCGGCGCGGCGGGGGTTTCTCGCCCATTCTCCCCGCCGCGCCGTCGCCGGGCGACCATCCAGGGAGCTGAAGCATGAAGATCCGCAGAACTGTCGTGGCGACGGTGCTCGTGGCGCTGCTCGCCGTCGCCGCGGTCGTGGTCGCCGGCGCCGTCGCGGCGCCGCAGCAGGCCAAGGCCGTAGACCCCATCGTCCTCACGATCGCCGGCAACGGTCAGACCAAGACCTTCACGATGACCGAGCTCAAGGCGCTCACCAACTACTCCGGCTACTTCGGTTTCGTGAACAGCGCCGGCACCGTCTACGAGCCCGAGCCGGTGGTCGGCGTCAGGCTCACCGACGTCCTCGCTTCGATCGGCGGCATGACGACCCTGAACGCTTGCGACATCACGGCGTCGGACAACTACGGCATGACCTACACCTACGACCAGATCATCAACAACACCGGGGTGCAGTTCTACAACGCCACCACCAAGGCGGCCGAGGACCCCAAGACCCCTTGGACGTGGGTGCTGGTCTGGGACCAGAACGGCGCGCCGCTGCCCTCCGACGTCGGCCCGCTGCGCCTCGTGGCCGCACAGGAGACCAACGTCAACCAGGTCGCCGACGGCCACCTGATGGTCAAGTGGGTGGATCGCGTCACCCTGCGCGGCGCCGTGGCCGAGTGGAAGGTCAAGATGTACGGCCTCAAGCGCAAGAACGGCACGCGACAGACGTACACGCTCGATCGCGTCTCCTACGATTCCTGCGCCGCCCCCGGATGCCATGGCTTCTCGTGGGTCCACCCGACCACCGAGAAGACGTGGAGCGGCGTGCCGCTCTTCCTCTGTGTCGGGAAGGTCGACGGCGGCCCCGGCCACGACAGCTACGGCGCCTACAACGAGGCTCTCGCCCTCAAGGGCTACCGCGTCAAGCTCGTCTCGACGACCGGCAAGTACGCGATCGTCGGTTCGCGGACCATCCGCAACCGCACCAGCATCCTGCTGGCCAACAAGCTGATGGGCTCCGACCTGACGGCCAAGGACTACCCGCTCAAGCTCGTGGGCCCGGTGAAGTACGTGCCGTCCCGCTCCTCGCTCGGCCGGCTCAGCAAGATCTACCTGCTGCCCAAGTGATGCGACCCGCCGTGAGCAGGAGGGGCGCGTCGTGAGTGACGCCGGCCGGCGCCGTGTGGAGTGCGGCGCCGGCCGTCGGCGTCCCGCGCGGCCGTGGGCTGCGCGCGTCCTGGCGGCGGCCGGCGCTCTGGCCGTCGTAGGCCTGGTCGCCCTGGCCGCCGCCTGCGGCGACTCCGGCGGCCAGGCCTCGCCGTCTCCCGTCGCCTCGGGGCCTGTGGTCCTCACCGTTAAGGGCGAGCAGGGCAGCCGCGCGTTCACCATGGGCCAGCTCCAGGCGCTGCCGGCCTACGAGGGCTACGCCGGCATCAAGAGCAGCACCGGCGTGATCACGCCCCCGTCCAAGTACAAGGGCGTCCCCCTGGCGGCTCTCGCCGACCTCGTCGGCGGCATCACCGAGGCCAACGGGGTGACCATCGTGGCGAAGGACGGCTACGGGATGACGTTCTCCTACCGGCAGGTGATGGAGGACGGCTTCACCACCTACGACCCGGCGACGGGCGAGGAGGAGCCGCCGGACGGCAAGCTCACCCCGATCATCGCCTACCAGCACGACGGTAAGGCGATCGACCCCGACGACGGCCCGCTCAAGCTGGCCGTCGCCGAGGATACGCCGGGCCAGGTCGTCGACGGCCACTGGGCCATCAAGTGGCTGGAAGAGGTCTCGGTGACCAAGGCCTCCGCGGCCTGGAAGGTGCAGCTGGAGGGCGCGGTGCCCGGCAAGCTCGACCGCGCCTCCTACGTCAACTGCGCCTCGCCCGGGTGCCACGGCTCCGGCTGGGTCGATGCGCAAGGGCAGCGCTGGGAGGGCGTCCCGCTCTACCTGGTCGCAGGCCTCGTGGACGACGGCAAGAAGCACGACGCCGGCGCCTATGACGCGCGGCTCGCCAAGCAGGGCTACGAGATCCAGATCGAGACGACCGGCGGTGAGGTGGTCACCATCGACTCCCGCGACATCGCCGGCAAGAACAGTGTCGTCCTCTCGTCGAAGGTGGACGGCGGCGAACTCCCCGACGAGTACTTCCCCCTGCGACTCGTCGGCCCGGGCCTGAGCGACGCTCAGATGCCGGGGGGCATCGCACGCATCGTCGTGCGGGTGAGGTGAGAGGAGGCGGCGATGCGTTGGTCGTTGCGCCGCCTGACGGGGTCCGGTGCGGTCGCGGCCCGGGCTGCGGCTGTGCTCGCCGCCCTCCTCTGCCTCGCCGCCCTCGCCGGCGGATGCGGCGGTGACCGGCGGCAGGTCAAGCTCATCTACGCCGGCAGTCTCATCGTGCCGTTCGAGAAGGCGGCGGTGGCCTTCGAGAAGACTCATCCCGGCGTCGACGTGACGACGGAGAGCCACGGCAGCATCCAGGTGCTGCGTCACATCACCGAGCTGGGCGACCGGATGGATCTCGCCGTCACCGCCGACGAGCAACTCATCCCGCCGCTCCTGTACGATCGGGAGGACCCGGCGACGGGCGAGCCTTGGGCCGACTGGTGCTGCGCCTTCGCGACCAACCGCGTGGTGCTGGCGGTCTCGCCCAAGAGCCCGCTGGCCGGCGAGCTGACGTCGCAGACGTGGTATCGCCGGCTCACCGAGCCGGACGTGCGCTTCGGCCTCGCCGACCCGCGCTTCGACGCCGCCGGCTACCGCGCCCTCATGGTCCTCCAGCTTGCGGAGCGCGAGTACGGCGATCCGTACCTCCTCGAGGACATGCTGATGGGCCGCTTCACCACGCCCATCACCGTCGAGCGCAGAGGCGAGACGGACGTCATCCAGGTGCCGGAGATCCTGGAGACGAGCTCCGGCTCCAGCATCGTGCTTCGCGGGGCCAGCATCCAGCTCGTCGCGCTCCTGGAATCCGGTGACCTCGACTGCGCGTTCGAATACGAAAGCGTCGCCCGCCAGCACGGCCTCGAGTACGTGCGTCTGCCGGCCGCCATCGACCTCGGCGACGAGACCCTTCGTGACACCTACAGCACCGTGCGGGTGAAGATGGATTTCCGCCGCTTCGCCAGCGTCCGGCCCGAGTTCACGGGGGACGTGATCCGCTACGCGCTCACGATCCCGGCGAACGCTCCGGATCCCGAACTGGCGCGGCAGTTCGTCGCGTTCCTGCTCGGGCCGGACGGGCGGCGGATCCTCGAGGCCGACCACCAGCCACTGCTCGCGCCGCCCGAACTGGATGACGCGACGGCCGCGCCGGAGGAGGTGAGGCGGGCGTGCGCGGGCTCCAGATAAGCGTCCTCAGGGACTACAGGCACCCGGCAGACCCTGGGCGCCTCCCGCGCCCGCCTCTCCCGCTCTGATGCGCGGCCGCCGTATCTCCCCGTTCTGGGCCCTGTGCGCAGTGGCTGGGGTCGTCCTCGTCACCTTCGTCGTCCTGCCGGCGGCGAGCATGATCGCCGGCGCCGGCGCCGGCCTGCTCGGCGAGGCGTTGCGGCAGGACGACGTGCGCCGCTCGCTGGTGCTCACCGTCGGGGCGGCGCTCATCACGACCGTGATCGGCTTCGTCGTCGGCGTGCCGACGGCGTATCTGCTCGCCCGCCGGGACTTTCCCGGCAAGCGGGCGATCGAGGGCATCATCGACCTGCCCATCGTGTTCCCCCACACGGCCGCCGGCATCGCCCTCCTGACCGTCTACGGCCGGGAGGGCATCGTCGGGCGGCTGCTGGCGCCGTTCGGCATCGAGTTCACGGAGACGATGGCCGGCATCGTGCTCGCCATGGTGTTCGTGAGCCTCCCGTTCCTCGTCGACGGCGCGCGTGAGTCGTTCGCGCTGGTCGACGAACGCTACGAGCACGTCGCGCGTACGCTCGGCTCCTCGCGCTTCGGCGCTTTCGCGCGCGTGACGTTCCCGCAGGCCTGGCGGGGCGTGCTCGCCGGAGCCGTCCTCATGTGGGGGCGGGGCATCAGCGAGTTCGGCGCCGTGGTGATCCTCGCGTACAACCCCAAGGTCATCTCCGTGCTCACCTTCGAGCGCTTCGAAGGCTTCGGACTGGGCGCCGCACAGCCGCCGGCGGTGCTGATCGTGATCGTCGCCTTCGTCGTGTTCCTGCTGGTGCGCACCTTCCTCGTTCCGAAGCGGCGCCGCTCGAAGGGGGCGCCGTGATCGAGCTGCGCGGACTGACTGCCGAGGCAGGCGGGTTCTCCGTGGGGCCGGTCGACCTCGAGGTGGAGGACGGCCGCTACATCGTGCTGCTCGGCCCGAGCGGCGCCGGCAAGAGCCTGGTGCTCGAAGCGGTCGCCGGCGTGCGTCAGGCGGCGTCGGGCGCCGTGCTGATCGGCGGCGCCGACGTCACGGGGTCTCCTCCGGAACGGCGCCGGGTCGGGCTCGTGTTCCAGGACGGCCTGCTCTTCCCGCACCTCACGGTGGCGGCCAACATCGCCTACGGGATGCGGGCGGCGCGCAGAGCCGGGCGCGACGAGGCGCCGGCCGGGCGCGCCGCCCGGGACGCGGAGGTCGCGCGGCTCGCCGAGGCCGTCGGTGCGTCTT
>CAIYOD010000029.1 GCA_903927755.1 uncultured Thermoleophilia bacterium | reverse complement strand
GATGGAGTCGCCAGACTCGCTCGGGGCGTTGTCGCCCTCCGGAATGGGAAGCCGTTTGACGGCGAGGACCGCGACCCGCTCGCTGTGCGTCTCGCCGCTCACCTGGTCGTACCAGTCGACCTGGACGGTGTCGCCCAGGAGGCCGCTCCAGGAAGGCCCGCCGCGGTCTGAGATGGTGGCTGCGGGGACGGGGAGGTCGCGTGACTTGGCGCTCGGAGCCGCGGACGGCTGCCGGACCGCATCGCCTCCACTCGCGCCTTCGGTCGACGCCGGGCTGCCGCAGCCGACGAGCAGTCCGGCTGCTGCGAGAACGAGCGCGCCCACGGCGATGATGTTGCTCACGTTGCGGCCCCCAGGGAAGACGCCGCGATACTACCAGGAAGGCCTGGGAGGTCGGCCCGCCGCCGGCTCTGCTTCTGCGCCGGTAGGAGAATCCCGCGCTCCTCGCTGAGAGTGCGGACGCACCACGGCCGTCCTGCAAGCCGCCGGCGGAGATCCCCATTCTCGTCACGCGCGTCGAGGCGGAGAAGACCAAGCTGGTGGAGGCCGCCCCGGGCCGCATCCAGCGCGAGGACTGGCTCATGGTGGACGCCGGATTCAACACCATCCTCGAGCACTCCAGCTACCACTGGTGCTTCCGCGCCGTGATCGCCAACCGCTGCAGCAAGCCGCCCGTCCGGCCGTTCCGCCTCGGCGGCCCGCTCCGCGACGGTGGAGACGTCTACACCGGCGACCCGGGGTCCACCTTCCGCTCTTTGCCGATCGGGAGCAAAGCCGGGGACGTGATCGCTTTGCTCGACGTCGGCGCCTGCTCGCTCGAGTGCATGAGCGCCTACAACGGCCGCGACCAGGCGGCGGCCTACATGGTCACCGAGGCCGGCTTGCGGCGGATCGCCCAGCGGCGGACCGTAGAGGATTTCGTGGCCGGCGAGCACTTCGTCCTCGAGAAGTAGCCGGGTAACGTCGCACGGACATATCGGCCCACGCTGTCGCCGCGGCGCGGGCACGAAAACGGGGCCGGAGAGGCGCTGCCTCTCCGGCCCCGATCCCGCCGGGACAGATGCGTCCGGGGCAGAGATCACCCGCCGTAAGCGGCGAGCAGGCTCTCGAACGTGGACAGGTGGTTGTAGCTGCCGTTCATCAGGTTCGTGTAGACGGTCTTGACATCGCTGTGTGTCGTCCGGGCCAGGCGGAGCTGGAGGTCGGCGATGTCGGTCTTCTCGATCAGGACGCCGACCTTGAGGGCGTCGGTCACGGACTTGCTGCCCTGGGCCACAAGCTGGTCGTACAAGGCCTGGAGGTCCTTGTTCTTGAACACGCCGACGGGGTTGCGGCCGACCGGATCAGCCACCTTATAGCGGTCGAGGAGGGTCTTGAGGGCGCTCATATGGGTGCTCTCCGACTTGGCGATGCTGGCGAACGCGGAGACCGAGTACTTCTTCGAGAGGGTCAGGTACACGTCGCGTGCGACCTTCTCCTCCTCACGCATGAACGCCAGGTCCTTCGCCTCGGTGGCCGACAGGCGGGATGTGGCTGTAGCCGTCAGCGTGACGCGGGGCGCCGCAGCCTGTGCAGCGGTGGCCGGGGAGGCGTCGGCCTGGACGGCGACACCGCCGATGAGCCCGGCAGTGACGGCGGCGACACCAGCGATGACAGCGATGAGCTTCGACTTCATGATCTCTCCTTCGTGGGACTTGCGTCCGCCTGCGCCTCAGTGGCACAGGGCCTGCACCTACTATCTCCCGAGCGTGCGGAGAAGTG
>CAIYOD010000028.1 GCA_903927755.1 uncultured Thermoleophilia bacterium | reverse complement strand
TGCCAACCAGAGCGCCAGGGGGATGTCCACCGAGCCCTGGCGCCAGTGCTTCCACGAGCCGGCGATCTTGGTGACGGCGGCGTAGGTGACGTCGGTCCCGATCGCCATGGTCGGCTCGAAGCCGAAGACGAAGATGAGCACCGGGGTCATGAGAGCGCCGCCGCCCATCCCCGTGAGTCCGACGAGGAACCCGACCATGAGGCCGGCGATGCTGTGGTAGCCGTTGAGGTTCTGGCCGAGCGTCAGGTAGATGACGAAGACGAAGATCCCCCAGCCGGCCAGCCCGACGCCCCAGCGCTTGAGCCAGGCCCCGGCGGTGAGCCCGGAGGGCTCGGGACCGGGGCGGAACGGTGGGAGCGTGTCGTCGATCTCGGGGTCGAAGACCTCGCCGTCGGCGGAAGCCGCGGCGGCGAGCGGGTCGCCGGTCGCCGGCACGATGACGGGCACGGCGACGGGCACGGCGACGGTGTTGCTCTCGGTCTCGGTCATCTCATCCTTGGGGGAGTCCGCCAGGCGCTGCCGCCGGCGTCAGATTGGGCGCGAGTATGGGAGCCTGTGTCTTATCTGTCAAATAAGACGCAGAGATGTTCCGAGTGTCCGAGAAGCCGCTGAAGCGCCCGGGAGGCTCGGTCAAGAAGCAGTGCTTATCCGTCCCGAGCGAAGCATAGGGAATGGCAATAGAACGGCCGGGCCGGTGCAGGGTGCGGTCAGCCGGCCGCTGCGTACTGCTCGCGGAAGTACGCGAGCAGCGCCTCGGCGGCCCGGCTCAGCACCCGGGTCTTGGAGCGGACGGTGTAGAAGTCGCGAAGCACGCGGAAGCCCTCGATCGGCACGACCGTCAGGGCGCCGTGCTCGACCTCCGGGCCGATCGCCCACCGGCTGAGGAAGGTCACGCCGCCGCCGGCGATCGCCGCCTGCTTGGCCGACTCCATGAGGCCCATCTCCATGACCACGTTGAGCCGCTCCGGGCGCACGCCGGCACGGCGCAGGTGGTCCTCGACGACGATGCGGACGCCGGCGCCCTGCTGCTGCATCAGTTGGGGCTCCGCAACCAGGTCGTCCAGGGTGACCTGTCCGCCCTGCGCCCACGGATGGGCGGGCGAGCACACGAGGACGATCTCATCGCGGGCGAGCGGCTCGGCGACGAGCTCCGGCCGCGGGGTCACGGCGCCGACGGCGCCGATCTCGAACTCGCGCGAGAGCACGCGTTCGATGACCGCGTGCGTGTCGTCCACGGCGAGCGAGATGGTGACGCCCGGGAAGTCACCCTTGAACTGGGTGAGCATCGCCGGGAGGACGTGCTCGCCGGGGCCGGTGGAAGCGCCGACGACGACGCGGCCGGCGACGAGTTCGCTGAGGTCGAGGATCTCGGTGCGGGCACGCTCGTCGAGGTCGAGGATCTCACGGCCGTAGCGGTACAGGACCTGGCCCGCGTCCGTGGGGACGACGGTGCGGCGCGAGCGGTCAAGCAGGATCGTCTTGAGCTCGCGCTCGAGGCTGCGGACCTGCTGGCTGGCGGCCGGCTGGGTGATGTGCATCTCGTCGGCCGCGAGCGAGAAGCTCTTGCGGTCGACGATCCGGCAGAAGAGGCGTAGCTGACGGATGTCCATAAGGGAAGCTTATAGTGAGAACAGGCCTGAGCCAAGGGTGGGACGCCGCGGCGCGGTGGCGTGTGGTCTCGGCGCCGGACGAGCGGGCGGTCAGACGAACGGTGGGGGAGGCTGGTCGGCGGCGTCCTGGACGAGGCGGCCGAGGCGCGCGCGGCGGGAGCGGCTGCGCGCCAGATCCACCAGCCGCTCGGCGAAGAGCCAGGGGTCGCGTGGCAGGGCGATGGCCGTCCGCGTCTCCTTCTTGCACAGCAGGACGTCATCCGGGCCGGCGACCCGTTTCAGCCTGCGGTCGCCGAGCAACGACGCCTCGACCGGGCCGGCCGACGACGAGAGCGTGTAGGCCGGCGTGCCCAGTGCGGCGGCCTCGCGCAGCATCACGCCTCCCATCCCGACGGCGAAGTCGGCGGCGGCCAGCAATCCGATGCCGTCCACCGGTCCATCGGGCACGATGACGCCCGGCAGGTCGAGGGCCAGGAGCCGCCGCCGCTGCCCCTGGTCGCGGGCGACGACGACGAGCGTCAGGTTGCGCCGTCCGGCCAGGCCGGCGAGCAGTTCGAAGAGGCCGGCCTCATCGGGTGCCGGCGATTCCTCGTCACCGAGACGGGTCCTCCGCGCCGGCGGACGCACGACCCCCGTGATGTGTCGGCGCTCGACGCCGAGGCGGGTCAGCGCCGCTGGGTCCGGCTGCGCGTCGTGGAGGTAGTACTCCTCCTTGAAACCGGGGTAGCGGAAGAGCTTCTCCCGGGTCGCGCCCTGGGAGATGAGGCCGGCGACGGGGATCGCTTCGGGGACCGCGACCTCGTCCACCAGGCGCACGTTGACGAGGTTGCTGCGCCCGAGGCGATCGGGGTCGAGGAACGTCATCTGCGGGATCGCCAGCGTCCAGGCGGTGAGCACGAAGTCGCTGGCGTGGCTGCCGGCGGCCACGTCGAAGCGGCCGCTCGAGGCGGAGCCGAGGAGCTGCGCCGTCCTGTTGACCAGGCCGACGGCGCGCGTTCCGAGGCTGCCGCCGCGGTGCTGCGTGGTGAGCACTCCGCCGAGGCCGTAGCGCCTCAGCACCAGGTCGGCGCCGGCGAAGCGGCGCGCCGTGAGCGTGACGGTGTGGCCGGCGTCCTCCAGCCGGCGCACGATCGGCGCGAAGAAGACGACCGCCGCAGCGTCGGTGATGTCGACCCAGGCTCTCATGTCCGTCAACGCTTCGGCGCGCGTGGCCGCGCGCCTGCCGATGGGTCGCGAGGAGCCGGGGCGTGAGGAAACGCCGAGGCTACGTCAGGGCCGGAGGCGCCGCTGCCGATAGCTTTGGTGGAGTCGAAGGGAGTGCCGTGCGGAGCGGCCGAGGCATCACCAGCTGCTGGATGACAGACCACGACGATGGTGGCGAAACGCGCCGTGCCGGCATGCGCGCGGCGCGGCTGCTCGCCGCCCTGATCCTTGTGGCCGTGGTCGGCCTGGCGGCCTGCGGCGGCTCGACCGTGAAGGTCGGCGACACCGGACGCAGCTCCAGTCCGGCTCCCACGACCCTGCGCATCGCTCTGCTCCACCTCGCGCCGGCGTCGGGCGACCTCGCCGCGAACACCACCCTCATCGCCGGAGCGGTCGAGGAGGCCGCAGCGCGTGGCGCCGACTGGTGCGTCACGCCGGAGCTGGCGCTCAGCGGCTACTACTTCCGCGACAGGATCGGCCTGCGCTGGATCGGACTGCGGTGGACGAGCCACGCGGCGGTTCTCTCGCGTCTGGCGCGCGACAACGACGTCGCCTTGTTCGCCGGCATGCCGACGCGGGACGGCGCGCCGCGCCGCCTCCACAACAGCGTCCTCGTGGTCGACCGCAGCGGGAGCGTCCTCGGCGCCTACCACAAGCGGAGCGTCATCCCCGGGACCGTCGAGGGATGGGCCGCGCCCGGGCGGGCGCCGGGCGTCTTCGACGTGGACGGTGTGGCGGCCGGAGTGCTCATCTGCGCCGACGCGTGGCCGCGACGGTTCGCCCGGGAGACGGCCGCGGCCGGCGCCCAGATCCTGGTGTCGCCGGCCTGCTGGGCGCCCGGCGAGATGGGGCCGAACGGCGTGTGGGAGCGCGACTCGCGGCTCACCGGGCTCCCACTGCTGGTGTGTAACACGACGGGACGCGTGAAGGGCGGGGACGACCGCAGGGCCGCGAGCGTGGTCGACGATCACGGCCGGCGGCTCCTGACCTTCCGCTCGCCGACGTCCGAGGTCTTCCTCGTCGACTGGGACCGGCAGGCCGGCACCTTCGCGAGCGCCGGCTCGTTCACTCCGGCCGCGGCGCGCTAGCCGACCGCGCGCCAGCCGGCGCGCGGTGCGTCAGCCGCTCCCGGGCCGGGCGCCCGTCAGGCCAGCCCGGCCTCCACCGCCGCGGCCACTTCCTTCACCTGTTCCTCAGTGAGGTTCGGGTGCATCGGGATGGCGAGGTTGGTCGCCGCGGCCTCGTCGGTGTTGGGGAAGTCGCCCAGCTTGTGTCCCATGTCGGCGAACACCGGCTGCAGCTGCATCGGCGTGGTGTAGTACGCCGCGCAATCGACCTGGCGCTCCTTGCATGCGGCGGCGATGTCGTCGCGGCGCGGGTGGCGGATCATGTAGAGGTGATAGACGTGCGTGTGGCCGTCGGGGACGGCGGGGCGCACGACCTCGTCCGGCAGGTACTCGTCGTACCACTCGGCCACCAGGGCGCGGCGGCCGTTCCACTCGTCGATGACCCCGAGCTCGAGGCGCAGGATCGCCGCCTGGAGCTCGTCCAGGCGGGAGTTGAACCCGATGTCGGTGAACGTCTTCTTGTCCTTGCTGCCGTGGAAGCGGAGCTCACGGGCGCGCTGGACGAGGACCTCGCTGTGGCCGGTGACCAGTCCGCCGTCGCCGTAGCCGCCGAGGTTCTTGGTGGGGAAGAAGCTGAAGACGCCCAGGTCGCCGAGGCTGCCGGCGCGACGACCGTCGTAGGTCGCGCCCCACGCCTGGCAGGCGTCCTCGACCACGGAGAGGCCGTGCGCCTCCGCGACCTTGCGCACGGCGTTTGCGTCGGCCGGCAGACCGAAGAGGTCGACCGGCATGACCGCTTTGGTGCGCGGGGTGATGGCCGCCTTGATCGCGTCGGGGTCGATGCACAGCGTGTCCGGCAGGATGTCGACGAACACGGGCTTGGCCCCGGACTGCGCGATGGCCTCGGGGGTGGCGTAGAAGGTGAACGGGACGGTGATGACCTCGTCGCCCGGGCCCACACCGAGCGCGCGCAGCGCGATGGTGAGGCCGTCAGTGCCGTTGGCGACGCCGACGGATCCGGTGGTGCCCATGTAGGTGGAGGCCTCTTCTTCGAACCCCTTGACGTTCGGCCCCAGGATCACCCGCCCGCTGCGCAGCACCGACAGCACGGCATCCTCGATGCGGTCCTGCAGCTCGGCGTACTGTCCCTTGATGTCCATGAGTCCGACGGCCATTGCTACGCCTCCTTGAGGGCGGGAGAAGTCGAGCCCGGAACCTACCACAGGCCCCCGGATGGGGGCCACCGCTCACTTCGCCGGGGCGCGCGCCGTGCGTGCATACGGTACGCTTCCCCGCATGATGCAATCCATCATCGACGCCGTCGTCCAGTGGGCGACCGCCCTCATCGGCGACTGGGGCCTGCCCGCGGTCTTCTTCCTCATGCTGCTCGAGAGCGCCTGCATCCCGGTGCCGAGCGAGGCGATCATGCCCTTCGCCGGCTTCGCCGTGAGCGAGGGCACCATGACCCTGTTCGGCATCACCGTCGCCGGGGTCGCCGGTAACGTCGTCGGCTCCTGGATCGCCTACTGGGTCGGGCTGTACGGCGGGCGTCCGTTCATCGACAAGTACGGCAAGTACGTGTTGCTCCGCCACCACCACGTGGAGCTGGCGGAGCGCTGGTTCGCCAAGTACGGGCCGATCGCCGTCTTCTTCAGTCGCGTCCTGCCGATCGTGCGCACGTTCATCTCGCTGCCGGCGGGGATCGCCAGGATGCCCTTCTGGAAGTTCACGCTCTACACGGTCCTCGGCTGCATCCCCTGGGTGTTCTTCCTCGGCTGGCTCGGCACGCGGCTGGGCGAGAACTGGGAGAAGATCCGCCCGTACCTGCACTACGCCGACTACGTGGTCGTCGCCGCGCTGGTCGCGATCGTGATCTGGGCTGTGTGGAAGTGGCGCAAGGGCCGAAAGCCGGGCGCCGGCCCCGACGCCACGGAGTACGGGGACGAGGCATGAACCCGGCCGGGGCGCCCGGCGCGAGTTGCCGGGTCAGGGTCCCAGCCACCACCGCCAACATCGGGCCGGGATTCGACTGCCTGGGGCTCGCGCTCGACCTGTGGAACGAGGTCCGGTTCTCGCTCGAGGGTGAAGGGATCGTGGTCACCGTCGAGGGACCCGACCCCGCCGGCCTGCCGCGCGACGGCCGCAATCTGGTCGCGCAGGCGTTTCTGCGCCTGTGTGAGGAGGCCGGCCGGCCTGCGCCTGCCGGCCTGCGCATCCACTGCGACATCCGCGTGCCGATGTCGTCTGGCCTCGGCTCCAGCTCCACCGCCATCGTCGCCGGCCTCCTGGGCGCCAACACGCTGATCGGCCGGCCGTTCGACCGCGAGCAACTCCTGGAGCTCGCGGCCGACATGGAGGGCCACCCCGACAACGTGGCGGCGGCGCTGCTCGGCGGCCTCACCATCGTCGTGCAGCGGCAGGACACGCTGCTCACCAAGAAGATCCTGGTGCCTGAGGTGCACGTGGCGCTGGCGGTGCCGGACCTGCCGTTCAGCACCAGCGCCGCCAGGGCGGACCTGCCGACCGAGGTCTCGATGGCCGACGCCGTCTTCAACCTGCAGCGCACGCCGCTCGTCGTGGAGGCGCTGCGCACCGGCGACTACGAGTTGCTCAGCCAGGTGATGGACGACCGGCTGCACCAGGCCTCCCGCCTCAAGCGCATCCCGGGAGGCCGCACCGCCTGGCTGGCGGCCCTGAACGCCGGCGCGGCCGCGGTCGCCGTCTCCGGCTCCGGGCCGAGCCTCATCGCCTTCGTCAGCTTGGCCACCGACGCCTCGCGCATCGCGCGCGTGATGGCCGAGGCGTTCGCTGCCGAGGGCGTGACGGCGATCCCGCTCGGCCTGGCCGCGTCCGCCGCCGGCGCTACCGTCTCCGGCTGACCGGCGGCGCCACCGTCTCAGACTCACCGGCGGCCCCCCGCCAACCCCGGCTGACCAACGGCTCCGAGCGGGCCTCCAACGAGCCCGGCCCGTAGGCGCGCGCTCCCATGGGTACAGTGTGCCTATGAGCGTGGGCTACGAACTCGTCGATCGCACCGCCGACATCGGTGTGCGCGTGTGGGGCCCGACGGCCGAGGAGGTCTTCGAGCAGGCCGCGCTCGCGCTGTTCTCCCTGGTGTGCGACCCGCTCGACATCGGCGAGGTCGAGTCGGTGGACGTCGAGCTCGAGGCCGGGAGCATGGACCTGCTGCTGGCGGCGTGGCTGAACGAGCTGCTGCACGTCTTCGAGGCGCGCAAGCTGGTGCTCTCCCAGTTCGACCTGCTGGAGCTGGGCGAGCACGTCCTTCGCGCCCGGGTGAGCGGAGAGCCGCTCGACACCAGCCGCCACATCGTCTGCGGCGGCGTCAAGGCGGCGACGCTGCCTGAGCTTTCGCTTGAGCAGCGGGACGGCGGCTGGGAGGGCTTCGTCCTCCTGAACGTCTAGCGGCGGCCGGAGCGGCGAGGCCGGGAGGCCTTGCTCAGCCGGCGCCGAGCCGCGTCGCTTCGCTCTTGGTCGTCTCGACGATGGTCCTGTAGACCTCGCGCAGCGCGTCCTGCGAGAGCGGACCCTTGTTCGCGCGCGAGAGGAACGTGACCATCCACTCCTCGCGCGCGGGGACGTACATGTCCAGACCGTGCTCGGCCTTGTAGCGCCACAGCTTGTCGACCAGCGTGAGCCTCTTGTTGATGAGCTCGATGATCTTGAGGTCGTTGTCGCTGATCTGGTCGCGGAACTGTTTGACCACGGGGTCGTCGCTGGACGTGCTCACGGCGGGCCTTTCGTTCGGGGGGGTCTGCGGAGGAAGAGAGCGGAGGGATGCCGCGGCTAGTTCTGCGGTGGGCCGCCCGCCCGGTCGTCGAACTCATCATCGTCTTCGTCGTCATCCTCGATGTCTTCGTCATCGAGGTCATCATCGTCTTCGTCGTCATCCTCGTCGTCGTCAGCGTCGTGGTCGATGAGGAACGCCTCGTCGTCCGCTGTGACCTCGGCGGTGCGGAAGTCGTCCGGCGAGACGCCCTCGAGGAAGTCGCGGAAGCTCTCCACGATCTCCTCGGTGTCGTCGACCTCACGCTCGAACTCGATGGCGTTCTCGTCGATGAGCTCGGTGCTCGCGAAGATCGGCGCGTCGGTGCGCACCGCCAGAGCGAGCGCGTCGCTGGGGCGCGAGTCGATGTCCAGCTCTTCGCCGTCCTTCTTGAGGGTGAGACGGGCGTAGAAAGTGCTCTCCTTGAGCTCGGTCACCGTGATGCGCGACACCTCGGCCTCGAACTTGCCGATGACGCTGGTGAGCAGGTCGTGGGTCATCGGCCGGGGCAGACTGGTGCCCTGGAGCTTGATGAGGATCGCGGCCGCCTCGGGGTGGCCGATCCAGATCGGGAGGAAGCGATTGCCCTCGACAGTCTTGAGCAGCACGATCGGCTGCTTGCCGATGACGTCGAAGCTCACGCCGTAAATGACCATTTCCTGGACTTCGTTCATGCACTGAGTATACGGCAAGGGTGGGGGAGCTCACACCGATGGGGCGGATGTACCAGAGGGGCGCACGAACGCGGGCGGAGAGGAGGTGCCGCCGCTGCCCCGGACGTCAGGTCGGTGGGCCGCCGAGGGTGGCGAAGCCCTCGCGCTCGGCGGCCTCGAGCAGGCGGCGGTCGAAGGCCGCCACCGTGACGATCGCGGTCCTCGATCGGGCCAGGACGCGCCCGCGTACTGCGACCGCCGCGCCGAGGTGCACCGCATCCATGCCTCGCAGGCCGTGCTCGACCGCGAGTCGTCCGGCCACGCGCTCGTCCACGCGTACGTGCGCTGTGCGGGTCCAGCGGGCATCGAGTTCGGACAGCCATCCGTCCAGCCGGCCGTCATCGATCCCCTCACCACGGGCGCGCCGCGCGAGTGCCGAGCACGCCTCGGGGAACGTGATGATGCTCGACGTCGCCAACGACGCCTCGTCGAACCAGCGGCGTGCCAGGTCGGCCCCGTCTTCATCGACGACGAGCTTCGCGAATGCGCTGGCATCGAGGTAGATGATCATCCGCCGTCCGGATCCGGGTCGTCGGGATACGGTCCGCGATCCTCCAGGACGATGTCGGACACGAGCGGCCCGTCGTTCTTGGGGAGGTCAAACGGGACGATCATGTAGTCCCCGCTCCACTCGGCCTCGCCGGATCGCACCATGTCCCAGAGCGCGGCCCTTTCCGGGTCCGGAGGCTTGAGCTCGGCCACCTCCTTGCCCCGGACCGTGATGAAGAATCGCTCCCCGCCCTCCGTCCGGCGCAGGTACTCGGCGAGATGTGCTTTCAGTTCCGTGATGCTCACAGAAGGCATGATGGACCTTCCTCTCGATGCGAACAAGTCATCTTGAGGAGTGTAAACCGGTCAGAAAGAGATGACAACGTTGACCTTCTTCTGAGCGGCGCCCAGCGAGGCGTACCCGGCAAGCGCGGTTGACGCCCTGAGGCTCGCCTCGCTACACTCCAAGGCCCTTGTGGGCGCATAGCTCAGTCGGTTAGAGCGCTTCTCTGATAAGGAAGAGGTCCGTGGTTCGAATCCACGTGCGCCCACCAGTGATTTCCAGCGAAACCGCCTCCCGCTAGTCCTCCGCGAACCCCGTTCTGCAACTGCAGTACAAGTGCTCGGGTGCGGATGGCGGATGGCACAGGACGGGCATCGCTGGGCGACGCGGCGATCGTCTCCTGCTGCGCGTAGTACCGCGGCAGGACACGCCCTGCTGCTTCCGGACGCGCGACATGCGCCGACGGCTCACGGGACTACAACGACCAGCAGTGCCCAACCACCATCATGGCCCGCGCCACACCGGATCTCGGGCGTCGGCGAAGAAACAGGGCCCTCTGCCGGTCTATCCGCCTGAAGGGAAGAGGCGGCGCTATGCACGAGACGGCGTTCGCGGTCGCCGGCAAGACCGCTGTCAGGCACAGGTCAACGCTCCGGCTCCGGGACGTTCCTGCTAGCCTGACAGGCAAGCGGGTCAGGCGTCCGGAGGGAGGGACGGTCCTGTCTGCCTGCGTCCAGAGGACCGAGGAGATCGAGCCCGACGTCCTCGCCGCGGCCGTGCGTGGCGACGACGAGGCGTTCGTCGCCGTCATGCGGCACTACGACCGCAGGCTCAGGATCGTGGCGTACCATGTCGTCGGCACCAGGCAACTGATGGACGACGTGCTCCAGGAGGTCACCCTGAGAGCCTATCGTTCCCTCTCCGGCTTTCGCGGCGATTCTTCCCTCGGCACGTGGCTGTGCCGCATCACCTACAGGGTCTCTTGCGACATGATCGCTCGCGCCGATCGCCTCTACCCCCTCCCACCCGACGAATTGCCGGAGCCATGCGACGGTCAGCCTGACCCGGCAGAGACCCTCTCGATCCGCGCTGCCCTGGCTGACGCGTTCGCCTCCTTGCCGCCCGAGCAGCGCCTCGCCGTGTTGCTCGTCGACCGGGAGGGATACGACTACGCGACGACCGCCGAGATCCTCCACGTACCGCCCGGGACGCTGGCCTCGCGCCTCTCTGCGGCGAGGGCGAAGCTGCGCGGCCGTCTCAGTGCGTCACTGGGCTCCGAGGTGCAGCGATGAACGAGTTCCGCGACTCGGAGCTGGGGGAGCAGCTGGAGATCCTGGTCGAGCCCGACCACGGGCCGGACTACTGGGATCGGATGCGCGCGCACGTCGCCGAGGAGGCCGCCGGGCGCCGGCAGCCCGGCCGCGTTCGCGCCGCCCTCGGCACGCGGAGACTGCGCGTCGCGATCGCCGCCGTGACCGTTGTCGCCGCCGTCGCGGCGGCCGTCCTCATCGGTCTGCCGCGGACTCCCGGTCCCGAAGCCGTCAGCGCGGCCGCCGTGCTCGAGCGGGCCCTCAGCGCCGTCTCGTCGGGTCGTACTTGGCAGGCGGATGTCATGATGAAGGCTGCCGACTGGAACAGGTCGCTTTCGGGGCACCACTACGACCTCTGGCGGTACCACATCGTGCAGAGTACCGACGGGAGCTACCTGCTGACGCAGCTCGGCCCGACTCGCCGTCTGGGGTCGGGCGGAGGCACGAGCCGGCGCGCGACCGACGTCGTCGCCTACGACGCCTCGACCGGGATCCTCCGTCATCTCAAGCCGGGGCGGGGGCTTTCGGTGGTCCGCGACGCCCCGCTCGGGCCACCCGACCGCTGGGCCAGTCCGCTCACCGGCGTCGACCTCGGCGCCTCCCTGCGGACGCTGCAGGCCGTGGGGGCGGTGAAGCTGGAGAAGACGGAGATCGACGGCAGGCAGGCCTGGACGGTGACATGCACCAAGGGCACCCCGGCGGTGTTCCCGTCCGGCTCCGGCCGGGATATCGACTGGCCCGTCTACAAGGTCACGGTGGACGCGCAGACCTGGCTGCCGGTCCGCTTCCAGGAGCTGCAGGCAGGTGTTCTTACGGCCGAGCTGCGCATCAGTGACGTGCAGGTCGACCAACAGTTGCCCGCGGGGACGTTCACCCTGCATCCGACGCCGGGACTGAAGGTCAGCCACACCGACCGGGGCTTCAGGCGCGTCAAGCTGGGGGACGTGGGGGTCTTCGGCACCTCAGCGCCGCTCGTGCCCCGCTTCTCCCCCAGCGGCTACAAGCTGATGGCCGTGGCCCTTGCCGACCGGGCGCAGACCACGAACCGTCGGGTCAAGGCCAGGCACGTCGTCGAGCTGCTGTACGCGCGCGGCTTCGACGCGCTCACGGTGTCGACGCGCCGGATCGCCGACCCGTTCTACTCGCAGACAGTGGATCCCGTCGACTCCGGCGATCCCGACTGGACCGATCTCGTGCGGACCGAGGCCCCGATCACCCACGGGGCCTTCGAGGGTGCGACGGCGAACATCGTGCTGGCGAGCACGTCCTCCGCGCCGCATCTCTGGGCCGTCAAGGACGGGATCCTGCTGACGATCGTCGGCGGGGCCGACGGCCGGGAGCTCCTTCAGATGGCTGACTCCCTGCAGCCGTATCCGCCGCCGCCCCAGGAGTGACGCCGCTCCCGCTCCCGGCGGGTCGTCCTCCCGCAACGGCACCCTCGAAGAATCGACTCCTTCCCCCGGTCTGTCTGACTGGAGAGCGCGAACTCCAGACGAGACCGAGGAGGGGACATGAACGTCGAGAAACGACATCCATCGCGACTCCGCACGAGGCTGACCGCCTTCATCGTCACCATGATGCTTCTCCTGGCCGACAGCGCAGTCGTGGCCGCCTGCGGCAGCTCGACCACGAGTGGCTCGCCGCCGGAGGCGGCGGCATCGGGCATTCCTTCGGGCTCGCCTGCTGCCTACGCGTCGCCGGTGACGGTCCGGGAGTTCCGCGGGATGCTCCCGTGTGTCTCCACGAGCTCGCTGGTCAAGGAGCGCCCTTACGCAAGCACGAAGACGGTCGGGGATGTGGTGCAGGGCCGCCACGCCGTCTGGACGTTCCGGCGGGCCAGCTCCGACCCGCGCCTGGCCGGCACGGAAGTGGTCGTCATCAACGTCGATCAGCGCCAGAGCGACATGAGTGCGACCATGTGGGGCACGAGCCGGCTGCGCAACGCCGGTGGGACCTGGGTGAAGCGCTGGACGGGCGGCATCGCCGCCGGCGGCGACGTGCATCACTTCTATGGCACCCTCAAGGGGACCGGCGGCTACGCCGGCCTCGTCGCTCACGTGAGCGCCTGGGTCGCGGAGTCCGGCGAGGGCTTCACCGCCGACCTCCGTATCGTCGAAGCGGCATGGATCGAGACGACCGACGGCAGCCCGGTGCCGCCGGCTCCCGGGCCGGGGACGACGCCCGCGAACTGGACGCCGGTCGTCGGCATCGCGACGACCAGGAAGACCGCGTACGAAGGCCCCGGCCCCTGGGTCTGGGATGTCGAGCAGTCGGACCCGCGCGTGACCGGCCGGCTGGAGGGCGACATCGAGGGGATCGCCGGGACGCGGCCGGACGGAAGTCTCGATTACCGCGTCGAATCCACGATCAGCAATGAGGACGGCGGGTGGAACAGCCCATGGTCCACCGACCCGATGGTGCGCGGTCCGAGGCCGGACTACGAGCATTTCCAGTACTGGAAGTCCACAGGCTCCGGCGCCTACGCCGGCCTCACCTACCACGGCTTCTGGTACTTCCCGGAGCGGAAGAGCCTCCGGCCCGGCGACACGTTCGTCTGGTCGGGCTGGATCGAGGAGGCGAAGTAGTCATGAGGGCGCACAGGGCTTTCCCTTCGTGGGCTGCCTGCGACAAGCTTCTCCGGATCCCTGATGCTGCCCGCCAGACCGCGACGACCGATCAGCTCACCGCGTCCGGGTCTCCCTGACGCGGTGAGACACTGCTGAGGGGGGAGGCGTCATGACGCGGTGGCTGAACTGGGGCCGGAAGAAGGTGGGTCTGGCGCCCGCCGGCGCCGTCATATCTGGGGCAGACTCGTCAGACCACGTGGAAGCGCCGCAGCCTCAGCGCCTTCCCGATCACTGCGGCAACCTCATCCATCTGGTGCAGCCGGCGGTGTGACGGCGCGGTCCGCGCGCGCGACGATGGCGTCGAGCTCGGCGGAGACGTCGGGCGGCAGGTCGCAGCCGCCGTCCTCGTCGAGCAGCGCCAACGCTTTGTCTCGCGCGCGCCGCGCCAGGTCCACTCTCCCCGCGGCGTCCCACACCTCGTACACCCCGCGGTCGAAGATCCGCGGGGCCGACATGGCTCGCATGCCGTGCAGCGTGCTCTTGCGGGACATGAACTCCCCGGACCAGCCGACGTCCTGGATGTCCCCGAGCAGCAGCGTATCCTCGTTGACGGGGATCCCCTCCAGGATGTGGCGGATCATGCGCGCGATCTCGTCGTCCACGACCAGCTGACCCAGATCGAACGTGACGCCCGACTCGACCATGCCCGCTCCGTAGATCTGGTTGGCGCCTGCCAACGCAGTCATCACTCCGGTGAGCGTCTTCTCGTGACCGGCCTGGGCGTCACACGTCTTGGAGTCCGCCTACAACCCGGCGACGAGGCTGGGCAGGTTGTACCGCCGCGCCAGCTGCGCGACGCCGACGTTGAGCATGGCGCACTCGGGCGACCCGACGGGGCACGTACCGACCCGCAGGTCCATGCCGGTGCTCGAGCTCGAGGCGCGGAACGGCGACCCTCGTTCCACCGACTGGACGAGGACGAGGGTCGCCAGGACCTCCACGTTGTGGGTGACCAGCGCGCCGGCCAGGGTGACCGGGGCCGACGCGCCCGCCATGACCATGGAGCAGGCGCCGAACGGGATGCCGTTGCGCGCCGCCGTGATGGCCACCTCGGTCAGCTCGCGGGGCAGCCGCAGCGGGCTGACGGGGCAGCCGCCGAACTCGATGATCGGGCGCTCGCGTAGACGGTCTCGCCCGCCGACGATGGCCGCGGCCATGTCGATGCTCGCCTCGCTCTCGAACGCGTTGGCCGCGCCGGCGACGATGTGCTTGCTCGTGCCGCGGAAGGCCGCGCGCAGTCCGTGCAGGGAGGCGGTGGCCGTGGGCGCGTCCGACGCGGTGACGGCGACCATGTAGGAGTCGATCATCCCGAGGCGGTCGGAGAGGCGCGCCGTGTCCTCCACGTCCTGCGTGGTCGCCGGCCGGCGCGCGCCGCTGCGAGCGTCGATCATGAAGAGGCCCTCGCAGAAGTTGGTGAAGGTCACCCGGTCGCCGCCGAGGAGCACGTCGCGAGCGGGGTCGCGGCCGCACTGGACCCACTCCGCCGGGGCCGAGGCGATCGCCGCATCCACGACGCCTGGCGGGATGCGGACGGACCGCGCGTCCCGGTCCACCGCGCACCCGGCGTCGGCGTACACGTCGAGGGCCTCGGCGTCCTCGACCCAGACCCCGGTCTGCTCCAGCACCCGCAGGGTCGCCTCGTGGAGGTCGTCCAGGTCCCGCTCACTCAGCACGCCGAGGCGGACCTGAGGGACGCCGGCCAGGCGCTGGTCACGTACGTCGTCCATCCCTGCTCCCCTCAGATCCTCGCGTGCGTGCGGAACCGCTCGACGCAGTTCACGGGGATGCCGAGCACCTCGGCGATGCGGAACTTGGCCTCCATCGCGCTCGGCTGGTCGGGGTAGAGGGCAGCGCCCCCGTAGCAGATCCGCCCGAGCCCCAGCTCGCCCCTCACCTCGTGCATCGTCGGAGCGTCCGAGAGGTCCGACGGACCGACGCCCAGCTTGTCGGCCACGTAGCGCTTCGCTTCGGGGAGCCTCATGCCCCGGGTCATCTGCAGGCGAGCCACCAGATCTCCGGCGGCTCGCATCCCGCCCATGCCCGCGGCGTTGGCGTGCGTCGCGCTCATCCCGAGCGGATCGCCGGCGCCCACCTACAACCCGTCCACCTTCAGGATGTCGACGCAGGCGCGCGCGGCGCGGGAGACCGCGTCGACCGGCGCCCGGACGGCCATCGGCACGCCGCCCACGCCCATCCCGACGTTCATGTGCACGGGGATCTGCGACTCCTCGCAGCACGGCTTGCACAGCGTCAGCGTGCGCGCCAGGTTCCAGGGCAGCGACTTCGTCGAGTTCACATTGACGGCGGGCCCGAACACCGTGGCGCCCGCCGCGGCGGCCAGCTTCACCTGCTGGTGCGGCCAGAGGCCGGCAAGCCGGGCGCCCTGCCACTCCAGCTCGCCGTGCATCCCGAGGACCATCTCGCTCGCCATGCCCATCTCGATCCCCATGTCGGGGCAGCGACCGCGGATCTCCCGGGTCGCCGTGAGCGCGGCCAGCAGGTCTGCGTCGCCGGCCGCGCCCGACGTGTCCAGGTCGATGCCGTCGGCCCCCGCCTCCCACACGCCCTCGGCCACGAAGGTGATGTCGTGCGCGGCCATCTCCGCCGCCTCCTCCTGCGCCGCGCGCGCCTCGGCGATGCGCCCCAGAGGCAGCAGTTCCGACCAGTTCGCGATAGGACCGTCCGGCCGGGAGTAGCGCCCCAGGTCCGGCATGGCGCCGTACTGCACCGGCACGGTGAGCGCCTGCTGCGCGTTCTTGAGACTCTGACGCTCGAACGGCAGCACCGTCTTCACTGCCTTGAACGAGTAGTCCATGTGGTAGAGCTCGACGATGTCGGCCCCCAGGTACTGCTCGAACGTCAGCAGGTCGCCCTGGCGGCCGGCGACGAGCTGGCCACCGGTGCCGTCGATGCTGAGGACAACCTCCGTCCCCAGGTCGACGCTGCTGAACCTGGCGCGGGAGGCGCAGATGTCGAGCAGGTGGTCCGCCTCCGCGGCCGTCAGCGGCGGGACGTGGGCGCGTTTCACGGCCGCCTCGACGCCGGCTTCGATGTCCGCCTGCATCTGACTCCGGGTCAGGGTGAGGAGGGAGCCGTCTCCGAGCCGCGTCGGGATCCGCTCTTCCGTCGTCATGTCGCCTCCTCCTCTCACGCGCGGCGAGCGCGGTCCAGGGCGCGCGCCACGATGTCGTCGACCGCTGTCTGGGCACTCGCCGGCAGCGGCTCCGGCCGGTGGGTCGCCAGCAGCTCGTCCACGCGTTCGGCGGCCACCTCAGTGGCGTCCTTGCCGCCGCGCCTGCCCCAGTCCTCGAAGGTGCTGCGGTCGAAGACCGCGGGCTGGAAGCGGTCGCGCGCGTGCCGGCGCGTGTGCTTGTGCTTCAGGAACAGCCCGCCGGGCCCGACCTCGTCGATCACGTCGAGCCCCAGCGCCTCGTCGCTCAGGTCCACCGGCGCGACGAACGCCTTGATCCAGCCCGCGATGTCGTCGCCGAGCACCACCTGCGTCAGCGAGCCGGTGAACGCCGACTCGATGAAGCCGATGTTGTGGTTGATGTGCCCGCCGATGACCGCGTCGGCCATCAGGGTGAGGGCCGTCTCGGCCGCCGCCTGCTGGTCGGGCAGCTTGGAGTCGGTCACGCCGCCGAGCGTCCACAGCGGCAGCCCGTACCAGTGCAGCAGCGACGAGTAGACGCCGCGGTGGTCCGGCCACGCGAAGACGTCGACCATGGTGCGCATGTCCATGGCCTCGCCGGCCCAGCCGATGGCGATGTACGGAGCGCCCTCGCGTTTGAGCTGCGCCATGACGAGGCCCGCCAGCACCCCGGCGTTGACGACCACCGTAGAGCCGGCGACGGTCATCGGGGCGACGGTGCCGGCCGTGGAGACGGGGCTGAAGATGCAGGGCAGCCCCTTGCCGGCGAGGTCGAGCAGCGTGCGCACCGCCTCGCGGTTGTGCACCAGCGGGAACAGTGTGTTCTTGTAGCAGGCCACGAAAGGCCGCTCGCGCAGCTGCCGCTCGCCGCCGACCGCCGCCTCCGCCATGGCGACGGCGTCGGCATTGGCGGTCTCGTCGCCCATGGTGATGTACACGATGGGCTTGGTGGTGTTGCCGAGCATCGTCGCCATCTGGTAGCGGTCGGCGACGCGCGCGTCCACGTCGCTCGGCGTGAACAGCGACATCACGAAATCGATGTTCCCGCAGGCGTCCGTCACGGTGGTCGCCTCGACGACGTCCTGCAGCACGGCGCGGCGCCGCTCGCCGGTGCGGTGGTCGAAGCAGTACATGCAGTCGCTGCCGGTGCCGTAGTAGGTCCGGCGGCCGGCGAGCACGAGGCGCGGCTCGCCGTTCCTGTCGTAGAGGGTCACCTCACGCGGCGCGGACGCGAGGGCGCGCTCCACCAGCTTCGGGCCGATGCGCACGCGCGTGCCGTCCACGTCGGCGCCGGCGGCGGCGAGGAGCGCCAGAGCCTCCGGGTCGTCGATGATGAGCCCGGTCCTCTCCAGGACCTGCAGGGTGGCCTCGTGCAGCCGCTCGCACTGCGCGTCGGTGAGCCGCGTGAAGTAGCTCCCGATGCTCTGCTCGGGTGCTCGGCTGGTGTCGTTGGTCGTCGCGGCTTCGCGCATGGTCCACCTCCGGTCGCTGTACGAGTCGCGCGGCGACTATGCAGAAAACCGCTCAGGACGCAAGTATCGACGGCACAGCTGAGCCGGGCGGCGCGTCTCGCGGCCCCGCGCGTGCGGCGACGCCGGGGTCAGCGCTGCTTCATCACCGCGACGCACCAGTCCAGGGCGGTGAGGAACGCCCGCATGGTCGCCGGGTCGCCCAGGAGACCCAGGGGCAGGCCGGGGTACTTGTCGAGGACTCCTGCCGGAAGGGCGAAGCGCGGGACTTCGTTGAGTCGATCCAGCAGCTCGGTGCGCATCGACTCCGGTGCGAACGCCGGGGTCTTGGCGAGCGCTCCGAAGCGGATGCAGAAGAGGCCGTCGGTCCACACGCTGAGCACGCTGTGCTCGAGGCCGGACCTGAGGACGCTGGGTGTGAAGGAGCCGGACTGCTTGCCGTGGCCCCAGCGCAGGTGGGGCAGCGATGCCCGGCCCCACTCGAGGAGCTCACGGGCCGGGCCGGCGGCGCCGGGGTTGTGCTCGCCGAGTGCGGCAAAGAACGACGTCTCGTCCCAGTCGCCCTGGTGGGGCGTGGGGATCGAACGACCGACGAAGGGGACGAGCGCGCGGGTGAAGGCGTCGAGGTTGTCCGCCAGCCACGCGAAGAGCTCCGGCCAGTCGTCGCGGCGTTCGAGGTCGGCCGGCCGGCGCAGGTCGATCTCATGCATTCTGTCGCTCACCACGCGCCAGGCGAGCGGCCGCCCGAACGCCTCGTCGACTTCCTGCCGATGATCGCCGAGGAGAGTGAAGACCGTCCGCGCGGTGAGGTCGTCCAGGGCGAACTGCGATCCGATCTCTCCGTCCCTCGTGCGGATCATCGAGAAGAGCCTGCCGCAGTTGAGCCGCGCGTCGTGGTGCATCCAGGTCTCGGACGACGCGCGCCCGCAGGTGATGGCGCTCTGCTCCGTCATGGACTGCCTGAACCCACGCCAGAACTCGAGCCGCAGTTGTGGACCGCCGCTCTGCGCCATGCCGGCGCACCTCCCTCCAGCTCGCTTTCTCATGGTCGTCGAGGCTCGTGATCGACTCCGACCCTACGCAGGAAGACAGTAGCAGTTCGGCCGCCCTCTGCCCCGGCGCCGGGCGTCGGTCGTGCTCGCGGCTGCGGGCACTTATCATTGACGGCCCGGCCTGCCGGCGGACGATCCACCGGCCGTCGTCCCAGCAAGCCAGACGGAGCCAGAAGCAAGGACGCAGCAGTGAAAGGGAGCATCCAGATCGACAGGGAGCGCTGCAAGGGCTGTGCTCTCTGCATCGACTTCTGTCCGGAGGACTGCATCAGTCTCTCCGACGACCTGAATCTCAAGGGCTATTTCGTCGCCGCCTTCGACGACTCCAAGGAGTGCAGCGCCTGCCGCCACTGCGCCCTGATGTGCCCCGACGTGGCCATCGAGGTGAGCAAGTCGTGAGACAGCTGATGAGCGGCAACGCCGCGCTGGGTGAGGCGGCGGTCCTCTCCGGGTGCACGCACTACTTCGGGTACCCCATCACCCCCCAGAACGAGATCACGGAGTACATGGCCCGGCGTATGCCCGGCGCGGGTGGTGTCTTCATCCAGTCGGAGAGCGAGATCGCCGCCATCAACATGGTGCTCGGGGCCTCCGCGGCCGGAGCACGCACCATGACGTCGTCGAGCGGCCCCGGCATGAGCCTCAAGCAGGAAGGCATCTCCTACCTGGTGGCCGACGAGCTGCCCGCCGTCATCGTCAACATGGTGCGGGGCGGCCCCGGCATGGGGAGCATCGCCGGGGCGCAGTCGGACTACTTCCAGGCCACGCGCGGCGGCGGTCACGGCGACTACAGGACCGTCGTCCTCGCGCCCGCGTCCGTCCAGGAGCTGACGGAGGTCGTACCGATGGCCTTCGACCTGGCGGACAAGTACCGGAGCCCCGTGATCATCCTCGGCGACGGCATCCTGGGCCAGATGATGGAGCCGGTCGACTTCGACGGCCTCGTGCGCCCGCCGGACTACGACAAGAGCTGGGCGCTCACAGGCGCCAAGGGCAGACCCGCCCAGTCGATCTACTCCCTGATCTTCGACGTCAAACTCCAGGAGGAGAAGAACTGGAAGCTGCAGCGGAAGTTCCGGCTCATCGAGCAGGACGAGGTCCGCTACGAGACCTATCTGGTGGACGACGCCGAGATGATCGTGGTCGCCTACGGCATCGGCGCGCGCATCGCCAGGGGCGCCATCAAGCGACTCCGCGACGAGGGCAAGAAGGTGGGCATGATCCGGCCCATCACGCTCTGGCCGTTCCCCATGAAGGCCCTGCGGGAGCTGGCGAAGTCGGTGACCGACTTCTTCGTCTTCGAGCTCAGCGCCGGCCAGATGGTGGAGGACGTGAGACTCGCGCTCGAGGGCGAGGGACACATCCATTTCTACGGAAGGCCCGGAGGCGTCGTGCCGATGCCCGTCGAGCTCTACAGGATCATCTCGCGACACTATTACCAGGCCCATGCGGACGGCGATCGGAAGCAGCCATGAAGACGGTCTACGCGCGGCCCAAGCTCCTGAAAGAGGCGGACTTCCACTACTGCCCGGGGTGCGGCCACGGCATCATCAACCGCCTCCTCATGGAAGTGATCGAGGAGATGGACCTCCAGGGAGACGCCATCTGCGTCGCTCCCGCGGGCTGCGGCATGCTCCTCTACAACTACTTCGAGATCGACGTGATCGAATCGGCCCACGGGCGCGGAGCCGCCGTGGCCACGGGCATCAAAAGGGTGAGGCCGCAGAACCTGGTCTTCTCCTACCAGGGTGACGGCGACCTCGCCGCCATCGGCACCGCCGAAGGGTTCCACGCCGCCAACAGGGGCGAGAACATCACCGTGATCTTCGTGAACAACGGCGTGTACGGCATGACCGGCGGCCAGATGGCGCCGACCACGCTCCTCGACCAGGTGACGACCACCACGCCGACGGGGCGCGACGCCGGCCTCGCCGGCCACCCCGTGCGCATCTGCGAGGTCTTCTCCCAGCTGGACGGCACGTCGTACCTGGAGCGCGTCGCCGTGAACAGACCGGCCGCGGTGGTCAAGGCCAAAAAGGCGATCAAGAAGGCGTTCCAGCGCCAGGTCGACGGCGCCGGATTCTCTCTGGTCGAGATCCTGTCCCCCTGCCCGGTGAACTGGAAGATGGGCACCCTCGAGGCCTGCGAGTGGATCGACGAGGTCATGGTCGCGCACTTCCCCCTTGGCGTGTTCAAGGAGGTCCCGTGCTGACGAAGGCCATCATCTCGGGATCCGGAGGGCAGGGCGTCCTCTCCATGGGATCGACCCTGGCCACCGCAGCCATGCTCGAAGGCAGGTACGTCACGTACCTGCCCAGCTACGGCGTGGAGGTGCGGGGCGGCACCGCCAACTGCGCCGTCGCCGTCTCCGACGAGGAGATCGCCTCGCCCGTGGCGTCGTCGCCGGAAGTCGTCATCGCCATGAACCAGCCCTCCTTCGTCAGGTTCCAGGGCGCCCTCCAGTCGGGAGGGCTTCTGTGCGCCAACTCCTCGCTCGTGCACACCGAGACGGCGAGGAGCGACATCGAGATCCTCGCGGTCCCCACGAGCGAGCTGGCGGAGCAGCTGGGCTCCATCAAGGTGGCCAACATGATCATGCTCGGGGCTCTGGTCAGGGCGAGCAGCATGATCTCCTACGACGCCATGGTGGAGAATCTCGCCGAGATCCTCGGCAAAGGCAGAGCGAAGCTCCTGGACCTCAACAAGAGAGCCCTCGCCGTGGGCCACGACTACACAAAGGACTGACGCGCATGTCCATCAGGCAGTTGTCCGTGAGTCTCGCCAACATCCCGGGGAGCTTCGCCACCATCAGCGAGCTCCTGGGACGCGAGGGCGTGAACATCAGGGCCATCTCGGTGGCGGACACCTCGGACATCAGCACCGTCCGGTTCGTCGTCGACGACCACGAGAAGGCCAGGAACATCCTCACCGGCGGTGGCTACGACCCCAAGGAGATCGACGTGCTCGCCGTCGAGATACCGGATCATCCGGGCAGCGTGAGCGCGGTGCTGAAGCCGCTGAAGGCCGCGGGCATCAACGTCCACTATCTCTATCCGCACCTCGGCCGGATCCACGGCAACGCCATCGTCATCCTGGGCGTGGACAAGCCCGAAGAGGCTCAGCAGGTGCTGGCGGACAACTGGGTGAAGATCCTGGGGCGCGAAGTCTACAACGTCTGAGGCCTCGCCTTGCTGATCTCGATCGCCGGCTGGCTGGCCTGCTTCGCCGCCGGCGTCGCGCTGCAGCGCCGGCTCCGCGACCCGCAGCGCGCCTCGCATCTGGTGTTCATGTTCGTGCTCTGGGTGCTCTCACCGCTCACCGTGGCATACGCGTACACCACGGTCGCGGTGCGGCCGGAGCTCGTGGCCGCGTTCGCGTGCGTGGTCGCGGCCGCTTGGCTCACGCTACTCATCGGCATGCTGTGGGGGCGGTTCGGCAGCCGCGACCGGGGAGAGGCGGGCGTCATGGCGTACGCCACCACGCTGGGCAACACGGCGATCCTCGGATATCCGTTCGCGACTCTCATCTTCGGTGGCCCCGGCCTGGCGCTGGCCGTGGTCTTCACCGAGTTCCAGTTCCTGATCCCGACGCCGGGCGTCATCCTGGGACTCGCACGGCACTACGCGGGGCCGGAGTCGCGCGGCGGCCGGGCTCTCGGCGTGCGGCAAGTGCTGCGCAGTTGGCTGCTCAATCCTCCGGTCGTCGTCGGCGCGGCGGCCGTGACGCTGCGGCTGCTGAGTGTGGACCTCACCGTGGTGCTCGACCCCATCGGGCCGGTGGTCGGGTTGCTGATCGGGTTCGTCGGGTTCCTCCAGCTCGGCCTCGCCATCTCGCTGGAGCCGCTGCGCCACGACCGCGGCGACCTGTGGCGCGGCGCGGTGACCGTGGTCCTGCGCTGCGCCCTTGCCCCGGTCATCCTGCTGGTGCTGGGATGGCTCGCCGGCGTCCACATCCCCGCCGTCTTCCTTCTGCTCGCGGCCATGCCCGTGGCCTTCTACACGATGGTCGTCGCGGCAGTCTTCGACCTCGACAAGGAGCTGGCGCGGCTGCTCGTCGCCGTGTCCACGCCGCTGGTCATCGCCGGGGTCCTGCTCTGGCAGTTGCTCGCCTGACCTACGGCCGCCGGCCCCGCCGCGTCCCTCTCACGCGCGGCCGGCTGGCCTTTTCTCGTGAAATATCGTATGATTTTAGTCTTGTTAACTGATCCTTCCTCGCTCCCGCTTCTCGCCCTCAAGGGCATGCAGCTCGCTCTGCCGATCTTCCAGGGTGGAATGGGCGTCGGCGTGTCGCTTGCCCCGCTGGCATCGGCTGTGGCCGTCGCGGGCGGCCTGGGGATCGTCTCCAGCGCGGGGCTCGACCGTATCGTCTCCAAGCGCCTCGGGCGCAAGGTGGGCATCTACGAGGCCGTGCGTCTCGAGGTGGAGGCCGCCAAGGCTCGCGGCGGCTTCGCCGGCGTCAACATCATGGTGGCGCTCCAGCGTGACTTCGTGGCCTCCGTGCGCGCGGCGCTCGACGCCGGCGCCGACGCGATCGTCTCGGGCGCCGGCCTGCCGCTGTCGCTGCCCTCCATACAGCCGGCGCGCGAGACCGCGCTCATCCCGATCGTCTCGTCCGCCCGCGCGCTGGCGGTCATCTGCCGGCGCTGGGAGCGTCTGCACGTCCGCCCCGACGCGGTCGTGCTCGAAGGGCCTCTGGCGGGAGGCCACCTCGGCTTTCGCGCCGATCAGGTCGACCTCGAGGAGAACACACTCGAGCGGCTCCTGCCGCCGGTCAAAGAGGTTGCGATGGCCCACGGCGATCTGCCGGTGATCGTGGCCGGCGGCGTCTACTCGCACGAGGACATCCGCCGTTTCATCGCCCTCGGCGCCGACGGCGTGCAGATGGGGACGCGCTTCCTGGCTACCGAGGAGAGCAGCGCATCCCCCGAGTACAAGCAGGCCGTCCTGCGCGCCCGCCCCGAAGACATGGTGGTCGCCAACGCGCCCGGCTCGCCCTGCGGCCTGCCGTTCCGCGTGCTGCGCGAGTCTCCGATGTACAGGGACGCGCTGGTGCAGGCTCGCCCGCCGCGATGCGCCAAGGGCTACGTGCTGTTCAAGGACGCGGACGGGCGGTTCACCCAGTGCGCCGCGAAGAACGACAACGAGCACTTCTTCTGCATCTGCGAGGGGCTGTTCAGCGCCGCCGGCTACGACGTCGGCGAGGAGCGACCGCTCTACACGGCGGGCACCACCGCCGCGAGGGTCGATCGCATCCTCCGCACCAGCGACCTCATGGCCGAGCTCGCAGGCTCCCCGGCGCTGCTGCCTCTGGTGGCTTAGCAGGCGCGGTCAGCCCGCGATCGTCGCGGAGTCGCCGCCGGCGCCCTTGGCCGCGTAGAGCGCCTCGTCGGCGCGGCCCAGCAACGCCTCCGGGAGCTCTTCGGGCAGCAGCGGCGCGATCCCGATGCTCACCGTCACTGCACGCTCCTTCAGCTGCGCGGAGCAGCGCACTCCCACCAGCACGCGCTCGGCGAGCTCCCTGGCTCCCTCGAGGTCCGTGGCGGGCAGGAGCACGCTGAACTCGTCACCGCCGAGCCTCGCGGGCACGTCCTCGGCGCGGCACTGCGCGAAGACCAGCGCGGCGAAGCTCACCAGCACCTCGTCGCCGGCGGCGTGGCCGAGCGTGTCGTTGACGCGCTTGAGGCCGTCCAGGTCGAGACTGATGAGCGCCAGGGACGTGCCGTGACGGCGGGCCAGCGAGACAGCCTGTTCGAGTGACGCGTAGAAGCTGCGGCGGTTGGCGAGACCGGTCAGGACGTCGGTCGCGGCGATCCGGGTGATGGTGGCGTTGGCCTCTGCGAGCGCGGTGGTCTCGGCGACGAGCTCGTCGTTGAGCCGCAGCAACTCCGCGTTCTGCTCCTCGATCTGCTCCTGCGCGCGCTTGCGCTCCGTGACGTCTCGTCCCTCGCCGAGGATCGAGACGGGCCTGCCCTCGGCGTCCCTGATCACGCTGAACGTGTTCTCGGACCAGAACGTGCTGCCGTCCTTGCGGTAGTACTCGAGCTCCAGCATCACGACCGGGTCGTAGCTCGGGTCGGCCGCGATCCGCGGCAGGTGCTCGCGGAACGCCCTCATCGCCAGCTCCAGCGACGCCGGCGTGAGGTTCTTCTCCATCGGCAGCACTCTGAGCTCGTCAGATGAGTAGCCGCGCACCTTCTCCGACGACGGGCTCTGGTAGGTCGTGCTCATGTCCATGTCCATCAGCCACACGAGGTCGGTCATGTGGTCCGCGAGCAGGCGGTACTGCTGCTCGCTCCGGCGCAGGGCCTCTTCCGCCCCCTGGCGCTGGCGGATGCTCCCCAGCATCCGCGCGAATAACGTCAGCAGCAGCCGCTCGTCGTCGGCGTACTCCCGGTGCCGGCGCACCGAGTCGAAGCCGACGAAGCCGAGGCACTCGCCCGCACTCATCAGCGGGATGCCGAGCAAGCTCTTGATGCTCTGCGGTTCGAGCACCTCCCGCAGCCCGTTCTGCGGCAGGGCGAGCACGTCCGGCACATAGGTCGGGACGCCGCGGCGATGCGCCTCGATCCAGTCCGGCAGACTCGCCAGGGGGAGACCCTGCAGCGAGTCGATCTGCGGCTCGATGCCCGCGGCGCACCACTCGTAGGTGTTGGAGTACGTCTGCCGCTCAAAGTCGTAGTCGAAGACGTAGACCCGGTCGGCCTCGACGAACTCCCCCAGCTCGCGCAGCGAGTCGTCGATCGTCGCGTCCACCGCTGCCAGCGGCAGGTCGATGTAGCGCGCCGACATGTCCATGAGCAGGCGCTGTAGGCGCGACTGCAGCTGTAGCGCTCCCTCCGCCCGCACGCGCTCGGTGACGTCGCGGAAGCTCCAGACGCGCCCGACCACGGAGTCGCCGATGCGCTGCGGCTGCGAGTAGCGCTCGAGCACGCGGCCACCCTTCAGCTTCAGTACGTCGAAGCTGGTCTGCTCCGGGTCGGCGTACAGTTCGTGCACCGTCTTCAGGAACTCCTCCGGCTCGACCAGCTGGTCCAGCACGTAGCCGAGGGCCGCTTCGTCGTCGTGGGTGGCGGCGATCGCGTCGGGGATGCTCCAGATCTCGAGGAAGCGCCGGTTGAGCCGGGTGATGCCGCCGGCGCCGTCGGCGACGAGGATCCCGTCGGCGGTGGACTCGAGCGTCGACTCCAGGACAGACAGAGCGCCGGCGATCTCTGCTTCCGCCGCTCTGCGACTGCTGATGTCGAGGTGCGTGCCGACCATCCGCAGCGGCCGCCCGTCGTCGTCCCACTCGGAGACCTTCCCCCGGTCGAGCACCCAGACCCAGTGGCCGTCCTTGTGGCGCATGCGTGCCTCGAACCGATAGGTGGGCGACTGCCCCGCGAAGTGCTCCTCCACGAGGACGTCCGAGCGCTGCAGGTCGTCCGGATGGCAGAGGCCTCGCCACGTCTCAATCGAGACCGGCTGCAGCTCGGCGAGCGTGTAGCCGATGATCTCGGCCCAACGCTCGTTCAGCACCACCTCGCCGCCCTGCACCTGCCAGTCCCAAAGCCCGACCCCGGATCCCTCGACGGCCCTGGCAAGTCGCTCTTCGCTCACGCGCAGCTGCTCCTCCGCACGCTTGCGCTCGGTCTGGTCGATCATGACGGTGAGGACGTGCTGCGACCCTTGGCTCTCGATGAGCTCAGCGAACAGGAGGCCGTCGAGAAGGGTCCCGTCATGGCGCCGGACCTTCAACTCGTGGTTGGTCACGCGGCCGCACAGCTCCAGCGCCTGGGCGACGACCGCGTATTCTTGCGGGTCGGCGAAGAGCCCCAGATCCACCGCAGTGCGCCCGAGCACCTCCTCGCGCGAGTAGCCGAAGGCGGCAAGGTAGGCCTCGTTGACGTCTGTGAACCGGCCCTCCGGCACGCTGTTCACCGTCATCAGAGCGGGGCTGCCGTGGAAGAGGCGGTCGAACCGTTGGAGGGCCTCCTGCTCCCGGGTGAGGTCCTTGCAGACGCCGAAGATGCACTCCGCCCCATCCCAGCGGCCGAGCCACGCGCGTGTCTCCACCGCGACCAGCTCTCCCGCCCGCGTCTGCAGCGGGAATGGGCAGCTGTCGCGTTCGTCGCGGAGCAGCTCGCCGATGATCGTCTCGGCTTCGTCGCGCCTCCCGGGCGGGTGAAGGTCGAGGACGTGGAGCGTGAGGAACTCCTCGGCGCCGTAGCCGAGCCTCGTCGAGGTGGCGGGATTGCCGTAGACGAGGCGGCCGTCCGGCGCCGCCACCACGATGATGTCGTCGACCGTATCGAAGAAGTTGCGGAAGTTGCGCTCGCTCTCGGCGAGCGCCGCCTCGGCGCGCTTGCGCTTGGTGATGTCGCGGGCGATGCCGAATAATCCCAGCAGTTCGCCGCGCTCGTCGTGGAAAGGGCCCTTGGTGCTGAGGAAGGTGACCGACTCGCCCGACGCGCCGGTCACCGTCTCCTCGAAGGTCATCGTCCCTTCGATCGCCCTGCGGTCTGCCGCCATGATGGTCTCGGCCTCGTCGGGCGGGAAGAGAGCGTGGTCGTCCTTCCCCAGGACGTCGGCGGCTCGCTTGCCGGTGACGTCCTCGGCGGCGGGGTTGAACAGCAGGTAGCGGCCCTGCGCATCCTTCACGTAGACGGCGTCCGTGGTGCCGTTGACGATGGCTTGCAGCAGGGCACGGCCTTCTATCCGCGCGTCCGCGTCAAGCTTGTACTCGGTGATGTCGGTCAGCGTGAGGCGACAGGCCGGGTCGCCGTCGGGACCGGCGCCGGCGAGGACCGCCTCCGCGTGCATCCAGAGCACGCCGCCGCCGGCGCCCGGCAGGCGCAGCTCGAAGCCTTGCGGCCGGCCGGTTCGTACGAGTGCTTTGTGGCGCAGGTAGAAGACATCCTGATCGTCCGCGGCGACGAAGCGAGTGAACGGCTGGCCGACCAGCGCGGAGATGGGGACTCCGAGCGTCGTGGCCGCGGTGAGATTCGCGTCATCTATCAAGCCCTCGTCGTCGAGGGTGAGATAGCCGACGGGCGCGTTGTCGAAGAGCTCGAAGTACCTGGAGCGCGCCTCCTCCACCTCGAGTTGGGCGCGGCGCAACTCCTCGTTCTGCATCTCGAGCTCGACCTGGTGGACGCGCAGTTCGTGCAGCGCCGCGTCGGACTCGGATGGCGTGCCTGTCTGGGTGGGCGCGCCCTCGCTCTTCAGGCGCTCTTCGGCTCGGCTGCGCCTGTCGGACACGGCCGGTCGGGGCTCACCCTCCGGCGTCTTTGGTCCCATGTCTCCCCCGTGTCGCGCGCTGCTCCCGCCGCAGCTCACAGCGTTCCGCTCAGTTCTGCCCCGCGGGTGGGATTCACAACCAGTTCAGAGACCAGGGTCGCCCGGGCCGGCTAGCTAGACGGCGGTTCGCCTCGTTCGGCCTTCGGGCATGCTCCACGTGAGCCCAGCTCGGGCACTCGAACGGGGAGACACGGATGGCGGACCAACGACCGAGAGACCTCTACGACGTGGTCATCATCGGAGGCGGCCCGGCCGGACTGGCGGCCGCCGTCTACACCGCCCGCCAGGGCCTGACCACGGCCGTCATCGCCGGTGAGCTCGGCGGCCAGGCGCAGTGGGCGAGCCAGATCGACAACTACCTCGGACTCGGGCTCATCTCCGGCGGTGAGCTGGCGCGTCATTTCCGCGATCACGTGGACAGGTTCGACGTCGACACGTTCCAGGGTCGGCACGCGGATGCGCTGGTGCCCTCCCAGGGAGGCTTCGAGGTCCACTCTCGCGAAGGCCTGCAGTTGAACGGACGCGCCGTGATCATCGCCACCGGGCGCGCCCCGTCGCGTCTCGCCGTGCCCGGTGAGAAGGAGCTGGTCGGGCGCGGCGTGAGCTACTGCGCGACCTGCGACGCCGCCTTCTTCCGCGGGCAGCGGGTCGCGGTCGTCGGTCCGGGAGAGTCCGCCGCCGAGGCCGCGCTCCAGCTCACGACCCTCGATGCCGACGTCGTGCTGATCACCGAGCAGCGAGAGCTGAGGGCGTCCTCCGCCCTGATCGCCGGGCTCGCTGCCGCCCCCCGGCTGGAACTGCACACGGAGTCTCACGTGACGAGCATCGAAGGAGACCAGCAGGTCACCGCCGTGGTGCTGCGTGACGGCGCCGATCGCGAAGTGACTCTTCCGGTCACCGGGGTCTTCATCGAGACGGGCTCGATCCCGGCCGAGGAGCTCACCGGCGGTCTCGTGCCGGTGAACGAGGCGGGCGAGATCGAGGTCGACCGCAGTCTCATGACGAGATGCCCCGGCGTGTTCGCCGCCGGCGACGTGACGGACCAGCTCGGCAAGCAGGTCATCATCGCCGCCGGAGACGGGGCGAGGGCGGGCGTCGCCGTCGCCAAGTGGCTGCAGCGGCGGTAGAGTCCCGCTCGGGCTGACAGCGCCGGGCGCTGAAGTCGCCGCAGAACGACAATGACCCTGGCAGGACCATTGGACGAGGCAGGGATGCCGGCCGCAACCGACAGCACGCCACAGCCGCAGCTCAGAAAGGCGCCCAGGTGGCCCTTCTGGACCGACAGCCTGAGGCCTTGGCTGGGGCGGCGAGCACGGCATCATTCGGACCGGCTTACCGACCGTCTGGGCGGCCCTCCCCGGCGGACGGTCATCGTCCTGCTCGGCCTGGTGCTCGCGCTGAGCGCCGCCGACGCCAGCTCGGTCGGCGCCATCGCGCCGCAGCTGCAGCCGGCGCTCGGCATCGGGACGGCCGAGCTCGGGCTCCTCGTGACGGTCTCGTCGCTCGTCGGCGCGCTCGCCGCCATCCCCTTCGGCGTCCTCGTCGACAAGACGCGGCGCGTGAACGTGCTGGCGGTCAGCATCGTGCTCTGGGGCGTGGCGGAGGCGGCGAGCGGATTCTCGACCTCCTTCGAGATGCTGCTGCTCACGCGCCTCCTGCTGGGCGCCGTGACGGCGACGGCTGTGCCGGCCGTCGCCTCCTTGACGGGCGACTTCTTCCCCGCCGGAGAACGCGGCACGATCTACGGCTACATCGTCGCCGGCGAGGTGGTCGGCGCCGGCCTGGGCATCGGCGTGTCCTCTCTCGTCTCCGCCGCGTTCGGATGGCGGGCGGCCTTCGTCATGCTCGCCGTGCCGAGCATCGCCCTGGCCTGGGCGCTGTGGACCAGGCTGCCCGAGCCCGCTCGCGGCGGACAGAGCAGGCTGGAGCCGGGGGCGACGGGGTTCGTGCCGGTCGAAGAGACGAGCGCGGCGGACGCCGTGCCCTACGCCGGCGAAGACGCCGTCCGCACCGACGATGCGGTACTGGCCGAGGTCAGGAGGCGAGGCGTTCAGCACGCTGAGGACCGCGTCGTGGCCGCCGATCCCGCGACGATGTCACTCTGGCAAGTCGTGCTCTACGTGCTTCGCGTGCGCACCAACGTGTACCTGATCGTCGCCTCCTCGCTCGGCTACCTGTTCCTCGCCGGGATACGGACGTTCGCGGTGCTCTTCGCCCGCGGGCACTTCGACGTCGGACAGGCGATGGCGACGCTGATCCTCGGGCTCGTCGGTGCGGGGTCGATCCTCGGCTTGCTCACCGCGGGGCGCCTTGCCGACCGGTGGATCGAGCGCGGGCGGATCGACGCCCGCATCGTCGTGTCGGGAGTCGCGTTCATCGTGGCCGCGGTGCTGTTCGTGCCCGCACTGCTCTCGACGAGCCTCCTCGTCTCGCTGCCGCTCCTGTTTCTGGGGCTGGCGGCGCTTTCGGCTCCCAATCCTCCGCTCGACGCGGCGCAGCTGGATGTCGTGCCGGCCCAGCTCTGGGGGCGCGCCCAGGGGGTGCGCACGGCCCTGCGCAACACGCTCGAGGCGTTTGGGCCCCTGCTCTTCGGCGTCATCGCGGGTCTCTTCATCTCCGGCGATGCCGGATTGGAGGAGGGCACGGAGTCGGCCATCGTCCCGGCGCAGACTCACGGGCTTCTGGTCGCCTTCCTCATCATGCTGATCCCGCTGGCGGCGGCCGGCGTCGTGCTCCTGGTCGGGCGCCGGCACTATCCGGTCGACGTCGCGTCTGCCGGGGAGTCGGAGCGCCGAGGGGAGCGCCGACCGGACACCGCCGCTCGACCAGGACGCTGATCAGCCGTCTTGCCAGGAGCGCCTGCGGGTCAGGCTCAGCCCTCCTGATCGCCGCCGGTCGGGTCGTCGGTGATGATGATGGTGTCGGGCGTGCCGAAGATGTCTCCGCATGGCGGTCCACCGATGTCCGGCATCTCGTCGTCGATCTCGTCCGGGTGATCCCGCTTCTCGTCGGGCATGGTCCGCTCCTTTCGCGCTCCGGGTCGGGTCCGGTGCGGGACCCGCGCGCTCTGTTCTTCCCCGTGCCGCCGGGGTTCATGAACCGCTCACGCCGGGTTGCCAACCTACGACAATCAGCGTAGAATGAACTGGTCTACGGAAGGCTCTGCCTGATGGACCATCTCCTCCGCGTTTCTCCCTCGTCGTGAAGTCCCGCGTGATCGGCTCGTACCTCCAGACCGGCGCCGGCAGACCCAGCCAGCAGGTCCCTGCCTACGGCAGCGGGCGTGTCTGTGGAGCGCCTCACTGCAACACCGTCCTCTCGACGTACAACCCCGCGCTGTACTGCTCGCTGCACGACGTCGCCGCCGCCGTGCCCCGGCGTCGTGCCGCCGTTCGCAGCCTCGTGAAGTAGCACCACTCCGCTGAGTCAACGGTGTGACTCGACTAGGGCGATGGTACAGTCCGCCCATGGGAGTCCGTGAGCGCATCTCCGCGTCCCTGACGGACATCAGGACGCGCGGCCAGAAGCTCGTCGAGCTGAACGTCGAGCTGCTCAAGGCCGAGCTCAAGAAGAAGGCCCAGGAGTACGGCGGCGCGATCGGCATGCTCGCCGCCGCCGGTCTGCTCGCCCTGTACGCGCTCGGCTTCCTTCTGGCGACCATCACCGTCGCACTGGCGTTGTTCCTCCCCACGTGGCTCGCGTTGCTCATCGTCACGCTCGTCCTGTTCCTCATCATCGCCATCCTGGTCCTGGCCGGCCGGAACAAGCTGCAGAAGCTGCAGGTCGCGCCGCCGCCACAGGCGCCGGTCGAGGCGAAGACCACGATCGCGACCGTCAAGGACGGGGCCTCGAAGACGGCGAAGTCACTGAGACCCACGAAGAAGGCGGCTCCGGTGCCCGCCGAGACGCCGGCGCTCACGGAGAGCGAGTCGCCGGCGCCGGCGACCGATGAGACGCCGGGCACTCCATCGACCCAGGCGAGGCCCTGATGGCAGACACTGAGAAGAAGCCGGCGCGCTCCCCCGAGGAGATCACCAGCGACATCGTCGCCGAGCGCGAGGGGCTCCAGTCGGCGTTCGCTGCGTTGGGCGAGGAGCTTCAGCACGCTGCCGATGCGACGGCCGAGAGGGCCAGGAGCGTCGGCCGCAAGGCGATCGTCGTGGTGCCGGCCGTCGCGGCCGGCATCGGCGCCCTCGTGGCGGCGGCCTCACTGCTGCGCCGCCGCCGCGACCGCTGACGTCCGCGCGCTCGCCAGGACTCGGCCTCGGCCTCCGGCCGAACGCGCCGACGGGTTTGTCGCTCGTTCCGCGGGACACGCTGAAGAGGTACCTCGTGGCGGGGGAGGCGGGCATGACCCGCCGGCCGACGGGGGCGAAGGCATCGCCGGGAGGCGGCGCCCGCCCCTGAGAGGTGAGAGATGAAGATCACAGCACAACGGCGGCTCGCGGGCATGCTGCTTCTGGCGTTGCTTACGGTCGCCGTCTTCGTACCGGCGGCGCTCGCCGCCAACGTCACCGGGAGCGGGGCCGGAGGCGGGATCGCCACGGCCGGCACGGCGGGGAGGGGCGGGATCTCACCGCCGCTGGCGGCCGCGGCTCAGGCGGCTGCTGAGTCCACGGCAAGTTCGTTCTCGACGACCACCTGGATCGTGATCGGAGTCGCCGCGGCGCTCGCCGTGGGCATCGTGGCGTGGGTGCTGATCAGCCGGCGGCCGCGGCTCACGGCTTCGACGGAGCGCTACTGCGCGCTGCATCCGAGTGACACGCTCTGCGGAGCGGCCTGACCGGCACTTGGCCGCGAGTCTCCCCGGCGCCTGGCGGGTTCGGGCGCGGGACCAAAGAAAAGGCCGGGCGGCTCAGAGAGCCGCCCGGCCTTTCAGACAATGCTGCGTGGCTGCGCTGTCGCTGCTACAGCACCCGCACGTTCGTCGCCTGCGGCTTGTTGTTCTTGCCGGTGCCGGTGTCGAACGAGACGGCCTGACCCTCGTCGAGGGACTTGAAGCCCTCGCTCTGGATCTCGGAGAAGTGAACGAAGAGGTCGTCGCCGCCCTCCTGCTCGATGAAGCCGTAACCCTTTTCCGCGCTGAACCACTTGACTTTGCCTGTCGCCATGCTGATCAAATCCCTTCGCCCACACTCGGGCACTAAAATAAAAAGACGTGACTACCGCTGTGAAATGCGGTGTGTCACGTCGCAATTCCCGCGGACCAGGTCGGTCCGCAGGGACAGTATAGCAGATATCTGCGCGCGAGCCTGCTACACTTACAGCCTCGCTCCGCACGTCGCCTGACGTCCCTCCCTTTCGACTCGGCGCCCGCGTCGCCCGCCGCGAGCAGAGGTTGCCGGCTTCCCGGCTGCCTCCGGCACCTGGCCGCCCCACACCCAGGGGCGGCACCGACGGCAGGAGACGCGTGCGCGCATCCGCTTCACGAGACGAGACCGACTCACCATCCCCGGCGCTGGTCGAGTGCGCCGAGGTCCACAGCCTGATCCAGGAAGGCCACGAGCTGGGCTGTCTCAGCGGCGCCGACGTGGCAGTCGCGCTGCGCGACGTAGAGGTGACGCCGGCGCAACTCGAGGAACTGCTCCTCTGGCTCACCGACATGGGCATCGAGATCACCGACGACGGCCCCCACGCGGGTGCGGACACCGTCGCCGAGGCGAGCGACGACGCCGTGGCCGTGTCCGGCAAGCTCGACCTTTCGTCCAAGCCCACCGGCGGCGATCCCGTGCGGCTCTACTTCCACGAGATGGGCAAGGTGCCGCTGCTGACCGCCGTCGAGGAGGTCTCGCTCGCCAAGCGCATCGAGCGCCACGATGAGGAGGCCAGGCGCAGGCTCATCGAGGCGAACCTGCGCCTCGTCGTGAGCATCGCCAAGCGGCACGTCGGCAGAGGGATGCCGCTCCTCGATCTCATCCAGGAGGGCAACATCGGCCTGATGCGCGCCGTGGAGAAGTTCGACTATCGGCGCGGCTTCAAGTTCAGCACCTACGCGACCTGGTGGATCAGGCAGGCCGTCACCCGTGCGCTCGCCGACCAGTCGCGCACCATCCGCGTGCCCGTGCACATGGTCGAGAACATCCACAAGGTCGTGCGCGTCCAGCGGCTCCTCATCCAGGAACTGGGGCGAGAGCCCACGCCGGAGGAGATAGGCACCGAGATGGGCGTCACGCCCGAGCGCGTTCGCGAGATCCAGAAGATCAGCCAGGAACCGGTGAGCCTCGAGAACCCCGTCGGCGAGGACGGCGAATCGCAGCTCGGCGACTTCATCGAGGACGCGCAGTCCGTCTCCCCGGTGGAAGAGGTCGCCGGCATCGTGAAGCGCGAGGAGATCGTCGCGGTCCTCGGTCTGCTCTCGCAGCGCGAGCGCAACGTTCTCCTCCTGCGCTTCGGTCTCGAAGACGGCTGCCCGCGCACCCTGGACGAGGTCGGCAAGGTGTTCGGCGTCACGCGCGAGCGCATCCGCCAGATCGAGGCCAAGACGCTGGCCAAGCTCAAGGCGTACCGGGAGGCGCAATGCCTGCAGGAGCACCTCGACTAGAGAGAGTCGACGGCTGACGTGGGTCACGTCTCCTGCGCGCGGGGTACTCTGAGGTCATGAACGTGACGACCGTCGTCGCGCAAGGAGTCCGCGCGAGGATCGCATGAAGATCCGCCTGATCGAGCCGGAGCCGCCCAGCGTCCACATCATGTCGCCGTGGCGCTATCCGCGGCTGGGTCTGCCGATGATCGGCGCGGCGCTCAAGGCCGCGGGCCACGACGTGCGCATCTACTGCACCGACATGGCGCCCGTGGACTGGGACGACGTCGCGGGCGCGGACCTCGTGGGCCTGTCGACCACCACCTCCACGGCGCCGGCGGGCTACGCCATCGCCGACCGGCTGCGCGGTCTCGGCGTGCCGGTGGTCATGGGCGGCGCCCACGTCACCTTCATGGCCGAGGAGGCGCTCGGGCATGTGGACTACGTCGCCCGCGGCGAGGGGGGCGACAGTCTCATCTTCGAGCTCATGGAGGCCATATACGGAGACCTCGAGCTGGACTCCATCCGTGGCCTTTCCTTCCTGCGCGACGGCCGTGCCGTGCACAACGAGCGCCGCGACGCCTGTCCGGACCTCGACGAGCTCCCGGTGCCGGACCTCACGCTGATCGTGGGCCACGAGCGCATGCAGTCCACGCCCATCATGACGAGCTGGGGCTGTCCGTTCGGCTGCAGCTTCTGCTCCGTCACGGCGATGTTCGGGCGCAAGTACCGATACCGCAGCGCTGAGAGTGTCGTGGCCGAGATCGAGGAGAAACGGCCAAAGCACATCTTCTTCTACGACGACAATTTCGCGGCGGACGCGAAGCGCCTCAAGACGCTGCTGCGCCTGATGATCGAGCGCGGCGTGGTGATCCCCTGGCAGTCACAGGTGCGCACCGATGTCGTGCGGGATCCCGAGCTGCTGGGCCTCATGAGGGACTCGGGCTGCAGGGTCGTCGGACTGGGGTTGGAATCCGTGGACCAGGCCACGCTCGACGCTCTCCACAAGTCCCAGACCGTGGCCGACATCGTCTCCGCCGTCGACACGCTGCACGAGTACGGCATCCGCTCCCACGGGATGTTCGTCCTCGGCGCCGACACCGACGATCGCCAGACCGTCCGCGACACCGCGGACTTCGCCCTTCGGCACGACATCGACACCGTCATGCTCAACGTCCTGACGCCGGCGCCGGGCACGGAGTGGTGGGACGAGATGGAGGCGGCGGGCCGCATCGTCGACAGACGCTGGGAGCTCTACGACGGCCAGCACGTGATGATCGCGCCACTGAAGATGACGCCGGCGGAGCTGCAGGGCGAGCTTCTGCGGGCGTACAAGCGCTTCTACTCGTTCCGGCGGTTCCTCCACCAGCTCGCTCGCCGACGCTGGAGCGTGGCGCACGACCACCTGTGGTGCTGGTGGTTCGTGCGTCGCTGGGAGAGGCGCCCGGACAATCGCCGCTATCTCGAGGAGATAGCGGGGAGGCTCCGGGCGATCGAGCCGCAGGCCGATCCCCAGCGCGCCGCTGCGGCGACCGGCCGCTGATCGCCCCGCGGCGGGTCTCGCCGCGGCGACGAGGCGGCCCGCGTCGATCCGGCCGTCACTCCATCCAGAACAGCAGCTCGTTGCACCCCCGCCTCAGCTCAGGAGGCGATGCCCTCCTCTGAGTCTCCTCCTCAGGGATGGACGGTCTCATCCTTTAGACGGAGACAAACTCATCCTTATGGGGTACAGTATGGACAGTGTGACGTTCTATCTGGTGTGGAGGAGTCATGGAGAGCAAGAGCCATATCCTGGCCGAGCGGATCTACCTCGCGACCATGATCATGTGCTTCATCGCGCTCGCCATCGTGATCCAGCTGCTCGCTCACTGAGCGACTGGACTCGTGCGTGTTCGGCCCGCCGCCGCGGGTCGTCATCCCGCAATGGGGTGGCGCCGGCGCTCGGAGCAGTGCACCCCGAAGGCCTCGTAAATCCCCCGCAGCATGCGCTCGTCCGGCGAGTCCCACTCGTTGTAGGCCATGCGGTCGGCGTCCGCCACGGAACCGCCTCGATCGACCCGCCTTCGTGCGGCCGGAGCCTTTCAGGGGGCGCGCGGACGCTGGGGTGGGCTCGACGTAAGGGTCGCGCTCGAGCAGACCGCGCTCGAGCAGACCACGCTCGAGCAGACCGCGCTCGAGCAGACCGCGCTCGAGCAGACCGCGCTCGAGCAGACCGCGCTCGAGCAGACCACGCTGCTCTGGTGGGCACTCGCGGGGCACTCTATTCCCGGATAGCCGATGGATAGCCATCTGGGGGCTGCAGAAAACCGGCCACCCAGAATGTAGAGCCGTCGGCTATCCGTCTTCGGAGTGCCCGGCAGGATGACCCCCCCCATGCCCAGGCGTCGGACCGTGCTCCGTGCGGCGAATCCAAGTACCTGAACCGGTGGCACTGGGGGAGGATCACGACGCCGGAGCTCACCATGGTCTTCGCCGACGGCTGGCGTTCGAGACCTACGAGATGGAGTGGCACTACGACGACTTCCAGCTGGACACGACGGGCCTGCAGGCGTATCCGCGCAACCTCCGGTGGCACAGCCCGTGTACTTCCGCCTCGACTCGTCTTGCGAGGGCGAGATCGCCTTCATCACCCGCACGAAGGGTCGTTCCGTCACTTCCTGAAGCCGCCCAAGCTGGGCCGCCTCCACGGTCTGGGCTGAGGCGGCCATTACCTCCGCCCGGGCGACGAGTCGACGGGCTCGCTTCGACGGGCTCGCCCCGACGGGCTCGCCCCGACCGGCAAAGCCGGAGTGTTTGCGTCTTCTTTGGCGGCAGCATATCGTTCGGCGCAGCCGCCCGGCGCATCATGAGAGGGGGAAGCCGATGATCGTCACCGTGAGTGGTACCGCCGTCGTCCTGGAGGGGTGAGGGCCGTGGTTGAACTGCTGCCCGAGATCGCCCAGGCGAAGAAGCTCACGCCTGCCGAGCGCGCCGCCCGCGGCAAGGCGGCGCGCAAACAGGCGCCCCGCTCCGCGCACGCGCGGTGGGAGGCGCCCGCCGATCGTCCAGATCCGGTCGGCCTGCTCGAGGAGCAGGGGGCCGATCGCGTCCTCGACCTGGTGCCCCTCCGCTACGCGCGCATGCTCGTCTCGCCGGGCACCTTCTACCGGGGCGGCGCGCTGCTCATGGCGACGGACCTGGCCGGGACGCCCGACTCCGGGCTCACGGCCCAGCTGTGCGGCGACAGCCACCTCATGAACTTCGGCCTGTACCAGTCGCCGGAGCGGCGGCTGGTCTTCGACATCAACGACTTCGACGAGACGCTGCCCGGGCCGTGGGAGTGGGACGTCAAGCGCCTCGCGGTCAGCTTCGAGATCGCGGCGCGCGACCACGGCTACGCCGCGTCCACGCGGCGGTCGATCGTCATGCACTGCGTACGCGCCTATCGCGAGGCGATGCTGGAGATGGCCGAGAAGCGCGCCATCGACCTCTGGTACACGCGGCTCGACGCCGACCTCATCCAGAACCACCTCACGTCGCTTGGAGGCAAGGACGCTAAGCGGATGGCCAAGGACATGTCACGCGCGGAGATGAAGCACGACCTCCGCGCGCTCTCCCGCCTCACCGCCGAGGTGGAGGGGAAGACGCGGCTCCGCAGCGACCCGCCGCTGCTGGTGCCCGCCCGAGAGCTGCTCGCGGGCGACGAGCGGGCGCGCTTCACGCATGCCGTGGAGGAAGCTCTCCGCAACTACCGGGAGACGCTGCCGAAAGACCGGCGAGCGGCGTATGACCTCTACCGCTACCGGGACATGGCGCGCAAGGTCGTCGGGGTCGGCAGCGTCGGCACCCGCGCCTGGGTCCTGCTGTTCTTCGGCCGCGACGAGGGCGACCCGCTGTTCCTTCAGGCCAAGCAGGCGCAGGCCTCCGTCCTGGAGCGCTTCGTCGGACGCAGCCGGTTCCGCAACTCCGGGCGGCGCGTGGTCGAGGGCCAGCGGCTGATGCAGGCGGTCGGCGACATCCTGCTCGGCTGGTACAGCGTGACCGGGTTCGACGGCAGACCCTACGACTTCTACGTGCGCCAGCTCTGGGACGGCAAGGGGTCGTTCAACGTCGGGGCGATGACCGAGGGCGCGTGGCACACGTACGCGATGATGTGCTCCTGGGTGCTGGCTCGCGCGCACGCGCGTTCGGGCGACCGCATCGCGATTGCCGCCTACCTGGGCGTCGGCGACATCTTCGACCGCGCCGTCGCCGACTTCGCGGATGCGTACGCGGAGCAGAACCAGAGCGACTACGACGCCCTGCGCGAGGCGGTGGATTCGGGCCGGGTGACGGCGCAGTCGGGCAGCTAGACGAAGGCTGAGCGTCTCGTGCGGGCCGGCCGCGTTCGGGGCCCGCGCCTGGCGGGTAACCAAGAGGGAGGACTGTTCCGCGCGGCGGGGGCGCCGCGAGGGGTGCGCCGATTCGGCGCAAGTGGAGGCGAACGCCCGATGGGGCCGAGCGGGTACGAGTTGACCAAGCTCATCGATCTGGACCGCGTCCAGCGACTCTGCGACAGTCTCTCCCAGGCCTTTGATGTCACCCTCGCCCTGCTCGATCTCTCTGGCAACGTCCTGATCGCCACGGGCTGGCAGGACATCTGCACCCGCTTTCATCGTGAGCATCCCGACACGCTGCAGGGGTGCCTCGAGAGCGACCTGCTGATCAATCAGCGCCTCGTCCAGGGTCTGGACGGGAGCGAGCACTACGCGTATCGCTGCAGCAACGGCCTCTGGGACGTCGCCTTCCCGCTGGTCGTCGCCGGCGAGCACGTCGCCAACGTCTACACCGGGCAGTTCTTCTTCGAGGACGACGATGTGGACCGGCAGGTGTTCGCCGAGCGGGCGCGGCGTCTCGGGTTCGACGTGGACGCGTATCTGCAGGCGCTCGATCGGGTCCCGGTGATCACGCAGGCTCGCCTGCAGAAGACGATCGGGTTCCTCTCCGACTTCGTCGGCATGCTCGGAGAGCTCGGGCTGAGCGCGTTGCAGCACGAGCAGAAGCACGCGCTGCTGCTGGAGAGCGAACAGCGGTACAGGCGTCTCTTCGACAACGCCGCCGAGGGCCTCGTCGTCTTCCGTGTGGAACGAAGCTCCGGCGGCGAGGTCGAGGACCTCGTCATCGCCGATATCAACCCCGTCCAGGCGCGGCGGACCAAGGTCCACAGCGAACGACTGGTGGGGTGGCGCCTCAGCGAGTTCGACGGCAGCGACGAGCGGCTGCAGGCCTACTTCGACGTGGTCTCCGGCGCCATTGCGGCGGGTCGCCCGGCTCGCTGCGAGGTGTACCTGCGGACGCAGGGGGACTACGAACTGCTCTCGGCGTACCCGGCCGCCGACGACCTCTGGGTGGTGTCGGCGACCGACGTCACCGACCTGCGCGAGGCCGAGCGGGCGCTGCGCCGGCAGGAAGAGGGGATCCGGCTGGCGTACGTCGACGTGCTGGACGCGGTGACCGGCGGCAAGCTCATCCTCCTCACCGACGAGCAACTGGCGGACGAGCTTGGGTCGCCGCTCGCGCCGCCGGCCGTCTTCGGCGCGCCGGCGCAGCTCGCCACGATCCGCCGCGCGGCGGTCCGCGCCGCCGAGGGCTGCTTCCCGGGGCGCATCCGCCACACCGACCTGCTGAGCACCGCGGGCGAGGCACTCGACAACGCGATCAAGCACGCCGGCGGAGGCTCGTACCAGGCGTTCGTGCGGGAGGACAGCCTGCAGATCGCGATCAGCGACGAGGGCCCGGGGATCGACTTCAGGACGCTGCCCCGCGCCACGCTGGTCCCCGGCTTCTCGACGGCCGCCAGCTTGGGCATGGGGTTCACCATCATGCTGCAGCTGTGCACGCGCGTCGTGCTCACCACGCGTCCGGGCCGCACCGTGGTCGTGCTCGAGTTCGCGGCCTCGCGGGAGCCGGCGCTGCAGGGCGCCGGGCCCGACGCGGAGTAGCCCCGGCGCGCCGCGACGGGCGCGCCGCGGTCAGCCGGCGGAATCGACCGCGTCGTCCGCCGGCTCCGGCCCCACTTCGCGGATCGCGGCCAGCAGTGAGTCGGGGTGGTCCCCCAGCGTGGCGTAGGCGGCGGCTCCGGACCTGCGGGCCCGAGGCCGCTCCTGCGCCGTGCTCAGGATGATGACCGGCGTGGGATCGTCACGGTGCATGAGGTCGGCCACCGAGCGGCTGGCGGCCGCTTCACCGAGTCTCCAGTCCACGAGGACGACGTCGGGTCGCGCCGCTTCAGTCTGCTGAAGAAGGAGGTCGGAGTCGTCGACGACGTCGACCACGTGGATCCGTCGTTCCGAGAGGAACAGCGAGATGGCGTGACCGAGGTCGGGGCGGTCGGTGGCCAGCAGAACGCGCATGCCGCCCTCCTTCCGGTCGGGATGCTCGTAGGGAGCACAGACGATCCATCATCGCGCACCCCGGGGAGCGACGCCACGGGCAGGTGATGTATCCCGACCTCGACAAAGGTCATAGCCGCACGTCGGGCCTGCTCAGGCCAGCCCGTGCTTCATGGCTATGGCGGCGGCCGTGGTGCGGTTGGGGGCCCCCAGCTTGGAGAGGATGTTGCTGACGTGCAGGCGGACGGTGCCGACGCTCAACGTGAGCACCTCGGCGATCTCCTTGTTGCTGAGGCCGCCCGCGACGAGCGCGAGTACTTCGCGCTCGCGCGCCGTGAGCTCCCTGCCGATCTCGGCGTCCTGCCCCCGGGCGATGAGCGCCTTCATGGCGCCGCTGTCGATCGTGCCTCTGCCGTCCATGGCGTCTCTGATGGCCCGGGTCAGCGCATCCGGGCGCGCGTCCTTGAGGAGGTAGCTGATCGCGCCGGCGTCGAGGGTCTTCTTGACGTACTCCTGGTCGACGAAGCTGGTGAGCGCGATGACGCGCACCTCCGGGAACTGGGCCGTGATCTCCGCGGTGGCCTCGGCGCCGTCCATGACCGGCATCATGACATCCATGAGGACCACATCGGGTCGCTCCGCGGCGCACTGTTCCACGGCCTCGGACCCATCCGCGGCCTCGCAGACGACCTCGATGTCGTCATAGGTCGACAGCAGCACCTTCAGACCCTCGCGCACCATCTGATGGTCGTCGACGATCATGACTCGGATGTCCCCGTGCTCGGTCATGCCCCCATTCTCTCCACTGGTCGCTCGTCCGAAGCGGTCTGAAGCCACTCCGCACGGATCGTCGTCCCCGCCCCGGGCCCGCTCTCCACGCTGAGCGAGCCGGCCACGCGCTCGACGCGCTCGCTCATGATGTGCAGGCCCATGTGGCCGCTCGGCACCGACGCCGAATCGAAGCCTCTTCCGTCGTCCTGCACCGTGAGGGTGGCCCCGCCGTCGACGGCGAGCAGGCGCGCGGTCACCGCGGCGGCGCGCGCGTGCTTGGCGATGTTGCTGAACGCCTCCTGCGTCACTCTGTAGAAGGCGATCTTGACGTCGGCCGGCAGGTCGACGTCATCCACCTCGATGGTCACGTCGATCTGTGTCTGCCCGGCCAGGGCGTCGCCGAGACGCTCGATCAGCCCGTCGAGCGGCGCCGTCTCGAGCGCGGCAGGACGGAGCTCGAAGAGGAGCGTGCGCATCTCGGCCAGCGCGGCGCGGACGAGCCGGCGCAGGCGCTCGAGGTTCTGCTCGCCCTCTGCCGGGTCGCGCGCCCACACGGCGGGCAGCGCCTCGGCGATCAGGGTGGCGCTGTAGATGCTCTGGGTCACGGCGTCGTGCAGGTCGCGCGCCAGCGCCTGTCGCTCCTCGGCCGCCGCCTGTCTTGTGGCCGTGCGGTACAGGCGGTCGATCTCGATGACGGCGGCGAGCGCCTCGCCGGCGGTCCTGGCCAGCTGCTGCTCCTCGGCGGAGAACGGACCACCGCGGTCGCCGCGGGCGATGACGAGCGCGCCGGCCGGGCCTGAGGTGGCCGCGAGCGGCGCCGCCAGCACGTAGCCGAGGCCCTCGTCGGCGGCCTGTCGGCGCAGGTCCCTCGGCAGGTCCGGCCAGACGGCCGCCTCCGCGGCGACCATGACGCCGTCGCGCATGGCTCTGCCGGTGACCGCGAGGTCGAAGGCGGTGAGGACCGGGGCTCCCTCTTCGTCGCCGGCCCCGGTCGCGTTCCTCGCCGCTGCCTGCGCGGCGGTCTGCCCGGCCGGGTCGTCGTCACCGCTGTCGTCTCCGGTCAGCAGGCGGACGCGGGCGTAGCGCGCCTTGAAGAGACCGGCGATGGCGGCGTTGGCCTCGTCGAGCGCTTCCGCCAGCGTGGCGCGCCCCGCGAGGACCTGCGCCATGCGCTGCAGGGCGTCCAGCTCCTCCTCCCTGCGACGGAGCGCCTCCTCCGTCGCCCGCCGCTCTTCCGTCTCGCGCGCCAGTTGCGCGTGGGCCTCGTCGAGCTGTCGCACGCGCTCCTCGACGAGCTCGTCCATGTGCGTGCGGTACAGCTGCAGCTCCGTCTCGACGCGCAGTGACTCCCGCCTCAGAGCGAGACTCACGGCGATGATCACCGCGGCGAAGCTGACCTGCGAGAGGTACAGCGTGCTGAAGCTGATGACGATCCGATGTTCGATGATCGCGTCGAAGATGGTCGCGACCGCGAGAAGGGCGGTCATCAGGCCAAGGTAGCCGGCGCGTTCGCTCCCGGGGCGGCGGTAGACCCGATAGACCGCGTAGCAGAGAAAGACGAAGGAGACGAGCGTGAGCGCGTCGGTCACGTTCTGGAGGACGTGCGGCGAGGAGTTCGTCATGACCATGACGGAGCCGCCCATGGAGTCCATCTCCATGAGCCCGCCCTTGTCCTGATGGAGGATCCCTCGCGGGAGCGCGACGTTGACGGCCAGCGTGAAGGCGAAGCCCGCCGTGAGCCCGAGCAGGAACCGCATCGGCCGCACGTCGGCGACGAAGGCGACGAACCAGACGATGGACCCCGTCCACACGACGGTCGCGGGGAAGTACCCCCACTTCATGACCTTGATGTGCAGGTCGATGTCCGTGATCGAGTAGAGGGCGAGCACGGAGAGAGCGCCCGTGGCCGCCGCTGCGGCGGCGAGCGCGAACGTGATCCGCGCACGGTCGCGCGGCCGCCGGGCGAAGCCGGCGAGGCCGTGCGTGAGGGCCGCGAGGATGCCGATCCCCGCGGCGATGCCCATCAGCACCTGCGGTAGGTTCACTCGCCCTCCGTCTCGTGCGTCATTGTAGCCGCGCGGGCGACCCCGCAAGCGCCCGGCGGTCGTGTCAGGGCAGGCTCGCCTCGGCGGCCGCGGACCACGGCGACCAGCCTGCGGCCGACTCGGTGCGGACGCGGTAGAAGTAGGTGCGTCCGCCCTCCGCGGTCGTGTCGGTGTACGTGGAGGCGTCGGCCGGAGTCGCGAAGGTCGTCACGTCCGCGGCGAAGCCTTCGTCGGCCGCCCGTTCCACCACGTAGCCGATGACGGGCGGCGGGAACAGAGGCGTCGTCCACGCCAGTTTGACGCTGGTACCCTCTCCCGTCGCCGTCAGCCCGTCCGGCGCCTCCGTCGTCCCTTGGAGCACGAGCGGCCGGGCTGTGTGGCTCTCCTCGCCACCGATGAGGTGGATGCTCCAGTACGCCTCGAAGCTCAGCTCGGCCGGTGCATTGACGACCTCACGGCGCAACGGCGCCGCGGTGACCGGGTCCAGCTCCGTGAACCCGCCCTTGGCGCCGGGCTCGCGTGTCACGTCGAGGTCGCGCTGGCTGGCCGGCAGCTTGAAGGGCACGTTCGTCAGGACCGGCCGCACCGCGATGAGCACCGACTCGAGCGGGTCGACGCGCAGCGTGTCCTTCCAGCCGAGCTCGCCGGGGTCGGGCGCGCGCGCTGCGCCGCTGCGCCGCGCGCGCTCCACCACCTGCACGTCGAAGCCGCCGAAGGAGATGCTGTGCGACTCCGTGCCGTCATGGGTGATGCGCCACAGCTGAGTGGCGTCGCCCAGCTGTGGCGCGGTCGCCTCCTCGTCCACGGCCAGGTACTCGGTGGCGGGGTCGATGGCGGAGTAGGGCACGGCCGTCCTCACGCCGCTCGCAGAGAGGGGAGCGTCGACGCCAAGTGTGGCGGTCCTGCGGCCGTAGGTCGGGTCGAACAGGTCGCTCACCATCTTGCCCTGCACGGGCAGCGTCAGCCGGTAGGCCCGGCCCAGAGGCGTGAAGGTGAGCGTGCCGGACTCCTTCTGCGGGACGGTCGACGCTTCGCCTTGCGCCATGCTTTCGTCCATGCCGCCACCCTGCATGGCTTCCGGCGCCGCACTGGACGGCGCCGCCTCCGGGGTATCGGCGCCCAGGTCGTCCTCCTCGGCCGAGGTCCCGTACACCGCGTCGTACTCGACTGACGGGACCAGCACGGGGTCCTGCGCGGCCGCGTAGGCAGCCGGGAGCGCGCGGCGCAGCCGCTCGAGGTCGAACGGCGCCGCCGCTGGTCCATCGACCTGGAACTGAAGGACGGTGCGCGTGTTGGGTCCGTAGCCCGCGACGGTGATGGGCGCGCCGCCGATGGCGGTCTGGTCCACGTCATCGGTGTAGTAGTCCACGCGGCTGTCCCCGTTGGGGGCGGGCGCCGGGGCGTCGTTGTACAGGATGAGCTTGGAACCGGCCGGGACCTGCGAGAAGTCGACGATCACATCGGCGCGCTCGCCGGGCGCGAGGTAGAGCGCCCGGCCGTTGATCGCGATGATCGAGGTGAACTCGCCCATCGCCTGGTCCCGGGCGCTGGGCGCCAGGTACTCCAACCCGACCGGCGTGCTCTTGAGCTCGGCGCTCTGGGGCAGCAGGCCGCCGTCGTTGCCGATCTGGATCATGTCCGGTCCGATGGCGCGCGGGTCCGGCACGCCGCCCGCGCGCGCGTCCGTCGGCCAGCGCGCGGGCCAGCCGCCCCCGACGGGGGACATGGACGGCAGCATGGCGACGTCGCCCGAATCGGTCTGGAGCTCGGGCCTTCCTCCCGGACCGGTCTCGGCGAAGCTGTCGGAGCGCGCGTAGTACAGCTGGAGGTTCAGCTGGCGGTCGCCGCAGGCGTTGAGGATGCGCAGCCGGTAGGCCTTGCGCTCCACCCTGGCGTAGGGGTAGGCGGTCCCGTTGACGAGCATCGTGTCGAGGAACGCGCTGGGCACCACGGAGGGGCTCGGCGTCCCCGGGTTCTGCTCGGGCTGGGACGCCACGGTGCCGAAGAGCGGGTTGGCCACGGGGCCGTTCTCCGTCTCTGCGTAGCCCCGCCAGTACCAGGGCAGATAGTCCCACCGTCCCATGGCGTTGACCGCGTCCGCCGCGTCCTGGTTGGGCATGTACACGTGCGGATACCAGAGGGCGCCGAGGCCTCCCCAGCGCGCAATGTCCCACGTGGGGTCCTGGACGCGGAGCTCCTCGGCGGCGGGGACGAAGGTCTTGTCCTCGATGATGAGCGGCAGCTCGGCGGCCGGAACGGTGCCGGGCTCCACGGGAGCTTTGATGGCGCGGCTGGAGGCGGGCTCGCCGGTGTTGCCGGCGACGAGCTCATCGTCCACGGCGTCGCCGACGAAGTAGGGCGACGACTCACCCGCGTACACGCTCAGGCGCGTCAGGCCGAAGGTGTCGTCGTGCAGGTAGAGGAAGCGGGCGCTCTGGTCGTTGGGGAAGTAGAGCGTCGTGGTGCCCGGGCCGGGGTCGTTGGTGGCCCCGGGTGCTCCTTCGCTCACCGGTCGACCCTGCTCGTCGAACCACATGTCGGGAACATTGACCAGGCTCGGGCCTGACCGGTAGGGGCTCCGCTCGCCGGCCGGCGTGATCCACTGGTACTGCGTGCCACCGCTGATCCAGGGCGTGAGCCCCCCGTGCAGGTGGAGGGACGCGCGGTTCTGTGGGTACAGGTCGCCGCCGCCCCGCGGGCCCGCGCCGGCGCCTCTGGTCGTCGTGTCCACGGGCAGGAACAGGTCGCCCGCCTTCCCGGGGGGCAGTTGGTTGACGAACTTGATGCGAACAGGCCGGCCGCGGCGGGCGCGGATGAGTGGGCCGAGGTAGTGGATCGGCGCGGGGCCGACCGTGGTGCGACCACTCGAATCCGTACCGATGTTGAGCTGCACGTACCCGCGCAGCCTGGTCGCGGGGAGGTCGCTGTGCAACTGCTCTGCGTACTCGCGCACCGCTATCTCGTAGTAGTCGGAGCCGGGGTAGGTGACCGTGTCGGGCGTTGCCACCGGGATGTACTGGCCGAGGCCGTTGGAGGCGCCGGCCCCGACGCCGGGCAGCTCGTCCACGAACTTGCGCAGCTGAGGGCTGAGCGCCCAGTTGGGGACGCCGCCGAAGTAGTCGGGGGTGGCGCCGGGGTCCAGGCGCGGCGCCGGGGGGGCCGGCTGACCGGCGGACTTCTGGACGGCCCTGGTCGCGGCGCTGAAGCGCTCCCCCCGCGTGGGGTCGTCGGCCATCAGCGCCACGAGGTCGCGAGGGTTGTAGGTGACCGCGCCGTTGGTGACGCCGGCGTCCACGCCGGAGGCGCCGCGCGGGGCGACGCCCGCCTGCGGCGCGCCGTCGTCATCCGCGCCGCCGCAGGCGGCCAGTCCGGCGGCCAGAACGGCCGTCGCGAGCAGCGCGGTCACAGCCGCCGCCAGCCTCGCCGGTCTCTGGATCTCCAGCTCGTCCTCCCCCGACAGCCCGGTCGTCCGCGTCAACGCCTCGATCGTTGATGGACGGGCACAAAACGCTACCATACAATCCGACCACAGATGGGCCGGGGGGTTGCCGCGGTCCGCACCCGAGGAGGAGCACTCGTGAAGGTTCTCGCGGTACTGCTCATGATCGTCGCGCTCGCCATCATCATCGTGCCGCAGTACACCAACTGCGAGTCCGGCAATGAGCATCCCGAGACCATCAACATGAAGACGAGCGACTCGGGCGCCGCCGCGCAGTATGCCAGCATGGGGGGCATGGAGGCCGGCGCCGGCGAGGCGGCCGTGCCCTACCGCATGATGAAGTGCCTTTGGTCGGCGCGCGCGGAGCTCATCGCCGGCATCCCGCTGTTCGCCCTCGGCGCGCTGCTCCTGTTCGCGAAACGCAAGGAGACCATCCGTGTCATCGGGATCCTCGCAGCGATCATCGGCGTGCTCACCATCCTCATCCCGACGAGCGTCATCGGCACCTGTGTGAACCCGGACATGGTCTGCAACACGCAGATGAAGCCCACGCTGCTCATCTGCGGCGGCATCACTGTCGCTCTCGCCATCGCAGTGCTCGTGCTCGGCGAGATGCGGCGCCCCACGGACGGCCCGGCTGCCACCGTCGCCGCAGCGTGACGAGGCGCCTGTTCTGAGATCCCGCAGCCTCATCAGGCTCGCCCTCACCGGCATCTCGAGCAACCCGCTGCGCAGCTGGCTGGTCGGCGGCTGCGCGCTGCTCGTGGCCGCCATGGTGCTGACCACCGTGATCATCTCGCGCGGCGGCCAGGACAGCCTGCGCCTGGCGCGCGAGCGCCTGGGCGCCGACGTCGTCGTCGTCCCGCGCGGCTCCGTCACGGGCGTCGAGGGCGCGCTGCTGCTGGGCAACGCGACCAACACCTACATGCCGCGCGGGGTCGTGGACAGGATCACGGCCGTGCCCGGCGTGGCCCAGGCCTCGTCGCAGCTCTATCTGACCTCGATGGCGAACTCCTCCTGCTGCTCGGTGTCGACCATGTTCATGTTCGCCTTCGACCCGGTCACCGACTTCACGGTCGAGCCGTGGCTCCAGGAGAAGCTGGGCCACGACCTGCAGGTGGGCCAAGCCGTCGGCGGCGCGGACGTCTTCGTGCCCGAGGGGCAGGACAAGATCAAGCTCTATGGCTACGACTTCGACCTCGTCGGCAATCTCGAGCGGACCGGCACCAACCTCGATCAGACGCTGTTCATGACCTTCCCCTCGGCCTATGCGATGCAGGAGATCTCCAAGACGAAGGCCAAGATGGCGCTCCCGCTCCTGACCGACACCGTGTCGTCCGTACTGGTCAAGGTCGACCAGGGCGCCGACCGCACCCAGGTCGCGCAGGCGATCACCGACGCGGTGCCGGAAGTCCAGGCGGTGCCGGCGGCCGAGATGTTCGGCTCCTACGGCGACCAGATCTCCGGCGTGCTGCGGACCCTGGTCGTGATCGTGGTACTCACCGTGGCCCTCTCTCTGGCCCTCATGGCCGTGATCTTCCTGATGTCGGTGCACGACCGCCGCCGTCAGATCGGCGTGCTGCGCGCTCTCGGCGCCACGCAGCGCTTCGTGATGCTGGCGTACATGACCGAGGCCTCCGTGCTCGCCGTGGCCGGCGGCCTCGCCGGGGCTGTGCTGGCGGTGGTCGTGGTCTACTTCTTCCACGATCTGCTCGTCTCCGCGCTCGGCTTCACCATCCTGCTGCCGTCCGTGCTCAGCATGATCGTCCTGGTGGTCGTCGGCCTGCTCGTGGCGCTGGTCGTCGCCGCCGCGGCGGCGATCGTCCCCGCCCTGCGCGCCTCGCGTGAGGAGCCGGCCGTCTCCATGAGGGAGTGAGCGCATGACTGCAGCGGTTTCTCTGCGCGGGATCGGCAAGTCGTACAGCGGCAAGGACGCCGCCTCGTTCGCGGCGCTGCACGACGTGGATCTCGACATCGAGACCAACGAGTTCCTCGTCATCACCGGCCGCTCCGGGTGCGGCAAGACCACCTTGCTCAACGTGGCCTCCGGCCTCGCCACGCCCACCAGCGGCACCGTGACCGTGGACGGCGTGGACATCTGGAGCATCAGCGACGCCGAGCGCAGCGGCCTGCGCAACCGCACCATGGGCTTCGTCTTCCAGTTCCCCAGTCTCATCCCCGGCCTCTCGCTGGAGCAGAACGTGATGCTGCCGCTCGAGTTCAGCGGGGTGGAGCACGAGGACGGGCCGCAGCGCGCCCGCGAACTGCTCGACCTTGTCGGCCTCGGACACCGCACAGAGGCGCTGCCACGCGAGCTCTCGGCCGGCCAGCAGCAGCGGGTGGTCGTCGCCCGCGCGCTCGTCAACCGCCCGACGCTCCTGTTGGCCGACGAGCCGAGCAGCGACCTGGACGAGGAGACCGAGGACGAGATCATGCAGATCTTCAGCCGCGTGCATTCGGAGCAGCGCCTCACGATCGCCATGGTCACCCACGCGCGGAACCTCATCCCGTTCGGCACCCGGCACCTCGAGATGGGCGACGGGACCGTCCGCGCCGACGGCGCGGACCCGGGAGCCAACGGCGACTGACACCCGAGCGTGAGTCGCGGCCTTACTCCTCTCCTGACCGGCCGGCGCCAAAGGCCCCTATGCCATTCGGCTAGGTGATGTCAGGCCTTCCATCGGTGTTCAGCATCGGACCAATTCGGTCATGATTAGACCGGATTCGTCCTGGGAGGGCGCTCGTCTGCGTGCCCGCGCCGGTGATCGCGACAGAACAGGTCAGCCGAGACCAAGATACGTCGGGGTTCAAGGCTCAGGGGAAGGGGTTCAAATGGCTGCGAGGGTCGTGCGCAACATGTCACTGGCCAAGGCCAGCGTACTGGTCTTCATCGCGGTGGCGTTGCTCACCGCACTCTTCATGGTCAAGATGACTCAGGGCGAGGCTGCGGCTCCGGCCAACATCCCGGGCGTGCCGCACTACTTCGGCCCCTGGCCCAACTGGGTGCTGAGCCCATTGACACTACCGGACGCCACCGTCACGATCACGGACAACGGCGGAACCGGCACGGGTGCGACGGCGACGGCCACGGTGGGTGGAAACGGCGTCGTCACCGGCATCACCATCACCGACCCCGGCAGCGGCTACACCAGTCCCACGGTCAGCATCACCGGCCTCGGCACGGGAGCCACCGCCACGGCGACGGTCACCAATAGTGGGGCTGTGGTCGCGGTCAACGTCACTGCCGGCGGCGCCGGGTACAAGTCCCCGACGGTCACCATGTCCGGCGGCGGCGCGACCACGCAAGCCAAAGCGACGGCCTACGGCAGCGTCAAGGACCTCCAACTGCGGAACGCCGGCACCGGCTACACCCTCCCCACCGTGGACTTCGACGAGCCGGACGACTCCACAGGCACCAAGGCCACGGCTCACGTGGACATCGACGGCAACGGCGCCGTCACGGCGATCATCCTCGACAACCCTGGATCGGGCTACCTCACGGCGCCGAGCGTCGTGATCCGTGACGGCACGCTCTACGACCCCATCATCAACGGCGGCGCCGGTGCTTCGGCGACCTGCACGATGGAGGTCTCCAGCGTGACGCTCGACACCTTCGGCGCCGGCTACACCTCGGCGCCGACGGTGACCTTCGCCGACGCCGTCGGCAACGGCAGCGGCGCCGCCGGTACGGCCGTCGTGGAGAACGGCGCCGTCACCGGCATCACCCTCACGGCTCCCGGCGCCGGCTACGTCACCGCCGGCGGCATCAAGAAGTTCCAGGACCAGTTGCCGGGCCTCTGCAACCCCGCGGTCGCCGGCAGCTGCCCCGACTGGACTACCAGCCCCGACGCGAAGTTCATCCCCCTTGGCGTCCCGGACGAGAAGACCTACCCCGACGGCAACGGCGATCCCGTCAAGTCCGACGAGTACGAGATCGCGCTGGTCCAGTACCGGACCAAGTTCAACAGCGACCTGCCGGCGACGCTGGTGCGCGGCTACGTGCAGCTGGAGACGGCGGCCAACGCCGCCATCAGCCAGCACTATCCGCTGGTCACCGAGAAGCTCGACGGGACCAGCGTCCCGATCCTCGACGCGGGCGGCGATCCGGTGCTCGCGGTGACCAAGCCGCAGTGGCTCGGGCCGACCATCGGGGCCACCAAGGACAAGCCGGTGCGCATCGTGTTCCACAACCTGCTGCCGAACGGGCAGGAGGGCGACCTGTTCCTGCCGGTCGACAGCACGCTCATGGGCTCCGGTATGGGCCCGATGGGGCTGCCTGACCCGGTCAACGAGAGCAGCGTGCTGGACAGGGTACGCAACCCCATCTGCACCGACGAGCCCAAGTCCGCCGACTGCTTCAAGGACAACCGCGCCACGCTGCATCTGCACGGTGGCGTCACCCCGTGGATCAGCGACGGAACGCCACACCAGTGGATCACGCCGGCCAACGAGGACACCCCTTGGCCGCAGGGCGTGAGCGTGCAGAACGTGCCCGACATGACGGTCGGCATCGACCCCGGGGACGGCATCCAGACGTTCTTCTACACCAACCAGCAGAGCGCGCGGCTGATGTTCTACCACGACCACGCGTGGGGCATCACGCGCCTGAACGTGTATGCGGGTGAGGCGGCGGGCTACCTGGTCTCCGACGACAAGGAGAAGGAGCTCATCGCCAGCAACACGATCCCGGATGCCGCGGACACCATCCCGCTCATCGTCCAGGACCGCACTTTCGTGCCGCAGGACACGCAGCTCTACGACCAGGTCGATGACCAGGGAAACATCACCAGCTATGGCCAGGACCCAACGTGGGACAAGGCTCGCTGGGGCGGCTACGGCAACTTCTGGTACCACCACGTGTACATGCCGGCGCAGAACCCCGGCGACGCGGGCGGCATGAGCGCCTACGGCCGCTGGATGTACGGCCCGTGGTTCTGGCCCCCGGCTGCAGCCACCACGTACGGACCTATCCCCAACCCGTACTACGACCCGACCTGCAATGTCGACGACCCGGCCACCTGGACCTACCAGACCGACCCGTTCTGCGAGCCGAATGAGATCCCCGGCACGCCGAACATCTCGGCCGGCATGGAGCAGTTCAACGACACGGCGGTCGTCAACGGCGTGGCGTACCCGGAGGTCACGCTTCAGCCCAAGACCTACCGCTTCCGCATGCTGAACGCCGCCAACGACCGGTTCTTCAACTTCCAGTGGTATGTCGCCGACCCGTCCACGGGCACGGACAGCGAAGTCGCGCTGGATCCGCAGTTGCTCGCGGCGGCGCAGACCGACCCGGTGGTCTTCCCGACGCCGGTGCACAACGCCTCGACCAACGGCCCCGACTGGATCCACATCGGCTCCGAGGGCGGCTTCTTGCCGACACCGGCCGTGGTCGACGGCCAGCAGGAGACCACCTGGATCACCGACCCGACGCGCTTCGACGTCGGCAACGTCGACCTGCACTCCCTGCTGCTCTCGCCCGCCGAGCGGGCCGATGTGATCGTCGATTTCTCCAAGTTCGCCGGCAAGACGCTGATCCTGTACAACGACGCCCCGGCAGCGTTCCCCGCCCGCGTCCCGACCTACGACTACTACACCGGCGGCCCGGACCTGAGCCCGAACGGCGCGCCGACCATCCTGCCGGGCTACGGCCCCAACACGCGCACCATCATGCGTGTCAAGATCGCGGCCGCCGCGCCGGCAGCCGCCTTTGACCTGAACAAGCTGAACACCGCGTTCGCCCACAAGACGGACGGCTCCGGCGTGTTCGAGTCGAGCCAGCCCCCGATCATCGTCGGGCAGGCCGCGTACAACAAGGCCCTCGGCACCGGCTTCGCCGCCAACAGCAACTGCAACCCCGTCCCGAACACGGCGAACCCCACGTTCCAGATCTGCGACGGCTTCGTGCGCGTCAACGACACCATGACCTTCGGCTTCAACACGCTCGAGAAGCCGGATCTCAAGACGACCCTGTCGCTGCAGCCCAAGGCCATCCACGACGAGATGAACGCGACCACCTTCGACGAGTTCGGCCGCATGCAGGCCAACCTCGGCCTCGAGGCCCAGCCGCCGACGCCGGGCGTGCAGAACGGCACCTTCTATCCCTATGTGAACCCGGCGACGGAGATGCTCAACGGCACCAACCTGCCCAAGCACGACGTCACGTGGGACGCCGACGGCAACCCGGTGAGCGACGTCAAGATCACGCCGATCACCAGCGCCACCGACGGCACGCAGATCTGGCGCATCACCCACAACGGGGTGGACACGCACCCGATCCACTTCCACCTCTACGACGTGCAGATGCTCAACCGGGTCACCTGGGACAACATCGTGATCGCCCCGGAGCCCGGTGAGCTCGGCTGGAAGGAGACCATTCGCGTCGCCCCGCTCGAGGACACCATCGTCGCTCTGCGGCCGATCATCCCCGAGCTGCCGTTCGAGGTCCCGAACGCGATCCGCAACCTGAACCCGATGGACCCGACCGGATCGACCAAGCTGTTCAACAGCGTGGATGCGCAGGGCGTCCCGACGGCGCCGATCGTCAACCAACTGGTGAACTACGGCTGGGAGTACGTCTGGCACTGCCACATCCTGAGCCACGAAGAGATGGACATGATGCGGCCGCAGACCCTGGCGCTCCCGCCGGTGGCGCCGAGCAACCTCAGTGCATCGCTCGCCGGCGGCGGCGCCATGCAGACAGCCACACTCACCTGGGACGACAACTCGATCACTGAAACGGCGTTCGTCGGGCAGCGGTCTGACGATCGGGGCGGCACCTGGACCACAGTGGGGACGATGCCGTCGCCGCTCGACCAGCCCAATACCCACCGTGCCGGTCTGACCATGATCGACCCGACGCCGTTCGACCCGGCGACCACCACCGTGTACTACCGGATGGTCGCTCAGAACACCGTCGGGTATGTGGCCGACGTCAAGTACCCGCAGATGACGGTGGCCTCCACCTCCAACAGAGTGGTCGTGGGGCCGCAGTTCACGATCACGGCGCCGGCGGGCGCCGACGGCGGCATCACGCCGTCCGGCAGTGTGGCGGTCGGCCGTGGCGGCAGCGAGACGTTCACGTTCACGCCCGATCTCCACTACCGCATCCGCGAGGTGCTGGTGGACAACGTCGCCGACCCGGTCGCCGCTGCCGCCGGCAGCTACACCTTCGCCGACGTCCAGGAGGACCACACCATCGAAGTCAGCTTCACGCGCAGCGAAGTGACCATCACCTCCACCGCCGGGCCCGGCGGCAGCATCGCGCCCAAGGGCAAGCAGACGGTGCGCGTGAACGGGACGCAGAACTACATCATCGAGGCGAACAACCACTACCACATCCTGGACGTCAAGGTCGACGGTGTGAGCCGGACCGACGTGGTAGATCCTCGCACGTACACCTACACGTTCACGGACCTGGTGGCCGACCACACGATCGAAGCGACCTTCGAACGTGACGTGTACACCATCACCTCGAGCGCCGGCGCGAACGGCACGATCACGCCGCTCGGCCCGCAGTCCGTCGTGTTCGAGGACAGCCTGACGTTCACCATCGCGGCCGACACCGGCTATCACATCCGGGAGGTCCTGGTCGACGGCGTGGCCGACGCCGGGGCGCTGACGGCGGGCAGCTACACCTTCACGAACGTCAGCACCGACCACACCATCAGCGCTACCTTCGAGGCGAACCCGACGATCGCCGTGACGTCGCCGAACGGCGGCGAGGACTGGGTCGTCGGTACCACACACAACGTGCGCTGGAACTCCGCGCCTGCGTCGGTGGGCTTCTACCGGGTGTGGGCCTACAGTCCGAGCACGACGCCCAACTGGTTCGAGATCACGTCACCTGATGGCGTCGCCGCGAACGGGGCCTCCAGCTACAGCCTCGCGTGGACGGTCAACGTCCCGGCCGCGACGGACTGGAAGGTCCGCGTGTCCTACTACGACGCTTCAGGGACCGCGTCCACGAGCGACTTGTCGGATGCGACCTTCACGGTCATCGACAACTCGCCGAGGGTGACATCGCCCAACGGTGGCGAGTCTTGGATCGTCGGGGCCTTCCACAACATGACGTGGAGCATGCCGGCCGGACTCACGACGGGCTATGTCCGCGGCTGGGCCACGCGACCCGGTACTGACTCCGCCATGATCGAGATCACGCCCCCGGGCGGAGTCGCCGTCACCGGCGCCACGAGCTACTCGGTGCCGTGGTGGACGGTCGCGGTCCCGGCAGCCTCCGACTACCGCATCCTTCTGCAGTACTACAGCGACGCCGGTGCCCTTGTCTCTCAGGACACCTCGAATGGGACGTTCGCCGTCCGGGTCAAGCCGTCCGTCGGCAAGCCGTCCGCGCCGTCCAAGATCAAGAAGAACAGGCAGTTCCAGGTGACCGGTTCCATCGTGCCCGGCAAGGGTGTGGGGCCCGCGGTCAAGATCCAGGTGTACAAGCGCAACAACAAGGGCACCTACGTCCTCTCCAAGACGTACAAGGCCTCGGTCACCGACACGAGATACTCGAAGAACTTCAAGCTCGGCAAGAAGGGCAAGTACAAGTTCAAGGCGACGACGACGGCGACAGAGCAGTTCGTCTCGAGCACCTCGAGCTACAGCCGGGCCCTCTCAGTCAAGTAGTGAGGCATATCAGGGTTCGCCGCACAGTGCGGTGATGCTCTCATCGCATGCTCTTCGACGCGAGGGGCCGGTCCGCTCAGGCGGGCCGGCCCCTCGCGTCGGGCGTCAAGGCCTTGCGAAGATGAGCGTTCCGGTATGGGCGAGGACGGCCGGTACGCTTGCCTGGCGGATGGGTGCGGGGCGACCATCGAGAGGCGAAGCCGGCCCGGGGGGCCTCGGGCGCCGGCGGTCCGCCCGGCCTTCGGCGCGAGGCGGAGATCCCGGTCAGTCCGTGGTCGCGCCGGCCTCGAGCGGCTCGCCGCTCCGCGCCGGCGCCGCCAGCAGGAAGCTCAGGATCCAGATGGCCAGCATCAGGACCTCGGTGGCCACGCAGTAGGTGCAGAACGCCTTGAGGACGATCGCCTGCAGCAGGAACAGCGGCACGATCGCCAGCGCGCCGAGAAACGCGAACACCTTGAACACCCGTACCAGCACGAGCGATCCGCTCCGGAGCAACCCCACCGCCAGATAGAACATGAGGCCGAAAAAGAGGGCGCCGAGAAGCGCGACCGGCACGCCGAGGATCACCGAGTACTTGCTGGTCTGCACCGTCTCGCACCCCTGCACCACGTAGCACGGCGAGACGTAGCCGCGGTAGTGGACGATGGTCAGGTAGGCCGAGAGGACGAAGCCTGCGTAGGCGAGCGCCGCCACCGCCCAGGGCACCCAGCGGCGCGAGGAGCCTTCGGCGACGTCCCGGCGGCCGCTCTCGGCGCCGTCCCGGCCGCCGCTCACAGCGCCTCCTGGATGGCCTTGTCGAACTGCTCCAGGCTGCGCGGGAGCACCGACTCACCGCCGATGTCGAACCAGGGCGTGTGCGTCACGCCGGCCTTCTTGGCTTCGGCCGCCTGCCTCTTGATGAAGTCGGTCGTGGACTGCGCGTCCGCGTCCGCGTGGAACTTGTCCATGTCGAGGCCGAGGCTCTCGGCGTAGGCGTCGAAGTACGGCCGCGGGTCGTCGGACGCTGCCCACTCGTCCTGCTTCTCGAACAGCAGGTCGTGCATCTCCCAGAACTTGCCCTGCAGAGAGGCGGCGTAGCCGACCTTGGCCGCGATGGAAGCCCACTCGTGGGTGGAGAGCGGGTAGTTCCGGAAGACGAACTCGACCCGATCGCCGTACTTCTGCCGCAACTGCGTCATCCACTTGGCGTATTCCGCGCAGAAGGGGCACTGGAAGTCGGAGTACTCGATGACCGTGAGCTTGGCGTCCGCGGGTCCGTAGGTGATGTCGTTCGTTGCGACGGGCGCCGCCTTGGACGGCTCCGTGGCGGCGGCGCCGGTGAAGAAGTACAGGACGACGACGGCCAGCAGGACGAGCGCCGTGGCGCCCGCCCAAGGGGCCGTCCTGGAGACGAGACTGCTGGAGGATGCGCTCACGGGGGCCTTTCGCGCCGGGACAAGGGCGCCTCGATTCTACCCGGTTGTGCCGGTCAAGACGCTCCATTCCGCCGGCACGGCGGAGACGCGGACCGTCCGCCTGTGCGCCCCGCCCGTGCGCCCCCGTCATTCGAACTCGTATCCCCCGGCGTCGAGGATCTTCGCCGTCTCGGGGTCGAGGAAGCCGAAGACGTCCTCCGACTACCCGTCGTCCTCTGCCTCGCGCTGCCGACCGCCGGTCATCCTCGCGTTCGCTTCGGCCGCCCTGTCTGCCGCCATGCCCCGTTCGGCAAGGCGAGCGAGGCCCCTGTAGCGCTCCGGCGACAGGACGACGGCGGTCACGTACCCGCCCTGGGTGATGTACGCGGGGGTCTCGGCCGCGATCTGACCGGCGATGATCCGCGCGGTGTCCCGACGGAGGTCGGTGATGGGGATGACCTCGGGCGTCTCCATGAAGGTGAGGGTATCTGGTGGCGACGGGCGCGAACGCGGTTGCCGGAGGGCTTGCCGGGGTGACATTGCGCGGGCCGCAGGCCGACCCGGCACAGTCGTTTGACACGCAGATCCGCACGCGGTGTCACTGGCAGAGCCAGGTGCCGCCTGCGGTTCCGCCCTGCGGAACATCTATCGGCACTGACCGGCCTTGCCGCCGCCGGCGCCGCCGGCGTCTGCGGGTGTGCGGTGCCGACGGCGGTACCGCACGCGGTGCTGCTGCAAAACGCACTATGGTCCCGCCGGCCGGTGCTCGAGGTCCGCCCCCCGCGGGCCCGCTTCGAGCACGGCAGGGCGACGGCTTTGGCTACCGCTGCAGCTCGAAATCGACAGTGCGCGTCATCCCGTCGCGCAGGGACACCTTGGGAGTCCAGCCGAGCAGGCTGGTCGCGCGCGTGATGTCGGGCTGCCGCACCTGGGGGTCGTCGATCGGCAGCGCTTCGTTGACGATCTCGCTGGGGCTGCCCGTCACGTCGAGGACCATCTCGGCGAGTTCCGTGAGCGTGTGCTCTTCGGGGTTGCCGAGGTTCACCGGCTCGTGCACATCGTGGGTCGCGAGCAGGTAGAGGCCCTCGACGAGGTCGTCCACGTAGCAGAACGACCGGGTCTGCGAGCCGTCGCCGAACACCGTCAGCGGCTGCTTTCTCAGCGCCTGGTCGATGAACGTGGGGACCGCCCGCCCGTCGTTCACGCGCATGCGTGGACCGTAGGTGTTGAAGATCCGCGCGATGGCCGTGTCCACGCCCTGCTGGCGGTGGTACGCCATGGTCATCGCCTCCGCGTACCGCTTCGCCTCGTCGTAGACTCCCCGGGGGCCGATGGGATTCACGTTGCCCCAGTACGTCTCCTTCTGAGGGTGTTCGAGCGGATCGCCATACACCTCAGAGGTCGAAGAGATCAGGAAGCGGGCGCGCTTGAACTTGGCCAGGCCGAGCGCGTTGTGCGTCCCGTACGAGCCGACCTTGAGCGTGTGCAGCGGCAGACGGTTGTAGTCGATCGGGCTGGCAGGGCTGGCGAGGTGGAACACGTAGTCGACGCGCTCTTCGATGTCGATGTGCTCGATGACGTCGACGTTGTGGAACGCGAAGTGGTCGTCGTGGATGTGCTCGATGTTCTCCAGCGAGCCGGTGTCGAGGTTGTCCAGGCAGACGACCCGGTGCCCCTTGTCCAGCAGGTAGTCACACAGGTGCGAGCCGAGGAACCCGGCGCCACCGGTCACGACAGAAGTGGTCATGGCATCCCTCTCAGTACGCGCCGCGCGAACGCACGACGGCCCCGACCGTTCGCCACAGGATGTAGGCGTCGGCCCTCAGCGACCAGTTCTCCATGTACTGCAGGTCCAGACGCACCATGTCGTCGAACGTGAGATGGCTACGGCCGCTGATCTGCCAGAGTCCGGTCATTCCTGGCTTGAGGACGTGACGCCGGCGGTGCGAGTCTTCCATGAGACCGCAGTCGCGCAGCGGCAGCGGACGAGGCCCTACGAAGCTCATGTCGCCCGTCAGCACGTTGGCGAGCTGCGGCAGCTCGTCGATGCTCAGGCGTCGAAGGAACCTGCCGACGGGCGTCACGCGGGGATCGTCCCGCAGCTTGAACAGGACGCCATCGGCCTCGTTCAGCGCCTCGAGGGCGTCCTGTGACTCTCTGGCATCCCGGACCATGGTGCGGAACTTGAAGCAGCGGAACGGCCGCTGGCCGACGCCCACGCGCTCCTCCACGAAGAACACGGGCCCACGCGAGGTGAGCTTGATCGCCACGGCGATGGCCAGGAACACAGGGCTGAGGACGACGAGCAGTAGCGCGGCGCAGACGCGGTCGATGACCTGCTTGGCGAGGTAGCTGGTCGCGCTCGCGGGCTCGGGATGCACCACGAAGAGCGGGCAGTCCAGTCCCGGGATGTAGGTGACGGCATCGGTGTAGGGCTGTAGGGCCGGCGAGATGACCTTGAGGGCCACGCCGCTCTCGCGGCATGTCTCCATGACGCCCTGCAGCCGGCCGTTGAGTTCCGCGGGATCGGCGATGATCACCTCGGTCGCCCCGGTGGCCAGGAGGGCCGTCCGGAGGTGCCTCGCGTCGCCCAACTCGCGCGGAAGCCCGCGCACCTCGGGTTCACGCGACGCCGCGTTGTCCTGCGTCAGCAGCCCGACCACGTTGACGCCCCTGGTCGGTGGCAGAGCCTCCAGGGCAGAGAGCGCCGCCCGGCATGACTTGCGCGTGCCCATGAGCACGACCGGCGGAGCATCGCCGTTCGGGCCGAAGACCACGCCGATCAACGCGTCGAACGCCGACCGGCCCGCGATACTGAGGACGGCTGCCGTGATCCAGGCGATCGTGTAGCGAGCGCCGATGCCCTCGGGGTCGACAACGAGCACGAAGACCAGCGTGACGATGAACGCGATGGCCCAGGCGGAGGCCACCTTGCGGATGCCGTATCTGGTGCGCCTTCGCCCGTAGAGTCCCTTCAGCGAGGCGACGGCCACGAACACCCCTACGGCCAGGCCCACGTCCCACCAGGACAGCCCCCACCAGAGCAGGGACGGGCCCGGCCACGAGATGAGCGTCACGAGGAGCATGGCCACGATCAGAGAGCCGCAGTCGATCGAGAGCAGCGCCGTCACGCCGAAGGCACGGCGCAGGCTGTGGGCGCTCAGCAACTGCGCCGCGGAAGGCACCAGACGCGGCGCGCGGACGTCCTTGTCGGTAGCGACTGTACTGATGTGCATATGAGGGCCCCTGCAACTCGCCGATGGCGACGTTGCCTAGAATCATACCTCGCTTGCGGACATTCACTCCAGACGGCGCCCCGGCGGCCGGGTCATTCGCCGCCCTGCCCCGATCGGCCGCCCTGCCCCGCTCGGCGAGGCGAACGAGGTTGCCGATCGGCCGGAGCCAGTGACGCTGCGCGTGCGGTCGGCCGACCCGATTGTGTCGTTTGGGGCATGGTGCCGCATGCGGTGCCGCTGGAAAACGCACCATGGGGCGGCCGGTCGGGGCCGCGCGCTGCGGTCGCCCGGCGAGGGCAGCCACCCGAGTGCGGCAGGCTCGGGCGTCCACCGGCGCGCGGCGGGCGGTATGCTGGCGCCGGGTGACGGAGGGCACGGGAGGACCGAGACGGCTCAAGAGGCGAAAGGCATGGGGCGCACCATCGTGGGCATCGTGCTCATCCTCGGGGCTGCGCCGGTGTTCCTCCGGCTGATCTCCGGCGCGAAGGGCTGGACGGTCATCCTGGGAGGCCTGGCGGCTCTGGGCTTCGTCGTGGCCGGCATCGTCCTGGCCGGCCACTGGCTCGGTGTGTTCCGCCGCCGCCGCGTCGACTCCGTGGAGCAGCAGGGCTGTCTACAGCTCCTGGTGACGCTTCTGGCGCTGCTCGCCGGCGCGGTGATCCTCTACTACGTGGTGTTCTACGGCGCCGGCGCGTATCTGCGCGGCGAGCTCTGACGCCTGCTATCCTCGGTGCATGGATGAGCTCCAAACCTCCCGCACCGGCTGGCGCCGCCTCACCCCGCGCGCCGGCGTCCGCGTCCAGCTCGTCGCCGCGGCGCTGCTGTGGCTGGTGGGTACCGGCATCCTGTTGATCCGCGGCGTCTTCTACACCATCGCGCCCGACGAGTACGAACGCTTCGGCTACGGCATCGTGCTCATCGCCCTGGTCGCGGTGGCTATCGGCCTCGTCAAAGCTCGTCTGATCCTCATCCGCTACGCGCGCAAGGCCGTCAGGCGCATCCACACGCGCGGCCATGCCTGCTTCTTCGGCTTCTTCGCGCCGAGCTCGTGGCTGTTCATCATCGTGATGATGGGCGGCGGGATGCTGCTGCGCCGCACGCCGCTGGTGGACTCCTGGGGCGGCCGTACCTTTCTGGGCATCCTCTACGTCGCGGTCGGCACGGCGCTGGCCATCGCCGACGTGATCTTCTGGCGCGCGGCTCTGGGGCCCATCCCTGCGGTCGAAGGGAACGAGCCGCCACTCGACTGAGGTCCGCGGGTTTCCCGCGTGTCCGGCGGAGCAATCTACCGGACAAGCCCCCGAGGGGAGAGCCCCGAGAGGGAGAGATCAGCGAGGAGGGTCCTTATGGCACCCGCGATCACCTGGTTCCAGATCCCCGCCACCGACATGGCGCGTGCTAAGACGTTCTACGAGACGATCTGCGACTGCAAGCTTGAGGCGATGGACGCCGGCCCCGGCATGGAGATGTGGGGGTTCCCGGCCGACTGGCGGCAGGGTGAGATCGGCGGCGCCGTCGTCTGCGGCGAGGGCGCCGTGCCCAGCGCGACCGGCACCGCCGTCTTCCTCAACGCGAACCCCGACCTGCAGGTCGCCCTCGACAAGGTCGAGGCGGCCGGCGGCCGGATCCTGATGCCCAAGACGGCGATCGGCATGGAGGGCGCCGGCCACTTCGCGATGATCGCCGACACCGAGGGCAACACGGTCGGGCTGCACTCTCAGAGCTGAGTGCCGCCGCCCCTCAGGCCCTCGTGACCGACAGGGTGGAGATGTCGACCTCGTTGGCCGGGTCGATCGTGTGGTAGTACCACTTGCCCGACGTCGCGTCGTAGACGATGTCCCAATTCAGGTTATTGGTCATGACGCGGGGCTTGCCGCTGGAGTCGGTCACGGTCAGCGTGTAGCCGGCATCGGGGCGGATGGACACCTTGTAGCCGCCGATCTTGTAGAACACGCCTTCCAGCGACGAGGCGTAGTCGGCGGGGTCCAGCCCCAGGTCCGTGTAGCAGTAGGGCGCCCAAGAGCGTGGCCATTTGCCGTTCTTCGCGTAGTACTGGAGCAGCAACTGGATGAGGTAGTCGCTCTTGACCTGGAACACAGACGCTACCGCCGATCCGCCCGGGACCTCGAAGCTGCCGTCGCTCAGCCATCCGATGATGTCGTACGAGGTCCCGGTGGACGTGTACGCGTAGGAGCCGGCCGTCGGGGACGACGCGTAGGCCATGTCGCCGCCCTGATACGGGTCGCGCGGCCAGGCGTCCAGGTAGTCACTCTTGAGGGCGGAAAGATCGCCGCTCGCCGGGTACGTGTCGTTGTGATCGACGGCGTAGCTCTGCACGCCGATCTGCAGGCTGTGCACGGCGTCCTTCACGGCTGCGTCCTTGGCCTTCTGTCGCTGGCTGAGGTAGGTCGGGATGGCGATCGCCGCAAGGATGGCGATGACGATCACGACGATGAGCAGCTCGATCATGGTGAATCCCTGCTGATGTCTGCGCCCACGCTGCCCGATCATTGCGACTCCCCGATCGATGTCCGCCGGGATGACGGTGCCACTACTCCTACTATGCCGACCCGGCCGCGATCCGGCATGGGATATCCGTCCAGTCAAGTACGAGGACGGGGCGAGGCCGGCCGCCAGACGACGACGGGGCGGGCATCCGGAAGGGACGCCCGCCCCGTCGTTCTTCAGAGAGAGGAGCCGCCGGGCCGGCGGCCGCTCAGACGATCATTGGCCCGCCAGGCCGCCCAGGGCGCTCTTCAGTTGCGTGCTGAGTCCTTCAAGCTGCGACTTGTACTGGTCGACCTGCGACTGGATCTCGGCCTTCTTGTTTGCGAGGGCAGCCGGCTTGGAGGCGATCTTCGTCGCCAGCTCGTCGATGCCCGACTGCGCGGCCTGGATGCCCTTCACGACCGCGTCCTGCACCGGCTGGAGCGCGGACGGCGGCTGCAGCGCGGCGAGAGCGGAGGCCTCGTCGCCGAGTTGGGTCGCGATGCTCTGCAGCTGGGTGGCCGCCGAGGTCCAGCTGTCGTTCGGGACCTTGTCGATGCCTTGCACCGCGGCCGGCAGCGTCCCGACGGTGGTGCTGACCTGTCCGAGGACGGTCTGGGCGTCGGTCAGGTAGGCCTTGAGGGCGGGGAGGGTCCCGGTGGGCGACGACTCCGGGAAGATCGTCGAGGCCGCGGCGCTCGGGCTGTCCGAGCTTCCGCAGCCCGCGAGGATCACGGCCAGGGCGAGCGCTGCGAGCGCGATCGCCACCACCTTCGTTCTGCGCATCCTTGTCTTCACGCTGTCTCCTTTGGTCGGCCCCTCCGGCCGGAGCGGCGTCGTCACGTCAGGTTGACACTTGAGTCGGGGTACGTATGGTCAGAATCCCGGTCCCGGCCAGTGGAAGGATACCCGCTGCGTGTCCACCCTTCTCTATAGACTCGGCGCTTTCTGCGCTCGGCGCGCCTGGCTCGTGCTGCTGGCGTGGGCGTGCGTCGTCGCCGTGGTCGCGACCGGCTGGGTGCTCCTGGGGGCGCAGACCTCGAACGACATCCGCCTGCCCGGGACCGAGACGCAGGCGGCGACCGACTTCCTCGCCAGGGAGTTCCCGCCGCAGCAGAACGGGCAGAGCCCAGTCGTGTTCCACTCCGCCGGGGGAATCCTGGTCGATCCGGCGGCCAAGCGGGCCATCGAGGCGTCCGTGCGGAGGATGAAGGCGGTCCCGCACGTCAGCAGCGTCACCAGCCCGTTCGATCGCGGCGCCCGCTCTCTTCTGATGAGCGAGGACGAGAAGACGGCCATCGCACAGGTCCTGCTGGACGTGAACGGCGGCCAGGTGACGCGCGAGCTCGCGAGGGAGGTCATGGCCGCCGCCCAGCCGGCCCGGGACGCCGGACTCCAGGTCGAGGCCGGCGGCGTCCTCGGTGTCCGGCTCTCGGAGGAGAGGTCCCGGCGCAGCGAGTTCATCGGCCTCGCCGCCGGCGTGGTGATACTCGCGATCACCTTCGGCGCGCTCGTCGCGGCCGGCATGCCGATCCTCACCGCGATCGTCGCGCTGGTGACGGGGCTCGGGCTCATCGGCCTGCTCGGCCACGTGGCCGACATCCCGGTGGTGGCGCCGACCCTGGCGACCATGCTCGGCCTCGGCGTCGGTATCGACTACGCGCTCTTCATCGTCTTCCGCTATCGCGACGAATTGCACGGCGGAGCGGACGTGCGGGAGGCCGTGGCTCGGGCCATGGCCACGTCGGGCAGCGCCGTGCTGTTCGCCGGTGTCACCGTGATCATCGCGCTGCTCTCGCTGCTCGTCGCGCGGGTGCCGATCATCGGCGCCATGGGGTACGCCTCGGCGCTGGCGGTGCTCGTGGCAGTGCTGACGGCGCTCACCTTCCTGCCGGCCGTGCTCGGCGTGGTCGGCCGGCGCATCGATGCCGTGCGACTGCCGTGGCGACGGGGTCCGGAACATGCGCGCGAGGGGGAGAACATCTGGGCGCGGTGGGCGGGGACTGTGACCCGGCATCCCTGGATCAGCCTGATCGCCGCGCTGGCGATCATGCTTCCGTTGGCCGCACCGACGCTGACGCTCATCCTGGGCCAGGAGGACCTCGGCGCCTGGCCCACGAGGGCCACACAGCGCCGCGCCTACGACCTCATCTCCGACGGGCTCGGGCCCGGCGCCAACGGCAGGCTGCTCGTGGCCACGCGATTCTCGCCGGTGGCCGAACCGAGCGCAGCGTACACGGCCAAGAAGGAGCAGGCGGAGCGTCTCGGCCGCAGCCTCGAGAAGGACGCCGGTCGGCTCAAGCGGCAGGGCAAGGCGCTGGAGCGCCGCGGTGACGACCTTAAGGCGGACAAGGCCGCCCTCGAGCGCCGCGCGGCCAGTCTCAAGGCCCAGCAGGCCGCGCTCGAGGCGCAGGCCGCGCCGCTTCTGGCGCGCAAGAATGCGCTGCTGGCCGAGCAGCGGCAGCTGCTGGCGCGCAAGAACGCGCTGCTGGCCGAGCAGCGGCGCCTGACGGCGGAGGGCGCCGCCTTGGAGGCTCAGGGCCGGCAGTTGGTGGCGCAGATCGCGGCGGTGCAGGCGCAGATCGCCCAGACCACCGACCCTGTGGAGCTCGCCAAGCTGCAAGCGCAGCTGATGGCGCTGCTGCAGCAGGCTCAGACCGTCCAGGCGCAGGCCGCCGCCCTGCAGAAGGAGGCGGCGGCGCTCAAGAAGAAGGCCGCGCCGCTGGCCGCCGAGGGCCGGCGGCTCGAGGCGGCCGGCCGGGCGCTGCAGGCGGACTCCGCCGCGCTGACGGCGCAGGGCGCCGCCCTCCAGGCGCAGGGCGCGCGCCTCACCGCCGAGGGCGACGCCCTCGAGAAGCGCGCCGAGGGGCTCAAGGAGGACGCCGCCGCCCTCAAGCGTGACCAGCGGCGGCTCGAGCGTCGGGCCGACCGGGCGAAGTCCCTCGAGAAGGACCTCGTCCGCATGCTCACCGACGCCGGCGGCCAGCCGCGAGCCACCGACCCGCGGCTGGTGCGCCTGCAGCGGGCGCTCGAGGACGCGGAGGGCGTCGAGTCGGTCTTGCCACCGAGCGTCAACAAGAGCGGCAGCGCCGCGGTGTTCGCGCTGACGGCGACCACGCGCCCCGCGGATCCCGTCACCTCCGATCTCGTCCGCCGCCTGCGCACCTCCGTGATCCCCGACGCGACCCGCGGCGAGGGCGTCACCGTCTACGTCGGTGGCGTGACCGCCGCCTACGACGACCTCGCGGCGATCATCTCCTCTCGTTTGCCGCTGGTGATCGGCGTCGTGCTGGCGCTCAGCTTCGTCGTGCTGCTGGCCGCGTTCCGCTCGGTGCTCGTGCCGCTCAAGGCCATCCTCTGCAACCTGCTCGCCGTGGGCGCGGCGTTCGGGATCCTCACCGCGTTCTTCCAGTGGGGCTGGGGCCTGTCGCTGATCGGGCTGGACAACGCCTACCACACGGTGCCGATCGCGAGCTACGTGCCGCTGATCATGTTCGCCGTGCTGTTCGGCATGTCGACCGACTACGAGGTGTTCCTGATCAGCCAGATCTTTCACGCGCACGCGGAGGGCATGGACACCTTCGCCGCAGTGCGCACCGGCGTGGGCAGCAGCGCGCGGGTGATCACCGCGGCGGCGCTGATCATGGTCACCGTGTTCGCGAGCTTCGTGCTGACGGCCGATCCGATCATAAAGGAGTTCGGCATCGGGCTCTCGATCGCCATCCTGCTCGATGCGACGATCGTGCGCCTCGTGATCGTGCCTGCGACGATGGTCCTGCTCGGCGAGTGGAACTGGTGGCTGCCGCGGTGGCTGCAGTGGCTGCCGCGGGTGGACCTGCCGGACGAGCGGGCCGGCGCTACCGCGCCCCCCGGCCCGTCTTCATCAGCCGGCTCCCCCGAGCCCGCGCGGGCCGCCGAGCCCGAGCCGGCCGCCGAGCCCGAGCCCGCGCCTGCCGACTGACCGATAACGGCGCCGAGCCCGTCCACGGCGACACCCTTGCGGCGCTGCAGATCGCGGACTACGCTCGTGGAGGCGCTGCAGGCGCCGAGGGACTGGGGGAGTCTCACAGGGAGGGCCATATGGGCGTTCGCCCGCGTATCCGCGCTTCACGCACGTACCTCACGCTGCTCGTCCTCGTCTTGCTGCTGGCCGCCGGAGCCGCCGCCGCAGGCTGCGGCGGCGAGACGGGGACCTCTGGGGACGGCGGGATCGCCGGCGCCTCGCCGAAGGCCGGCGGAGCCATCAACATCGCGTTCCAGAGCGAGCCGGTGACGCTCGACCCGGCGATCAGCTGGGACGTCGCCGGGTGGACGGTCGAGGACTCCGTCTTCAACGCCTTGTACCGCTACGCACCCAAGGCGGGCGCCGAGGGCACGGAGCTCATCCCCGACCTCGCCGTCGACATGCCGGAGATCTCGGCCGACGGCACGACGTACACCATCAAGCTGCGTCCCGACGCGAAGTTCGCGCCGCCGGTGGATCGAGCGGTGACGGCCGAGGACGTCAAGTACAGCTTCGAGCGAATGATGACCGAGCCGCGCTGCCCGGCCACCTACTTCTACGAGGGCGTGGAGGGCGCATCCGACGCCGTGGCCGGCAAGACCAGGACGATCAGCGGCGTCACGGTGGTCGACCCGCAGACGATCGAGTTCAAGCTCACCTCGCCGGACCTGAGCTTCCTGTATGCGCTCAGCATGGAGTTCTGCGACGTGGTGCCCAAGGAGTGGGTCGCCAAGTGGGGCAAGCAGGTGAACCGCCATCCGCTCGGCACGGGCCCGTTCTACATGGACACCTGGACGACCGGGCGTGAGATCAAGCTGCTCAAGAACCCCAACTACTGGAACGCGAGCAAGGTGTCCCTGGACGGCGTGGACTTCACCTTCAACCTCACGCCGTCCAACGCCCTGCTCAAGCTGGAGCGCGGCGAGGTGGACATCCTCGGCGACAACATCCCGCCGGCCGACGTCGCGCGGGTCACGAACGACCCCCAGTGGAAGCCCTACGTGTACTCGCAGCCGCTGATCGCCACCACCTACCTGTTCATGAACAGCACCAAGGAGCCGTTCGACGACGTCAAGGTGCGGCAGGCGCTCAGCTGGGCGATCGACCGCGACAAGCTCGTCAAGCTGCAGAGCGGCCAGGCGGTCTCGCTCTACCAGATCTACCCGCAGAACCTGCCCGGGAGCGAGCCGGGCAAGGTCTACTACGGCTACGACCCGGCCAAGGCCAAGACGCTGCTCGCCGAGGCCGGCTATCCCGACGGCTTCAAGACCGTCGTCTACACCAGCAACGTCGATCCGATGCCCAAGCTGGTGCAGTCCATGCAGGCGGATCTCAAGGCGATCGGTGTGGACGCGGAGATCAAGACCATGGACCGCGCGACCTACTACAATTTCTCCAGCGACGCGGCCAAGACGGAACTGGGGACCAGCGACTGGTTCCTCGACTTCCCCGACCCGGTGGACTGGATCGTCCCGTTCTTCACCGAAGCCAACGCCGTGCAGGGCGGGCTGAACACCGCCTACTACGTGGACCCGTGGGTCGAGCAGGCCACGGGCGAGGCGCAGAAGATGACCGACCCCGAGGCGCGCCTGGCCAAGTACACGGAGATCCAGCAGCACATCATGGAGCAGGCCCCCTACGTGACGCTGTACTCGCCGGTGATGACGACGATGTGCAGCAAGAACGTCGGCGGCTTCTACCTGCACCCCGTGCTCTGGTTCGACCCGCTCATGTACTGGCGCAAGTAGCTGCGGGGTACATCCCGGGCATGAGGATCCGAGCGACAGACGAGGTGGCGGCCGCCGTGCGGGAGCGGGGCGGCCGCCTCTACGTGTGGACGAGCTCGCACCGATGCTGCACCGGGCCACTCGTCCTGCTCGAGACCGGCTTCGCGCCTCCGAAGGGCGAGACGCGGGACTTCCGCGTCCACGACGCCGGCGGCTACCAGGTGCTCCTCGACATGGGCGCGCAGCGCCTGCCGGACGAGCTCGTGCTCGAGCTCCGGGGCAGGCGCCGCAAGGTCGTCGCCTTCTGGAACGACCAGGCCTGGGTGGGCTGAGCGCCCCGGGTCGCGCTCGTCCCCGCCAGCCGGGCCGGGGCGGTTTGCCGCCTCGGACCGGAGGGGAACCACGAGTACGTGGCCGCGCGCGTCCGGACTCCGGGCCGCGCGTCCATCCTTCGACGTGAAGAGGCGATCATGTACCTCACGATGTGGCAACACGTGCGCGACTACGACGACTGGAAGACGGTGTTCGACGCCGGGGAGCCGCTGCGGACGAGCCACGGCTGTACCGGGCACGAGATCTTCCGCAGCGACGACGACTCCGGGCAGCTGACGATCTTCCTCGCCTTCCCGAGCCGCGAGGATGGGGAGGCGTTCCTCGCCGATCCCAGGCTCAAGGAGAAGATGGCGGAGGCGGGGGTCGATGGTGAGCCCCGCACGATGTTCGTGACGCAGACGCAGCGCGTCGACTACCGAAGCCGCAAGGCCGCCTGAGCGGCTGGAGACGCGACGGGTGCGCCCGGGGCGAAGCCGCCGCGGGGGCACCCGTCGCCGCGTACGAGTTCCTGCGTCGCCGCGGGTCGTCAGCCGCCCGCGATGGGCGGCGTCATGCGGATCTCGTCGCCGTCGGCGACCGCCGTCTGCAGGCCGCCCAGCTGCCGCACGCTGCGTCCGTTCAGGAAGATACCGACGAGCTGCCGGCCTTCGGCGCCGAGGATGCGCCCGGCGAGCGCCGGCCGGCCGGCGCAGAGGTCGTCGACGACCTCGCCGACCGTCGAGCCGTGCGCTTCGAGGTCGGTACTCCCGGACGGATAGACGAGCGCGGCCGAGAGCTTGACGACCACCGTCGCCACTCAGGCCTCCAGGCGGTAGTCGATGCCGAGCTCCTGGAGCTTGGCCTCGGTGGGCACGCCGTTCTCGTCCCAGCCGCGCAGCTCGTAGTACTCCTGGAGCGCGGCGCGGAACGGCGCTTCGCCGATCGACCGTCCGGCGGAAGGACCGGCGCTGTGGGCGCCCTCCTCGTGGTAGAGCAGGCGCGGCAGGTCGTCGGCCTCGACCGACTCGCGCAGGTTGAAGAGTCGCGCCAGGTTCCAGGCGCGCTCGCCCACGCGCAGGAGCTCCTCGTCGCCGAGATCGCGATGGTAGACGTGGCGCAGCAGCTGCCGCATCTCGTCGAGCTCAAGCGCCCAGAACTCGCACCAGATGCCGGAGTACTTGACGCTGGTGAAGTTCTGCCAGTGGATGTTCATCTGGGCCTTGCCGGCGAGCGAGTCCGGCGGCAGGTCGCCGCCGAGGATCTCGTCGGCCTGCACGTAGGAGCGCTGGTGACAGCCACCGCGGTCCGCCGTCGCGTAGGCGAGGCTCATGCCGAACGTTCCGCGCGGGTCGTAGCCGGGGAGCTCGAGGTTCTTGACCTCCATGGCCAGATCCGGGACGCCGTAGCGGGCCGCAAGGGCGCGGGCGCCCTCCGCCAGCTCGACGCCGATCCCCTGACGTCTGGCGATCTGCTCGGGGGCGGCCACGTAGGCGTCGTAGTCGTCGAAGTGGAGGCCGAAGTCGGCGATGCCCTTCTCGGTCATGTCGGTCGCCAGGCCGACGACGGCGCCCGTGGAGATCGTGTCCATCCCGAGGTCGTCGCAGGCGAGGTTGAAGCGGAACAGGGCCTCGGTGTCGCCGACGCCGCAGTTGGCGCCGCAGAGGGCCACCGTCTCGAACTCGGGCCCCTCGCCGCGGGCATCGCCGATGACGTGATAGTTACGGCAGCCGATCGCGCACTGGCTGCAGGCGCGCTTCTTCAGGCGCACCTTCTGGAAGGCCGCCGAGTTGATCTGGTCGATGCCGTCGAACTGGCCCTCCGACCAGTTCCGCGTCGGCATCGCGCCGGCGACGTCCACCATGTCGACGAGGGCCAGCGTGCCCTCCTCGTGCGCCCACATGTTGGCCGGCGTGAAGATGTACTCCTCGTGGATGCGGTAGAGGTCGGCGAGGAAGGCCTTGGCGTCGCCGACCCCGACCGATCCGGTCCCGCGGATGGCGATCGCCTTGACGTTCTTCGCCCCCATGAGCGCGCCGGCCCCGCCGCGCCCGGCCTTGTGCGCCTGGTCGGTCGAGAGGCACGCCCACGGCAGCAGGCTCTCCCCCGCGGGGCCGTTGGACATGGCCTGCATGCGCGGGTCGAGGTCGCGACGCAGCGTGCTCTCGAGCTCGCCGATCTTCATGCCCATGTACGGCGCGGCGGAACGCAGCTCGACGACGTCGTCCTTGATCCAGACCAGCGTCGGCTCGGCGGCGCGGCCGGTGACGATGATCGCGTCGTAGCCCGCGAACTTGAGCTCGGGCCCGAACGACCCGCCCACGTAGGAGTCCAGGATGGTGCCGGTCTGCGGGCTCTTGCAGCCGACCACGAGGCGCGAGCACGTGGAGACGCCGGTGCCGGCGAAGGGCCCGGTGAAGAACATGAGCGGGTTGTCCGGCGACCACGGGTCCAGCCCGGGTGCGACCTCATCGAGGAGGTAACGGAAGAGCAGCCCCTTGCCGCCCACGTACAGGCTCGCCCAGTCCATGCGCAGAGGCTCGACCGAGACGTTCATGGCGCTCAGATCCACGCGCAGGATCCTGCCCTGGTAGAAGTCCACTCGCCGCTCCTTCTGCTGCTCGCCCGAGCCGCGGCCGCCTGACCGAGGTCGATCCGGCCGCTCCTTGCGCCATGATAGTGCCACAGGCCGCCGTGGCGCGAGCCTCCCGGCGGCGGGCTCGAGCGCCCGGGCGCCGCGCCCGTGATGTAGGGTCGTCTGCGAAGCGTCGCCTCGGCGCGGCTCTTCGCCAGGCGATCGCGCGGGTGTGCGAAAGGAGCGGAAATGGGTGAGCAGGCGCCATCAACGGAAGGCTTCGCGGGGTCCGGCGGGCTCGAGCTCGTGGGCCAGTGGCGGGCGCGACTCGACTTCGAGGACGGCGACTTCGCCGCCGTCGGCGACCTCGAGTTCATGTACGTCTTCAACGCCGGTGGCACGCTGACCGAGTCGTCGAACTACGACGCCGCGCCTCCCGTTCCCCCCGCCTACGGCATCTGGCGGAGGACCGGACCGGACCGGTTCGAGGCCAAGTACGAGTTCTACCCGACCAGCTCCCCTGGGGGGCTCGACGACATCACCTCGGGCGGCGGCTGGCTGCCGGCCGGCCGCGGCGTGTTCACCGAGGTCATCACGATCGCCGCCGGCGGAGACACGTTCACGTCGAAGATGCTCTACGAGGTCTTCGACACGGCGGGGAACCGGGTCGAGGGCGGCGGCACGGCCACGGGCCGGGGAGTACGACTCCGGTTCTGACGCCGGGCGGCGCTCAGCGGCGCCAGTAGGCCGGCACGAAGATCAGCATGAGCGTGACGATCTCCAGCCGTCCGGCAAGCATGCAGAAGGTGAGGATGCCCTTGGCGGCCGGGTGCATCCACAGGAAGTTGTCCATCGGGCCGATCTTGCCGAGACCCGGTCCGACGCCTCCCATCGCCGTCGCGACCGCCGACGTGGCGGTGGCGAAGTCGACGTCGGTGAGCGAGACCCCGGCGGTCGCGACCACCCAGGTGAACAGGTAGAGGCCCATGAAGGTCGCGACTCCCTGCATGGTCGCGACGGGCACGGGCCGCCCGCCGAGCCGCGGCGAGGCGACCGCCTGTGGGTGCACCGTCGAGAAGAGCCCGCGCCAGGCGAGCTTGGAGAAGAGCAGCACGCGGACGGCCTTCATGGCGCCGGCTGTGGAGCCGGCGCAGCCGCCCATGAACAGCAGCATGAAGATGATGAACTGCGAGAGAGGAGCCCACTCCTCGTAGTTGGCCAGGGTGAAGCCGGTCGTCGACGCGGTCGTGACGACCACGAAGGTCGCGTTGCGGATGGAGTCGTGCAGCGACGCATCACTCTGCAGGTAGAGAAGCGTGGCGACCACCGCGCTGCAGCCGAGCAGCACGAGGGTGTAGAAGCGCCACTCCGGGTCTTTGAGGAGGCGCTTGGGCTTGCCGCCGAGCACCGCCCACCAGAGCGCGAAGTTCGTGGACGCGACCCACAGGGCCACGATGATCACCCAGTCGATGTAGGCGCTGTGGAAGCCGGCGATGCCGGTGTTCTTGGTCGAGAAGCCGCCGGTGCCGATGGCAGCGAACATCTGGCAGACGGCGTCGAACCACCCCATGCCGCCGGCCATGAGGAAGACGGTCAGGATCACGGACATGCCCAGGTAGATGAGCCAGAGAATCCGGGCGGTGCTCTTGATGCGTGGCCGCAGGCGATCCATCTCGAGGCCGGGAGCCTCGGCGCGGAAGAGCTGCATGGCGCCGACACCCATCAGCGGGAAGATGGCGATGTAGAGCGCGATGAACCCCATGCCCCCGAGCCAGTGGGTGAAGCTGCGCCAGAATGCCAGGCCGCGGGGCAGGCCCTCCACGTCCGGGATGACGCTGGAGCCGGTGCCGCTGAAGCCGCTGACGGTCTCGAACCAGGCGTTGATCGGGTCCAGCCCCCCCGCCAGCATGAAGGGCACGGCTCCGAGCGCGCAGACCATCATCCACCCGAGCGCCACCGCCGCGAAGCCTTCCCGGCGCGACAGCCCGGCGAGGTCGGTGCGGAGGAAGAAGTAGCCGGCTGCCCCGATGACCACGCCGATGAGGAGCGTGGCGGCGAAGTCGCCGACGGTCTCCGACTCCCCGTAGCCGGCGGAGACCGCCAGCGGGACCGCCAGGGTCAGGCTGGCGAACATGAGCAGCAGGCTGAGCAGATAGCCGACGCGGCGCGCGCCCGACAGGGTCGACGGGTGGACTCTGGCCTGACCGGCGTACGAGGAGCGAGTGGTCACGACGGGAGGACCATCTTCACTCGGACACGATGAGCCGGCGCAGGCGCGGCAGGAGCGCCGGCCGCGAGAAGAGGATCACGCGGTCGTCCACCGCGACGATCGTGGAGCTGTCGGGGATGATGACTTCTCCGTCGCGGACGACGGCTCCCACCAGCGAGCCGTGCGGCATGTGGAGCAGCGCGAGCTGCAGGCCGACGATCCCGGAGCCCTCGGCGGCGACGAACTCGATGCCCTCGACGAGGTTCTCGCGGAGTGTGCGGACGGTCACGACCCGGCCCGGCCGCGAGATCTGGACGATCGTATTGAGGGCGGCGCCCACCGGGCTGACGACGCTGTCGACGCCGACGGAGGAGGCGAAGGCGGCGTGACCCGGGGTGTCGACGAGACCGACGACCCGCCGGCAGCCGAGGCGCTTGGCGAGCAGGGCGACGACGATGTTGTCGGCCTCGTTCCCGAGTGCGGAGACGAACAGGTCGGCGCGCTGCACGCCCTCGTCGACCAGCAGGCTCTGGTCGTGTGCGTCGCCGAGCAGGACGAGCGCGTCCCCGAGCTCGTGGACGATCGCGTCGCTCACGGCGGGGTCGCGCTCGATGACCTTGGTGTGGATGCCGGCGGCGGAGAGCCTGCGGGCGATGGCGACGCCCTCCCAGCCTCCGCCGGCGATCACCGCGTTGCGCGTGCGGATCCATGCCTTGCCGAGCCGCGTCATGGCTCGGCGCATCGCGTCCCTGCCACCGACCAGGAAGACGGTATCGCCCGCCGTGAATCTGATGTCGGCGGACGGGGCCTGTACGAGCTCCCCGCGGTACACCCCGGCCACGAGCAGCGCGCCCACATCGTGGTGGCGAAGGTCGATGACCGGCCTGCCGATCAGGGGACAGTCGGCGTCGATCTCCACGCCCACGGCCATGACCCTGCCGCCGGCGAACTCGAGCGCGTCGGAGGCGCCGGGCACGCTGGCCAGGATACCCACGGCCTTGGCCACCTCTTCCTCCGGGCTGATGACGAAGTCGATGCTGAGCGAGCTCTGGTCGATGATGCCGCTGGAGCCGAGATACGCGGGATCGTGCAGGCGCGCGACCCGCGTGGCCGATGGCGCGATGGCCTCCGCGATCAGACAGGCGACGATGTTGGTCTCGTCGCTGCTCGTAGCTGCCACGATGACGTCCGCCGACCTGACGCCGGCCTCCACCAGGACGGACGGGGAACTGCCGTGCCCGCGCACCGCGCTCACGTCGAGGACCTCCTGGGCCCAGTGCAAGGCTTCGTCGTCGCTGCCGACCACGACGACGTCGTGGTGCTCCTCCGAGAAGCGTTTGGCCACGTTGAAGCCGAGATCGCCCGTTCCCACCACGATGATCCTCATCGATGCTCCTCGTTCACGATCGCGTCACCCACGTGCTCCGGCTCCCGTGTCGATGTACGTCTCGGATTGCACGTCCTGCGGGCGGCGTTCCGGAAGCAGCGAGCTCAGGAGCGAACGCTCCGTCCTGCGCGGCAGCAGGCAGAGCAGCTGGTCTCCGGGCCGCAGCTCCACCTCGCCGCCGGGGGGGACGGCGACCCCCTCGCGCAGGATGGCGCCGATGAGCACGCCCGGGGGCAGCGCGATCTCGGCGACCGGCAGATAGGCGGCCGGAGAGTCCTCGCTCACCTCGATCTCCGCGATCTCGAGGTCCTCCCGCTTGAGCGAGAGCAACGGCACGAACTGGTGCACCGGGAGCTCGTGCTGGATGAGCGAGACGACGAGGCTCGACGCACAGACGGTCGCGTCCACGTCGAGGAGGTCGAAGGTCTGCTGGTTGCGCGGGTCGTTGACACGGGCGACCACCTTGGGCACGCCGTACTCGTGCTTGGCCAGCTGGGCGATGACCACGTTGTCCTCGTCATCGCCGGTGACGGCGACGACGAGGTCCGCCTTGCCGATGCCGGCGGCCTCGAGCACCCACAGCTCGGTCCCGTCGCCGAACCGGAGATGGTCCTCCAGCTCATGATGGAGGATGTCGTACCTCGAGCGTCGCTGTTCGACGACGACGAAGTCGTGGTGCAGGAGGGTGAGGCTGCGGGCGACGTTGAGCCCGACCTTGCCGCCGCCGACGATCAGGACGAACACGTCAGGCCCCTTCGGAGGGGAGAGGGCAGGCGCGCACGGCCTCGAGCATCATGGCGGTGGTCTCGTCCGTCGGGCAGACCGTCCGGATCCCCATGCGGGCGAACACCTCGGCCCGGCGAGGGTCGTAGACCCGGGCCACGGCACAGGGCACCTCGAACGCGCGGACGGCGATGAGGGCGCACACGACGTTGGTGTTGTCGCCGTCGGTGGCCGCGGCGAACGCGTCCGTGCCCTCGATCCCCGCGCTGCGCAGGATGGACCAGTCGATGGCGTGGCCGAGGATCCGCTGGCCCGGGAAGCCCTCCCCGAGGAGCGTGAAGCTGCGTGGGTCCTCGTCGATGACGGCCACGTCGTGGCCTTCGTGGACGAGGTCCATCGCCATGCCGGAGCCGACGCGTCCACAGCCGGCGATGATCACATGCACGAGCGTGTCACCCCTGTCCCGTGGCGGCCGGGGACCCTTGCGGCCTGGCCGCGGCCTGCTCCGCGTCGTACTGGGCGGCTGATCCCACCATGGGGTAGTCCTCAGCGACGAGGTTGAGCAGCACTTCAGCGCGCGCCTTGCGCATGACGTGCGCGACGGTGTCCCCGACGAGCCGGCCGTCGGCCCGGTGCTTGCGCACGGCTCCCATGATGATGACGTCGGAGCCCCACTCCCGCGCCGTGTCCGTGATGGCGCGACCGGGGGAGCGGGCGCTGACCAGGTGCGGCCATGCCTCGACGCCGAACTCCCGCGCGACGGCGATCGCCGTGTCGAGCACGTGCTTGCCACGCGCGCGCCCGTCCGGGAGCGATGCGTCGAGCGGCAGGTTCATCGGGACCTCGAGCACGTACAGGACGTCGATCACGGCGTCCTTGTCCGCCGCCAGCTGGCAGGCCAGCACCATCATCTCGTCGCTGAGCCTGGTGCCCTGCACGGGGACGAGGACCCGATCGTAGTCGACGTCCGACAGCGCCGCGGCGGGCAGCGACGCCTCCCGCGGCTGGGTGAGCAGGGAGTAGCCGGCGCTCCGGCGGTAGACGGCGTACAGCACCAGACCCACTGCGAGCCACGCGAAGCCGACGATCGCTCCCGCTCGATGGGTGGCCACCATGAGCACCCAGACGACCGCCATCGACCCTGCTCCGATGACCGCCGGGATGGGCAGCGGGATGCCGCGTACGCGCACGTTGAAGGGGATCACGAACGGGCGTGAGATGGCGGGCTCGCGATACCGCAGCGCGACGATCGAGGCGTTCGCCAGGGTGAACGCCAGCGCAGCTCCGAACCCGAACAACCCGAGCAGCAGGAGCGGGTCGTTGGGGATGAGGAGCACCGCGGCCACCAGCCCGAACAGCAGGATCCCCACGTAGGGGGTCATCCTGGTCGCGTGCACGCGTCCGAGCGCGGCCGGCACCTGGTGATGACGGGCCAGAGAGTAGAGGATGCGCGCCGAGCCCCCGAGGACGGCGTTGGCGGCGAGCAGCAGGGACACGGCGATGAGGATGGCGATCCAGGGGCGCAGCACGCCCTTGAGTCCGTCCAGACTGTCCGGCAGACCGTCGACGATCCCGATGACGGGATTGTCCAGGTACGCGCTGCCGAGAAGCGTGCCGTACAGGCGCGTCACGGCGCCGTCGGGGGAGGAGGCGACCTCGTCCGTGGGCTCCTGCGCGGGGATGACGTGCCCCGAGCCCGAGCGCTCCACCGGGACCAGGACCTGCGTGGATTGGTCTGACGCGAGGACGAACACTCCGGGGTCGTCCCCGGGAATCACCGCGACTGGCCTGGTGAGCCCGGTGGCGACGTCCACCGGCACGACGTTCGAGCCCACGGGCAGGGAGGACAAGGCCACGACGGCGAGGCCGACGGCCAGCGCGACGATCAGCGGCAGCACCACGTTGATCGCGCGGGGGACGTCCCGGCCCGGGCGCCGCGCCTTGCCGGCGCGGCTGGAGACGGCGTCCATGCCGAGGAATGCCGCGGCGGCGAGCGGGACCGCGTACAGGAGCGTGCCCCACGACGGAGCCACGCCGAGGTCGATCTGGCTCCACAGCACGCCCGGCCGGACGGCCACGAGGAACCCGACGATCACGAGCAGTACGAGGGTGACCAGCCCGAGGAACGCCATGAACGAGTCGAGGCGTACCGACTCGTGTGCCCCGAGCACGTTGAGCGTGACGATGACGACCAGGACCGCCAGCCCTATCAGGAAGTCGTAGGGCCAGTCCTGCAGCTGGGGCCAGAACACGCTGAGGTACGCAGGGATGAACGAGCAGACGATGGCGACGAGGATGATGCTGTCCAGCAGCAACGCCCAGGCGGCGACGAAGCTGGCGAGCGGGCTGAAGGCGCGCCGGGCGAAGCTCGTCGCGCCGCTCGACTCGGGCATCGCCGCCGAGCCTTCGGCATAGGACCAGGCCGTCGCCACGAAGACGACGCCGACGACCAGGATCAGGAGCGGCGTCACGCCGAGCGCGTACAGGCCGAGGCCGCCGAGGACGAAGTAGATGGAGGTCCCGACGTAGCCGAAGGAGGCGCCGAACAGGCCGCCGAAGCCGATCGAGCCGCCCCCGTCCTGATATCTCCTGCGCGCCATCGTCCCTCAGCCCATCGGCGGATGACGAGTCATCCTTCTTTATGAGTACTTAACACCCGGGCGCCACGCTAGCACCGGAGGTGCCCCGCCTCAAGACGCGCCCGGCCCGTGACGGTGGGTGTCTCGAAGAGGGTCGCCCGCGCCGGGGGGCGGGCCGGCCGTTGCCGGTGGCCTCGCGGCGGCGTAGACTCCCCTCTGGTCGGCGGCCGCGAGGTGCTGTTGACTTCCTTCCGGCCGCGCTGGTAGGTTGCGTTAACTTCGTATACGACTTCTATTACGTAGTTGAATTCAGGGAAGTCGGGACTGTCGGAGTCGAATCCGAGGATCGAGATGGACGAGCAGCTCCAGAGTCTGCTGGACCGGATCCGCCAAGAGGGCGTCGAGCGCGCCGAGGCGGAGGGCGCGCGCATCATCCAGAAGGCTGAGGAGCGCGCCGCCGGCATCGTCACCGCCGCCCGGGACGAGGCGGCGTCGCTGCGTCGCGCCGCCGAGGCCGACGCGACCGCGTCGCTCGAGCGCGGCGCCATCGCCCTCGAGCAGGCCGGACGCGACTTCCTGCTGACCCTGCGGCAGAGCATCGAGGCCGTGCTGCGCGCGACGCTGTGCGAAAACGTGGCCGCAGCGCTCGCGCCCGAGGTCATGGCCGACATCCTGAAGCGGCTCGCGGACGCCTACGCCGCCCACGACATGAACGAGAGCCGGGTGGACGTGCTGCTGTCTCCCGAAGATCGCGATGCCGTGGGCGCCATCGTCATGGAGAAGTACCGCGACCTCGTCAAGCAGGGCCTCGCCCTGCGGACCGATGAACGTGTGGACGCAGGCTTCAAGGTCTCGTTCGTCGACTACAACCTGTATCACGACTTCACGGCGGAGGCGCTGGCCGAAGCGCTGGCGCCCGTCCTCAAGCCTCCTCTGTGTGACATCGTCCGTCGCGCGGCCGCGGAGCAGGGCTGACGACGTGGAGTACGTGTACCTGGTCGCGAGTCTGCCGGCGCTGGAGCTCACGACCGCACCCCGCATCTCCTCCGCCGAGCTGCTCGCGTCCTCCGGGGGAGTCCTCAGGCCGGACCATCGGGAGGACCTCCGCGCGGTGCTCGAAGACCGGCCGGCCGACGTGCGCGCGGCCGAGTTGAGATCGTACCTCGATGCCGAGACGCAGCTGCGGAACGCCGTGGCGAGCCTGCGCGCAGCGCGAGCCGGCGCCGGCTACGACGCGGGCGCGCATCCGACGGCCGGGTTCGACGCTCGCTGCGCGGGCGTCGCGGAGCGCGCCATGGAGCTCGACGATCCGCGGGAGCGCGAGCTGGCGCTGGACCGGCTGCGCTGGACGCTGCTCGACGAGCTGGCGGTGGCGCCGCCGTTCGGCTTCCAGGCCGTGCTCGCGTACGGGCTCAAGCTGCGTCTCGCCGAGAAGTGGGCGGCGATGGACGAGGCCGAGGGCCTCCGCGTCGCCGCCGGCATCTCCGAGGCGGTCCTGGCGGGGAGCGTCGCGTGAGCCTTCGCGCCGGCCGCGTCAAGGGCGTGAGCGGCAACCTCGTCACGGTGGAGTTCGACGAGGCCGTCAGCCAGAACGAGGTCGCCTACGTGCGGCTCGGCGATCTGCGCCTCATCGCGGAGGTCATCCGCGTGCGCGGGCGCTACGCCGACATGCAGGTGTTCGAGAGCACCGCCGGGATCCGGGTCGGCGACGCCGTGGAGTTCATCGGCGAGCTGCTCTCCGTCGAGCTCGGACCCGGTCTGCTCTCGCGGGTGTTCGACGGTCTGCAGAACCCGCTCAACGTCATCGCCGAGCGGCACGGCTTCTTCCTGCCGCGCGGCGAACAGACCGAGGCCCTGCCGCGCGACCAGGTGTGGGAGTTCGCGCCGCGCGCCGCCGCCGGCGACCGCGTGCTTGCCGGCGACACGCTGGGCGTGGTCGCCGAGGGCATCTTCGAGCACCGCGTCATGGCGCCGTTCGGTCTGGCCGGCGTCGCCGAGGTCGCCGAGGTCGCGGCCGCCGGCGAGTACACCATCACCGACAGGATCGCCGTCCTGCGCGACGCCTCCGGCGAGGAGCTCGACGTCGCGATGCTCCAGCGCTGGCCGGTCAAGCGGCCCATCCGCTGCTACGCCGAGCGGCTGCGGCCCACCGACCAGCTCGTCACCAAGATGCGCATCCTCGACACCTTCTTCCCCGTGGCCAAGGGCGGCACCTACTGCGTCCCGGGGCCGTTCGGCGCCGGCAAGACGGTGCTGCAGCAACTCGTGAGCCGGCACGCGGACGTGGACGTGGTAGTCATCGCCGCCTGCGGCGAGCGCGCCGGAGAGGTGGTCGAGACGCTGCGGGAGTTCCCGGTGCTCACCGACCCGCGCACCGGCCGCAGCCTCATGGAGCGCACCGTGATCATCTGCAACACGAGCTCCATGCCGGTGGCGGCCCGCGAGGCGTCCGTCTACACCGCGGTCACGATCGCCGAGTACTACCGGCAGATGGGCCTGCACGTGCTGCTCCTCGCGGATTCCACGTCGCGCTGGGCGCAGGCGCTGCGCGAGATGTCCGGCCGGCTCGAGGAGATTCCCGGCGAGGAGGCCTTCCCGGCTTATCTCGAGTCGGTCATCGCCGCCTTCTACGAGCGCGCCGGCGCCGTCCGCCTCAACGACGGCACCGTCGGCACCGTGACCATCGGCGGCACCGTCAGCCCCGCCGGCGGCGACTTCGAGGAGCCGGTCACCCAGTCGACGCTCAAGGTGGTCGGCGCCTTCCACGGCCTCTCGCGCCAGCGCTCGGACGCGCGCCGCTACCCGGCCATCGACCCGCTCGAGAGCTGGAGCAAGTACGGCAGCATCGTGCCCGACGGCGAGCTCGCGCTGGCTCGCCACGTGCTTTCGAAGGGGCACGAGGTCCAGGAGATGATGAAGGTCGTGGAGGAGGAGGGTACGGCGATGGCCGACTTCGTCGTCTACCTCAAGGCCGAGTATCTCGACGCGGTCTACCTCCAGCAGGACGCGTTCGACCCGGTGGACGGGGCCTCGTCGTCGGAGCGCCAGCGGCACGTCTTCTCGCTGATCGCGCGCATCCTCGGCGCGGACATGGCGTTTCAGGACAAGGACGCCGCGCGCTCGTACTTCCAGACGCTCACGCAGGCGACCAGGGACTGGAACAGGGCGGCGATGGAGGAAGACTCCTTCGCCGCCGCGCAGGCGCGCATCGAGGCCATGCTCTCCGAGGTGAGCTCCGATGCGTAAGGTGTACCAGGAGATCTCGCAGATCGCCGGCAACGTCATCACCGTGCAGGCCACGGGAGTCGGCAACCAGGAGCTCGCCAGCGTGGAGGCGCCGGGGTTCTCGTCGCTGGCGCAGGTGATCCGCATCGAGGGCGACAACGTCACCATGCAGGTCTTCTCCGGCACGCGCGGCGTGCCGACCGACGCGGAGGTCCGCTTCATCGGCCACGAGGCGCAGACGCCGTTCTCGGACGATCTGCTGGGCCGCGTCTTCACCGGCGGCGGCGTGCCTCGCGACCGCGGCCCGGCGCTCGACGAGGACCTCATCCCGATCGTGGGACCGCCGGTCAACCCGGCGCGCCGTGTGATCCCCCGCACCATGATCCGCACCGGCATCCCCATGATCGACGTGTTCAACAGCCTCGTCGAGTCGCAGAAGCTGCCGATCTTCTCGGTGGCGGGCGAGCCGTACAACGAACTGCTCGCCCGCATCGCCCTCAACGCCGAGGTCGACCTCATCGTGCTCGGCGGCATGGGTCTCAAGTACGATGACTATCTCTTCTTCCGCGAGACGCTCGAGGAGGCCGGTGCGCTTTCCCGCGCAATCCTCTACGTGCACACCGCCGCCGACCCGGTGGTCGAGTGCCTGCTGGTTCCCGACACCTGTCTCGCGGTGGCCGAGAAGTTCGCCCTGGGCGGCAAGCGCGTCCTCGTGCTGCTCACCGACATGACCAACTTCGCCGACGCGCTCAAGGAAGTCGCCGTGACGATGGAGCAGATCCCATCCACACGCGGCTACCCCGGCGACCTCTACAGCCAGCTGGCGGCGCGTTACGAGAAGGCCGTGGACTTCGAGGGCGCCGGCTCCGTCACCGTCCTCGCCGTGACGACCATGCCGGGAGACGACGTCACGCATCCCATCCCGGACAACACCGGCTACATCACCGAGGGGCAGTTCTACCTGCGCAACGGGCGCATCGAGCCGTTCGGCTCGCTCAGCCGCCTCAAGCAGCAGGTGAACGCGCGCACGCGCGACGACCACCGCACGATCATGAACACGATGATCCAGCTCTACGCCGGGTTCAGGGAGAGCCAGGAGAAGCAGTCCATGGGCTTCCGCATGAGCGCCTGGGACGACAAGCTCCTCAAGTACGGCGAGCTGTTCGAGACGCGGATGATGGACCTCGCCGTGAACATCCCTCTGGAGGAGGCGCTCGATCTGGGCTGGTGGATCCTGGCGGAGTGCTTCGCGCCGCAGGAGACCGGCATCCCCACCGCGCTCGTCGAGCGGTTCTGGCCCGCCGAGGCGGGGGCGAGAGGCGTCGAGACGCTCGCAGAGGCCGCGCCGGCCGAGTGAGCGATGGCGAAGCTCAAGAAGACGAAGAACGAGCTCAAGGCGCAGCGCGAGGCGCTGCTCCGCTACGAGCGCTTCCTGCCCACCCTGGAGCTCAAGAAGCAGCAGCTCCAGCGTGAGGTCCGCCGCGCCGAGGCCGAGCTGCGCAGCTGCCGGGAACGCCGCGACGAGCTGCTCGCCGGGCTGCGCCCGTGGGCGGGGCTGCTGCCGGGGCTGCCGGACCTCGCCGACTACGTGCGCCTCGAGGGCCTGGAGGTCGAGACGGTCAATGTGGCTGGGGTGAACGTGCCGGTGCTCGCCGGTGTGCGCTACGTCCCTCCGGCGATCGACTACTTCGCGACCCCGGCGTGGCTCGACGACGCCGTGGCAGTGCTTGGCGAGCTCACCCGTCTGGGCGCCGAGATGCACGTCCTCGGGCGGCAGCGCGATCTGCTGGGCGAGGAGCTGCGGCTCACGTCGCAGCGCGTGAACCTGTTCGAGAAGGTCATGATCCCGCGCACCCTGGACAACATCCGCATCATCCGTATCGCGCTGGGCGACGCCCAGACCGCGGCCGTCGCCCGTGCCAAGCTCGCCAAAAGCAAGAACGTGAGCGTGCTCTCAGGGACGTCGGGCGCATGATCGTCAAGATGAAACGGCTGACGCTGCTCTGCCTCACGGACGACCGCGACGGGGCCCTCGAGCAGTTGCGCGCGCTCGGCGTGGTGCACGTCACCGACAGGCGCCCGCCGGCCGGCGACGAGCTCGACGCGCTGCGCGCGCGGCTGGCCGGAGAGCAGCGGGCGCTCGACGCGCTTCCCGAGCCGAAGGACGGCGCCGCGGCCGGCACGGTGGCCGACGCCGGCGCAGTGGTCGCGGAGGTGCTCGTGGCGCTCGACCGCCGCGCTCAGCTGGACGAGCGCGTCACGGAGCTCCGCCGCGAGCTCGCGCGCTACGACGCCTTCGGGGACTTCGAGCTGGAGTCCGTGCGCGAGCTCCAGCGCGCGGGCGTGGAGGCGCTTCTCTGCGTGGCGCCGCCCGCGGAGCGGCCGGCGGCGCCGGACGGCACCGTGCTCACGGAGCTCGGCCACGACGGCAAGGCAAGACTCTTCGTCCTGACGGCCCTCGGCGGCTGGCGGGACGGCACACCGGACCTCGGGATCCACTACGACGTCGTGCCGTGGCCGGAGCGTCCGCTCGCGGCGGTCCGCGAGGAGCTGGCGGCCTCGGAGGTCGCCCAGCGCGACGGCGACGCCCGCCTCGCCGCCTTGGCGGCCGCCCGCGGCGGCGTCGCCGAGCTTGCGAGCCACTCCGCCGCCGAGCTCCGCCTCGCTGAAGTGCGGGCGGGCATGGACGAGGCCGGCGAGGTCTCGGTGCTCTCCGGGTACGTCCCGGTAGGGGAGCAGGACGCCGTGCGGACGGCTGCCGCCGCGCACGGCTGGGGTCTCCTCTTCGACGATCCCCAGCCGGGCGAGGACGTGCCCATCCAGCTGCACCAGTCGCGCTGGGTGCGTCCCATCAGCACGGTGTTCGACTTCCTGCACATCTACCCAGGGTACTGGGAGGCCGACGCCGGCTGGGTGATACTCCCGTTCTTCAGCCTCTTCTTCGCCATGATCGTCGGCGACGCCGGCTATGCCGCCCTGCTCCTCGTGCTCACCGCCGTGCTCCAGTGGCGCGTCAAGAAGGTCCCCGCACACGTGTTCCACATGATGTACATCGTCGGCTTCGCCACGCTGGTGTGGGGCGTGCTCAGCGGCAGCTACTTCGGCATCCCCACGCTGCCGCGGTTCGCGGAGCAACTCCAGGTGGCCTGGCTCGCCGACCGCGAGAACCTCATCGACCTGTGCTTCCTCATCGGCGCCGTGCACCTCTCGTTCGCCCACGTCTGGAACGCGGTCTCCTTCAGCCGCGAGCACCTCTGGACCAAGGTGATCGCGCAGGGCGGCTGGCTGCTCGTCGTGTGGTCGATGTTCTTCATCGCCCGCTCGGCGGTCCTGGGTCGCGGCGCGCCGGGGTTCCTGCTGCTGATGCTGCTCGCCGGCGTGGTCCTCGTCGCCGCGTTCATGAAGACGCCGTCGGAGTTCAAGAGCAGCTGGATCGACCACGCCATGCTGCCGCTCACCCTGGTCGGCAACTTCGTCGACATCCTTTCGTACATCCGCCTGTTCGCCGTGGGATATGCGTCCGTGGCCGTCCTAGCCGCCTTCAACGACATGGCGGCCAGCATCGGCTTCGACTCCGTGCTCACGGCGATCGCGGCGAGCATCCTGCTTCTGTTCGCCAACGCGCTCAACATCGTGCTCGCCGGCCTCGGCGTGCTCGTCCACGCCGTGCGGCTCAACACCCTCGAGTTCTCCACTCACAAAGGCCTGGCCTGGCAGGGCCACATTCTGTACACACCGTTCGCCGGACCGCGGGAACGCGCTTGACCTCCCTCGCGCCGGCCCACACCAGAAGGGGATGCCCATGAGTCCAGAAGCTGCAGCCGAGGTAGGGCGGATCGGGGCGGTCGCCGCGATGGCGCTGGCGGCCACCGGCTCCGCACTCGGCACGTACCTGGGGGGCGCCGGAGCGGTCGGGGCCTGGAAGAAACTGACGGCCCAAGGCAAGCCGGCGCCGTTCACGCTGATCACTTTCGTTGGGGCGCCGCTCTCGCAGACGATCTACGGCATGATCCTGATGATCACCATGACCGGCAAGGCCGACGCGGGGTACGACCCCTGGGCGCTGCTCGGCATCGGCATCGTCGCCGGTCTCGGCATCGGCATGTCCGCCTACGGCCAGGGCAAGGTCGGCGCCAGTTGCGCCGACGCGCTGGCCGAGACCGGGCAGGGCTTCAGCAACTACATCGCCGTCATCGGCATCGTGGAGACGGTGGCCATCTTCGTGCTCGTGTTCGCGATCCTGGCCCTGGGCTAGGTAGCGGATGGAGCCCGGGGGCGAGGACTCCGTGCCGCTGCGTCGCCCCCGGTTCGACGGCGTCATCTTCGACCTCGACGGCACGCTCGTCGACACCCTCGAGGACATCGCCGATGCGATGGACCGCGTGCTGGCGGCGGAGGGCGCGCCCGGGCACACCTACGAGGAGTACCGCTACCTCATCGGGCGCGGCATCCGGAACCTGGTGACGGAATCGCTGCCGGCGGAGTTGCGCAGCGTGGAGCGCATCGCGCGCTGCTACGAGCGCATGATCGAGGATTACGGGCGCAACTCGCTGGTCAAGACGCGCGCCTACGAGGGCGTGCCCGAGCTGGTGCGCGCGCTGCGAGCCGGCGGAGTCCTGCTCGCGATCCACTCCAACAAGGCCGACGCGCCGACGCAGGCGCTCGTCGCCGCGCTGCTCGACCCGGCCGACTTCGTCGTCGTGCACGGGGCCCGATCCGACGCGCCGCTCAAGCCAGATCCGGCGGTCGCTCTCGCCATAGCCGAGCGGTTCGAGCTGCCGCCGGCACGCGTCGTGTATCTCGGCGACTCGCTGGTGGACATGCTCACGGCAACGGCGGCCGGGATGATCCCGGTGGGCGCTCTCTGGGGGTTCCGCACGCGGGAGGAACTCGTGGAGAGCGGCGCGGCCGTCGTCATCGAGGCGCCGCTCGATCTGCTGGCGCTGCGCGGCTGACGCCGCGGCCCGCCGCGGGACTGTGCCGCCGCCGCGGCGCGCCGCGCCGAGGTGGCCGCTCCGCGTCGGTCCTGACCCGGCGGCGGCCTCTCCGC
>CAIYOD010000027.1 GCA_903927755.1 uncultured Thermoleophilia bacterium | reverse complement strand
GGAAGGCGCGGCCGGGCTGTCGGGTGACCGGCTCGGTGGGGGCGCACCGTAACTCAGCCGGACCCTGAGACGGTCGGGGGGGCAACCGTCATAGCCGTTCTTGGCTTGTGCATACTCTCGCAAGTGAATGTGAAGCTGGTGTTCAGAACGCATTGAGCGACGTTAGGACGGCGACTCGCCGCCACCGTCCTGCTCGAACCGCTTCAGGAAGTCCTCGTAGGCGGCATCGACCACGCCGCCGTCGGGATTGGTGGCCGCCTCGGAGGCCGGCTCCGGAGCCTTGGAGCGATCGTCGGCGAGGGCGGGATCGGCGACCTCGTCGTCGGCGCCGTCTCCATCAAGCTCGGCGTCGCCGGCGTCGTCATCGGCGTCGAGCTCGTCGTCGTCCTTGGCTTCGTCCCCGGCCTCGGGGTGCTCGAGCTCGTAACGGACCTGCTCGAGGGCCGCCCGCGCCCAGTCGCCTCCTTCGGGATCCCCGAGTGAGGCCACGAGATCCGGCTCGGCGATACCTCCCAGGGCGACGAGGCCGTCGAGCGCAGCGGACTTCATGTCGTCGTCGGCGTGACTGCAGAGTACCTCGATGAGCCCGAGCGACACCTCTCCGGGAGGCATCTGGTCGAGCGTCTCGGCGGCGCGCTCGGGCGCGGGTCCGTCCGGGTCGTAGACCTCCCCGAGCACGGCCTCGAGCAGGAGCTCCACGACAGCCGGGCCGCGCGCCGCCAGCGCCACCTGCGCCTCGTCCACCAGCGGATAGGTCTCGACTGTCAGCGGCAGGTCGAGGAGCGCGAGAAGCGCCTCGCTCGGCGCCGAGTCGCGGAACTCGGACAGGTACTCCGCGATGGATTCGCAGGCGTAGTCCTGGTCCTCGCGCCGGCGCGCCTCTGCGTACGCGTCGGTGAGCTGGCGCGCGAGGCCGATCAGAGCTTCATCATCGCTGCGGTAGCTGCCCATGACCGCATGGTACGCGCCGCCGGGCCGGCGGGAAACTCCCGCCGGCGGCGCTACTCATCGTCCTCGAAGAGCGCCGCGTACTCGTCGTAGCCCTCCGCCGCCAGTTCCTCCCTGGGCACGAAGCGCAGCGCCGCCGAGTTCATGCAGTAGCGCTGCCCGGTCGGCTTGGGGCCGTCGGAGAAGACGTGGCCGAGGTGCGAGTCACTCCCGGCGCTGCGGACCTCGGTGCGCGAGCTGAAGAGCTTGCGGTCCTCGCGCGTCTTGACGGCTTCTTCGCGCAGCGGCCGTGTGAAGCTCGGCCAGCCCGTGCCTGAATCGTACTTGTCCTTGCTGCTGAAGAGCGGCTGGCCGGTCACCACGTCCACGTAGATGCCTTCGCGGTGTTCGTCCCAGTACTCGTTGGCGAAGGGCGCCTCGGTGCCCTCGCGCTGGGTGACGTCGTACTGCAGTGGCGTCAGCTTCTCGCGCAGTTCCCTGTCGTCGTGCTTCTGATCGTTCACTGGGGGCCTCCCCAAGTCATCGTTGCTTCTGAGGGTGCTTCTTCATCCACTCCTCGTGGGTCGGCACATCCTCCCCGACCACGTACAGGACGTAGTAGGCGCCCATGTCGCCGAGAAAGCGGAACTCGCCGCGCAGCGCGGCGACGGTGGCGTCGAAGTCGTTCCGGGCGCGGAGCCAGCCCACGAAGCCGCCCGGCTCGTCGTCCAGGGCGAGGATCGCCTGGGCGTTGCCGATCGTCGCCTCGATCTTGCGCCGGTTGCGGATGATGCGTGTGTCGGCCGCGAGGCGCTCGACGTCGTCGTCGGTGTACGCCGCGACCGCGACCGGGTCGAACCCGGCGAACGCTTCGCGGAAGCCGCTCCACTTGGCCTCCACGACACGCCAGCTCATGCCGCTCTGGAACACGGCGCGCGTGATCACATCGAGATAGTCGGCGAGCCCGTCGGGCTCTATCTGGGTGGGCGCCTGCATGATGGACCCCCGGGTCGTGGATGGTAGTGCCCTCTATTCCCGGGAGGGCGAGGAGTCAGTGCAGCGCGGTCGCGTCGTTGCCGACGGGCACGAGCTCGGCGTCGATGAACGCCTGGATGACCGCGCGAACGGTCGCCCGGTCCTCGCCCGCGAACACGCGCATGCCCGCCTGCAGGCAGGTGAGCAGCGGCTTGCTGCCGATCCCGGCCACGATGACCACGTCCACGGAGTTCTCACCCAGGGTGAGCACCTGAGTCAGACCGTGGTCCCCTTTGGGGTGCGGCTGGTTGGGCACCATGAATGCGTTCACGACCACGTCGTCGACGATGTCGACGATGGTGAAGCTCGGGCTGCGGCCGAAGTGGCCGGAGCGCGCCGCGTCCAGTCCGCCGGGCAGATCCGACGGGACGGCGAGGCGGAGGATCTCTCGTGGATCGTCTCTCATGGTCTCAATGGTTCCATCCCTCGTGGAAGGGAAAGCCTACACCCGGGCCCGCGCAGGTGCCTTTCGGAGCTCCGCGGGCTATCCTGAAGTCGAGACACGACCACCGACGACCCCAAGGGGGCCGACAATGCCGCTCGGCGGCTACTGTACCGTGTGTCAACGCTGGGTCTGGCTGACGCCGTATGGCGAGTGCCAGAACGGTCACCCCGCGCTCGCCGTCAAGGACGTCCAGCAGCTCAAGCCGCAGGCCGATCCCGACGTGCTCGTCGGCGAGGTCATGGACGAGGGGCCGAGCCGCGCCCGCTTCCGCTGGTGGTGGCGCCACTCCGCATGGATCCTCTGGACCTTCACCCTCGGGTTCATGAACTGGCTGGGGTTCGTGTACGTCGGCGTGCGCGCGCGGCACACGCCGTGGACGCTGTTCGGGTTCGCCTACCTGGTGCCGCTCCTGCTGACGATCACGGCGTTCGCCACCGCGCTTCCGGTGTGGCCGTTCCTTCTGCTGCAACTCGGGGTCTCCGCACTCTCGGTGGTGCACGCCCTGTCCATCCGGCCCTACTACAGGGCGATCATGTTCGGCGACGCCTCGCCACGGGCGCTGCCCGCCGCGCCTCAGCCGCCCGTGCTGGCCGCCGGCGCCCGCCCGACGCTGCCGAAGGACATCGACGAGCGCACCGCCGACGCCCTGCAGCCGGCGCGCCGCCAGGTGGACAAGATCCTCAGCACGGCCGGGTCCATCGGCAAGCAGTCCGTGCGCGACGAGGTGGTCGGCCTTTGCGGCACCGCCGACCAGATCATCGCCGAGCTGGCGGCGCAGCCGCGCAAGCTCGACGCCGCGCGCGGCTTCCTCACCTACTACCTGGACGCCGCGCAGCGCATCGTCGAGGGCTACGTGAACCTCGGCAAGCGCGGCGCTTCCACCACCGAGATCAATCAGACGCTGGCGCGCGCCGAGGCCTCCCTCAAGGTCGTGCAGGAGGCCTTCGACCGCCAACTGGCGAACGTGCTCGAGGACCGCGCCATGGACCTCGACAGTGAGATCGAGCTGCTTGAGCGCACCGTCCGCAGCGAGACCATGTACACCCAGACGAGCGGGGAGCTGTCATAAGCGGTCTGCCTGCGGCGGCCCGCTTGTGTACGCTGGAGAAGGAGGCGTCATGAGCGACGACATTCAGAAGCAGGACGCGCCACAGACGGCGTCGCCGGACCTGCCGGCCGTACCCGACGCGGCGGCGAGCGCCACTCCCGCCGCGCCCACCGGCGACCAACCGGCCGCCGGCCCGCTGTCGCCCACCGACCTGCAACGGGTCGCCGAGCTCAGCCAGAAGGTCGACATCAGCGACTCGCAGTCCGTGCTCGCCTATGGCCTCCCGGCCCAAAGCCGCATCGCCAACTTCGCCGACTCGTTGCTCGGCGACGTGCGCAACAAGGACGCCGGCACCGGCGGCGAGGCCCTGCAGGACCTCCTCAAGAAGGTCCGCGAGATCGACGTCGACGCGCTGAGCTCCGGCAGCACCAAGGGCAAGCTCCCGATCCTCGGCCGCTTCGCCAACACCTTCGACCGCTTCTCGACCAGGTACCAGAAGGTCGCGACGAGCATCGAGAAGATCATCGACGCCCTCGAGCGCTCGCGCATGGCGCTGCTCAAGGACATGACCGTGCTCGACAAGATGTACGAGCTCAACCTCGACTACCTCAAGCAGCTCGACGTCTACATCGCCGCCGGCGAGCAGGCGCTCACCGAGCTCCACACGGTCAAGATCCCGGCGCTCGAGGCCAAGGTCGCAGCCAGCAGCGACGTCATGGCCGCGCAGGGGCTCGCCGATCTCCAGCAGGCGGCGACCAGGTTCGAGCGCCGCATCCACGACCTCAAGCTCACGCGCATGATCGCCATCCAGACGGCGCCGCAGATCCGCCTCATCCAGGCCAACGACCAGAACCTCGTGGAGAAGATCCAGAGCTCCATCCTCACGACGATCCCGCTGTGGAAGAACCAGATCGTCATCGCGATCAGCCTCTACCGGCAGCAGAAGGCCGTCGAGCTGCAGAAGCAGGTGACGGACACCACCAACGAGCTGCTGGCCAAGAATGCCGAGCTACTCCGCGACGGCTCGGCCAAGGTGGGACGCGAGGTGGAGCGCGGAGTGGTCGACGTGGAGACGCTGCAGAAGGTCAACGCCGAACTCATCGCGACGCTCGAAGAGACGATCCGCATCCAGGAGGACGGCCGCGCCAAGCGCGTGGAGGCCGAGGGCGAGATCGGACGCCTGCAGGTGGAGCTCCGGCAGAAGCTCATCGAGCTCCGCTCCCAGGCGCCGCAGATCGCCGCAGGCCCCGAAGACCCCAAGCGGCTGACCGACTACTGAGGCGGGTTCGCCGCAGGTGAGCGACCGCGCGCCGCCGCGGACGGCGCGTCCGACAGCGGCGGATGACAGCACGCGTTCGAGAGGCGGGGCCGACAGGCCCCGCCTCTTCGCGCCTGGGGCCGAGTGGCCGGTCGGCCTCGCCGGACAGGTGGGCGCACGGCCGTCATCGCAGCCGTCGGGAGTGGGGCCGGACGGCTACCAGCAGGCCGTCGGGAGTGCGCCCTCCATTGGCTTGGGCTTGATGCCTTTGAAGGTATCAAGGCCGAGTCGACAGCAGGGACCTCGGTGCGGCGCGTCGGTGCGGCGCGTCGGTGCGGCCGGACGGCTGGACGGCTGGACGGCTACCAGCCGGCCGTCCCCGGCGCCCCTTTGAAGGGACCCTCGATCTCGGACGTGATCCAGCCGCCGTAGAAATCGCCGGCCTGCGCCACGACCTGCTCGTCGCCGACCCAGGCGGCGTCCACCCGGCCCGGGTAGAAGGCGACGTGGTCGCGGATGACCTCGAACCGCGCCGTGGGCTCGGGGTAGTACCAGGCCACGTCGTGGACCTCGCGCCCGCCGGCCACGAGGTCGTAGTAGCTCGCCTGGCCCTTGAACTCGCAGTAGGTCCGCCGCCGGCTCGGGCGCAGATACTCCCTGCGCACGTCCTCCGGCGGGATGTAGTACACGGGAGGGTGGCTCGTCTCAAGCACCCGGTAGGCGCGCGTCGTCTCGGCGATCACCTCGCCTGCGAACTCGACGCGCACCAGCTTCCGGCTCGCCTCCACCCGAGGAGGCCGCGGATAGTCCCAGACGGATTCCATCATTCGACCGGCGCGCTGATCACGCCGGCGATCTCTTCGAGGTACGCGGTGACGGTCCGCCGTTGCTCCGCGTCGAGCCGCCTGGACGCGGCGACCACGCTGCCGGCCATCCCATGGACTTGCGCGAAGATCCGGTCACGGCCGCCGGGCGTGAGGCGGACCGTGATCCGGCGGCGGTCGGTCTCGTGGGGCTCGCGGACGACGTAGTCGCGCTCCGCGAGCCTGTCCAGCATCGCCGTCATCGCACCGCTGGTCATGTGCAGCCGATGCGTCAGCTCGGTCGGCCCGAGCGGCCCGCTGAGCGAGAGGTGCGCGAGCGCCAGCAATTCCGCCGCAGAGAGCCCCAGGCGCTCGGACATCTCGAGGTGCATCTGCGACATCATGAGGTCGAGGCGCCGCACCGCCATCGCCAGGTCCATCGCCGTGTCGTCCTGTCGTCTTTCGCTCACGGGCTTACCCTCCTCCATAAAGTCACTTTATGACTGAGTTACTTTATTACGGGTACAAAGACCGCGTCAAGTACATATGACCGGAGCCAATCCGGTCGAATCAAGGAAGGGTGCCCCCATGAAGGCTTCAAGCATCGCGATACGTCGCCCGGCAGGCCTCGGTCTGCTTGGCCTCGCCCTCGTGCTCAGCCTCAGTCTGCTCGTCCTCGTCGCCGCGCCGCAGGCGCAGGCGGCCAAAGTGAATCTCGATGGCATGCGCACGACCCTGACCACCGACCCAGGAACGACCTCCGCCCTCTTCGGCGCTGGGATCGTCCCGCTGCCCATCGCTCCGAGCAGCATCACGCCGACCTCAGACGCCGCCCGCTATGCCTTCCCCATCACCGGCGGCAGGGTCGACGCCACGACGCTCGCCGGCACCATCCGCCACTCCGGCGGCATGCTCCTGGCCCAGCGTGACGGCATGGGTTGGAAGGCGCTCAGCCTCGCCAAGTTCACGATCCACGTGACCGGCAGTCCGTATCTCTCCGCGGTCGTCAATGGTGGCAAGCGGCTCGCCATCGCCGACCTCGACCTGGGCAGCGCCCAGATCAAGAAGTTCAGCAAGGGCGGCCGCGCCTACATCAGCATCAAGAACGTCGGCGTCACCCTCAACGCGACCGCGATGGGCGCCGTGAACGCGACCTTCGGCACCGCGCTCCCGGACAACGTCAAGCTCGGGACCGCCAACGTGCTCGCCCGCGCGGCGCACTGACCATCCACGAGCGACACGCAGCTCGCTGCCCGCGAGAGGGGGCGGGAGGCCGAAAGGGCCTCCCGCCCTTCTTCTTGCGCAGAAGGTCAGACACACTCCAGAAGCACGGAGTGACTGAGGGTGATGCGCGGCCGTCCGACGGCGCGGAAGCCGGCCGCCTCAGCCGCGGCGATCGTCTGCGCGAAGGCCGCCTTGACCACGTGGCCCTTGGGCTCGACGAGCAGCAGCCGCGAGCCGCTCCGCAGCAACTCGCGGGTCTCCCGGAAGAGCCTCCACTGATCGGGCACCTCGTGCACCATCCAGAAGGCGAGCGCAAAGTCGGCGCGCTCGCCGTCCAGCCCCAGCGAGCCGGCCTCGCACCGATGCAGGCGGACTCGCGACGCCAGGCCCCTCTGCTCAGCTCGTGTGCCGACCCTGTCCAGCATTGCCTGCTGCAGGTCGACGGCGAGCACGGAGCCCTCGTCGCCGACCATCTCGGCCAGCGGAAGTGTGAAGAAGCCGGGTCCGCAGCCGAGGTCCGCGGCCGTGTCTCCGGGGCCGACGAGGTCGCCCAGGATGCGCTCCGGGTGGGTTATGAGACGCCGGAGCGGTGTGGAGAGCCAGCCGGCGAACTCCGCCGGGCAGACCGCTTCCCGAGCGCGCCCTGGAGTCTTCGTCATGAGATCGCTTGCCATCAGATCCTCCCGATCAGTCCGCCGGCAGGTCGGCCGCTGCCGGCCAGCCGGTCTTGAGCCCGTTGACGTAGGTGCCGAGCAGTTGCCTCTGCTTGCGACGCAAGCCGACAGCCAGCTCGGAGCCTTGCTGCCGCTCGAACGAGGCCAGACCCTGGACGAATGCCCAGGCCCCGAAAGCGGCGTACACGGCGTCCTCGATCGGCAGCTTGAACACGCCGGCCTCCGCGCCCTCCCGCATGACGCCGATCACGACCTCTTCGAGACGCACGTGCGGCTGCGATGGCGGCTGCGCGTGGATCGCTGCTTCGTTGACGGCGATGAGCTCGACGTCCTCAGGGTGCGTCCGGGCGAACGCCAGGTACGCGAGGCCGATCTCGACGGCTCTCTCATCGGGCGGCAGACCGTCCGGCACCGTCGCGAACGCCTCGACCAGGGCGCCCATCGCGCCGTCGGCGAGCGTCCTGATGAGATCACCCTTGTCGTCGAAGTACTTGTAGAGCGCGCCGGGGCTGTAGCCGGCACGGCGCGCGATCTCACGCAGCGAGAGGTCAGCCGCACCGCGCTCGAGCAGGACCTCACGAGCCGCGGCCAGGATGTCGTCGCGCGTCTCCGCATGGCGCCGCTCGTGACGCCGCCGGCGGCGGTCGGCTCCCTCGGCGTGGTGGTCTGAAGACTGATCCCGGTGCACGGTCGTCCCTCTCGTGGTGGCTGAATTGAACGTCGTTCCTGTGTATGAACACTGTTCACTATGGGGCTACCGGGCCATGATGTCAACACAGTGGACTTGTGTTGAGCCGGCGCCGGCGGCCCAGCGACCTGCTCACCGCCTCCCTGCTAGACTCCGGCCAAGGAGCCGAACGTACGGCTCCACAGCGATCAGGAGGCTTCTAATGGCCGACGTCCACGCCCCGTACAGGGTCGCGCACATCGACGACCTGCCGTTCGAGGAGGGCTCGTCGCCGGGCACGGAATGGAAGCCGGTACGACGCATCTTCGGCATCGGCTCGTTCGGCACCGCTCTCGCGCGCGCCACCGAGGCGGGCGACACGCTGACTCACGATCACGACGAGGTCACGGCGCGCCACGAAGAGCTCTTTCTGATCGTCAGCGGCCACGCCACGTACCGGGTAGACGGCGAAGAGATCGACGCCCCGGCCGGGACCTTCCTCTACGTCCCCGATCCGGCAACGGTGCGCGGCGTCGTGGCCCTCGAGGCCGGCACCACGATGTTCGTCGTCGGAGCCGAGCCCGGCGCGGCGTTCGCGCCGTCGGACTGGGACACCGTGCCGCTGCCGGAGTGACGGGCGCGGGCGCTCAAGCCCGGGGCGCGCTCGATGAAGTCGGCCTCGGCCACCTCCGATCGACGCCAACGGAGGCAAGGACCTGCGAACCAGTGCCGGCCTCTGCGCGCAAGACGCCGAGCGGCAGGTCCGGGGCTCGTTGCGCGTCACGCGGCGACCGGCATCCACTTCACTTATGCCCCCCGGGCAGAGGCGGGAGCCGGACGCAAGACGGGGGCGG
>CAIYOD010000026.1 GCA_903927755.1 uncultured Thermoleophilia bacterium | reverse complement strand
CGCTGGTGACGATGGCATCGGCGGGAAGCGCCGCGGCCAGTTCTTTGAGCGCGCGGCGGGGGTTGATCGGCGTACCGTCGGAGGACGACATCGCGTCGAGCTCATCGGCCCAGGCCTTCTTGGCCGCGGCGATCTTCTCCAGGCGCGCCGCGTCAGGCTTCACGCCGCCGAGCTTCGCCTCAAGGCGGTCGGCGACGGCCTTGGCCGCGGCCTTGGCGTCGCCGATGATGCCCACCTCGAGCGGACGCACACGACCGACCTGGAACGGGTCGATGTCGACCTGGACGATCTTGGCGTTCTTCGGCCAGTAGTCGATGCCCCACTGCGGCAGCGTTCCGAAGCCGCCGAGCCGGGTGCCGACGGCGAAGACCACATCGGCCTCGGCGATCAGCCTCATGGCGGCCTTCGAGCCCTGGTAGCCGAGCGGGCCGACGGCGAGCGCGTCGCTGCTCGGGTACGCGTCGGTGTGCATGTACGTGGTGGCCACCGGCGCGTTCAGCAGCCGGGCCACGCGGCGCACCTCGTCGGCGCCGGCACAGTCGGTGACGCCGGAGCCGGCGAGGACGACCGGGTTCTTCGCCGCGGCCAGCAGGTCGGCGGCGCGGTCCAGTGAGGCCTCGTCGCCGGCGCCGCGCGCGGCCACGCGGTAGGCCCCGGGGTCGGACGGGATGTCCACGTCCACCTCGTGGTAGAGGTAGTCGCGCGGCACGTCCACCTGCACCGGGCCATGCTCGGCGAGGGCCACGCGGAAGGCCGTGCGGAACGACTCGGCGATGCGGTCGGCGCGCGGCACCTGCACCTGGAACTTGGTGATGGTGCGGAAGATGGGCAGCTGGTCGGCCTCCTGGAAGCCGTCCTTGCCGCGGTCGGACGACATCGCCGACGGCGTGATGACCATGACCGGCGAGTGCGCGTGCCACGCGGCGGCGACGGCCGTGACCATGTTGGTGATGCCGGGCCCGTTCTGGCCGGTGCACACGCTGACGTTGCCCGTCACGCGCGCGTACCCGTCTGCCATGTGCGCGGCCGACTGCTCGTGGCGCACGGGGATGAACCGGATGCCTGCGGCCGGGAACAGGTCGAGCGCGTCCATGAACGCGGATCCGACGATGCCGAAGATCTCGGTGACGCCTTCGACCCGCAGGGTCTCGACCATTGCCTCACTGGCGCTCATGTGCGTCATGCTGCTTCAACTCCTGTCGTTTCTCTGCCGGCCGGGCGTTCTGCGACGCCCGCGCCCGGCCAAGTCCATCAGTCCGTCGATTCTACCCGCGCCGCTCCGGCCCCGTGGCTGCGCTGCGTCACCGGTGCCGTCTCAGGAGGTCTGTCCGATCTTGGCGCCGATCTCGGCGCGCAACGCGGCGAACTCCGGCATCAGCAGCGCCTCGCTCACAGTGTCCGTCTGGATCGGGAGGTCGATCTGCTTGTTGTAGACCACGCGCCCCGGGCGGGGGCTGAGCACGACCGCCCGGGTGCTCAAGAACACCGCTTCCTGCACGCTGTGCGTCACGAAGACGATGGACTTGCCGGTCGCCTCCCAGATCTGCTTGAGCTCCTGCTGGAGGCGCTCGCGGGTCAGGGCGTCCAGCGCTCCGAACGGCTCATCCATGAGGATGATGGCCGGGTCGTTGGCCAGCGCCCGGGCGATCGCGCAGCGCTGCTGCATGCCGCCGGAGAGCTCGT
>CAIYOD010000025.1 GCA_903927755.1 uncultured Thermoleophilia bacterium | reverse complement strand
GTTTTTTTGCCCCGCCCCCACCTCCTGGGGCAACGCAGCCCCCGCGGACGTATCCGGCGACCTGATCGCGATCCAACTCTGCGGCATCACCAAGGTGTTCCCCGGGGTGCGCGCGAACGACTGCGTCAATCTCCTCGTCCAGCGTGGCGAAGTGCACTGCCTGCTGGGCGAGAACGGCGCCGGCAAGTCGACGCTGATGAACGTCCTCGCGGGAATCTACCTGCCGGAGGAAGGCACCATCCGTGTCGGCGGCGAGGATGTATCGATCGCGTGTCCTCGCGATGCCATCGATCTGGGCATCGGCATGGTCCACCAGCACAGCAGCCTGATCCCCAACTTCACGGTGTTGGAGAACCTCATGCTCGGCATGGGCGACGGCGTCAGGCTCAGCGTCAAGAAGGCCGAGGAGGGACTTGTCAAGCTGTCCGCCATGCTGGGTGTGGAAGTGGACCCTGGCACGGAGGTCGCACAGCTCTCCCTGGGCCAGCAGCAGCAGGTCGAGATCATCAAGGCGCTGTGGCACGGTTCCAAGGTGCTGATCCTCGACGAACCGACGTCCATGCTCACGCCCAAGGGCATCGAAGACCTCGAGCGCGTGCTTGTGCAGCTGAAGGAGCAGGGTCTCGCGGTCATCTTCATCACGCACAAGCTGCATGAGGCGTTCACTATCGGCGATCGCATCTCCGTCCTTCGCCAGGGGCGGCTCGAAGGCACCATCGACGGCGACACGATGAAGAGCGCGACGCCCGCCGACCTGCAGCGCCTCGTGGTGGAACTCATGTTCCCCGGCGAGGCGGAGAGCCTGGCCAACGTCGCCGAGCTCCGTGACCTCACGGAGCTGGGCGGGGTCGGCCGCAAGGCGGAGGTCGGCGAGCCGCTGCTCGAGCTGCGCGAGATCACGGTCCCCGGCAAGCACGGCGAGATCGGCATCGAAGCGCCCATCTCGCTGACGGTCCACGCCGGAGAGGTCCTTGGCATCGCCGGTGTGGACGGCAACGGTCAGCGACCGCTTGCCGAGGCCATCGCAGGACAGCGCCGTCTGGGCCAGGGCGACATCAGTCTCGCCGGTATCTCCCTGCGCCGACTGAGCATCCGGTCGCGTCAGCGCCTCGGCCTGCGCTACGTCACGGACGATCGGCTCGGCGAAGGTATCGTCGGATCGCTCAGCGTGGCCCTCAATCTGGTGACCAAGCGCATCGGCTCTCCACCTTTCTGGGTGCACGGGCGGACCCGTCCGGCCGTCATCGACGCCAACGCCGAGGAACTGGTAGGCGAGTACAACATCATGACGCCCACGGTTCACACGCACGCCGGATCGCTCTCGGGCGGCAACATCCAGAAGGTGGTCGTGGCGCGCGAGCTGTCCTTCGACCCCAAGGTCGTCGTCTTCAACAAGCCCACGTACGGCCTTGACGTGAAGACGACGACGGCCGTGCGCGGCCGCATCCGTCAGCTCGTGGACGGGGGCAGCGCCGGCGCCCTGGTCATCTCCACCGACCTCGAGGAACTCCTGGTGCTGAGCGACCGCGTCGCCGTCTTGTCGCGCGGGCGCCTCATGGGCATTGTTCCGAACCGACCCGGTGCGGAGCAGGAGGTCGGGGCCCTGATGATCGGAAGGAGCCAGGGTGAATGACATCGCAAACGGGGTAACGCTCACGGACGCGGTCCGAGTGCCCTCAGTCTGGGAGCGTGGCGGCAAGACGTTCTGGCGCTCTGCGGCGCCGGTCGTCTACGGTCTGCTGGCCGGTGGCGTCCTGCTCCTCCTCTTGGGCAAGAACCCCGCAGCGTTCTACTGGACTACGCTCGAAAGCGGGCTGCTCACGTGGTCCGGCCTCATGCAGACGATCATCCGGTTGGCGCCGCTGCTGCTCATGTCGGCGGGCTTCATCGTCGCCTTCCAGGCCGGACTGTGGAACATCGGAGGCGACGGGCAGTTCCTTCTCGCCGCCGCCATGGTCGGCGGGCTCGGCGCGTACATGATGGGCGTCATGCCCTCCGTGATCGCGCTCGTCCTTCTGTGCATCATCGGATTCGTGGTCGGGGCCGCCTGGACGGTCGTTCCGTCGGTCCTCAAGGCCTACTACGGCATGAACGAGATCATCACCTCGCTGATGATGGCCTACTTGGGCATCAATCTCGCGAACCTTCTCATCAAGGGACCGTTCCTGACCGACCAGGCGTACGTGCCGCAGACGAACGTCATCCCGTTCAATTTCCTGATGCCGTACCTGCCCGGGACGCGCATCCACGTGGGCATCATCATCGCGCTCGTGGTCCTCGCCGTCGTCCACTACATACAGACGCGTACCGGCTACGGTCTGCGACTCCGCGTCCTCGGGGCCAATCCCAAGGCTGCGGTGCATGCAGGCATCAGCGTCAAGAGGGACATCATCACCTCGTTCGCCCTCAGCGGTGGGCTCATCGGGCTCGCTGCGGCGGTCGAGATCCTCGGCGTCTGGGGCTATGTTCGCGCGGACTGGAACCCGGCCTTCGGCATGACACTGTTCGCGATCGTCTTTCTCGCCGGGCTGGACGTCATGGTGGTCATCCCCTTCGTCTTCTTCTTCGCCGTCATCCAGATCGGCGGGCACGAGGCGGCGCGACAGGCGGGGCTGCCCAACGACTTCCTGCTGCTTCTGGTGGGGCTCATCCTGTTCTTCATGGTCCTCACCGAGTGGGCTCGGATCCGCAACCGGTTCAGCAGGCGGCGCCGCAAGCAGCAGGCACAAGCCGGGGCTCAGGCCGAGGATGTGGTGACCAATGGATAGTTCGGTCTTCACCACCGACTTCTTCGCGGCTCTCATCACGGGGGCGATCCTCGCCGGAATGCCGTTGCTGTTGGCCGCTCTGGGCGAGACGATCTCCGAGCAGGCGGGCCTCCTCGACATCGGTCTCGAGGGCACCATGCTCCTCGGCGCCTACATGGGCTTCGTCGTCGCGAACTCGACGGGCTCCTCGTGGATCGGGTTTCTCGCGGCGATCGTCGCCGGCATGGCCGTCAACATGCTCATGGTCGTCTTCTGCGTCTACATGGGTCGCGACCAGATCGTGGTCGGCATCGCCATCCTGCTCGCCATGGAGGGGCTCACCAGCCTGCTCCATGCCGCGCAGTTCGGCGAGAGCTACCCGCGCCTCGACGCCGTGCCGTCCTACGCGATCCCCGGACTCAGCAAGATTCCCGTGCTGGGGCCAAGCGCCTTCACGCAGCCTTTGATCGTGTACATCATGTTCGCCCTGATCTTCTTGGTCGGATGGTTTCTCTACAAGACCAACCTGGGCCTGAACATCCGGGCAGCCGGCTGGAAGCCGGTCGCCCTGGACAACGCCGGCGTGGACGTCTTGCGGATCCGCACCATCGCCTCTCTGATGACCGGCGCCCTCGCCGGCCTCGGTGGCGGCTATATGGCGATCATCACCGCCGGGATCTTCGTGCCGTTCATGACAGGCGGTCTGGGCTTCATCGCCATCGTCATCGCCATGCTTGGCCGTGGTCGTCCGGTGTGGGTGTTCGTCGGCTCTCTGCTGTTCGGCATCGCCCTCTCCATCGCCACAGCGCTTCAGCTGGTCGGCATCAACATCTCCACCGACGTCGTCCAGATGCTGCCGTTCGTGACTGTCATGATCGCGCTTGCCCTGTTCGCGCGACGCTCGTATCTGCCGGCTGCGCTGGCGACTCCGTTCGTGCGAGGTCAGCGATGAGGGCGAGGTATCCGCTCGGAAGGCAGGTGTAGAGAGATGGCGCGCTCTATCGAGTTCATCATGACGGCAGGGCCAGTGGAGCTCTCCGACAAGGTCCGATCGGCCCTCGGAGACCAGCTCCTGTTCGACTACTCCCAGCCGTTCATGGACCTGTTCCGTGACACGGAGCACAAGTTCAAGCAGTTCCTGAAGACCGACAGCGACATCGTCATGATGCAGGGTGAAGCCCTTCTCGGGCTTGAGGCGATCTCCTTCTGCGGGCTCGACGAGGGTGATGTCGTGATCAACGTCGAGAGCGGCCACTACGGCGAAGGCAATCGCTACTTCATCGAGAAGTACGGCGGCACCGCCGTACCGGTCGAGACCGCCTGGAACACCGTCGTGGAGCCGGAGCAGTTGGAAGCGGTCCTCAAGGCTCATCCGGAGGCCAAGATCCTCTGGCTGGTGCATTGCGAGACGCCCTGCGGAACGCAGAGTGACCTGGAGACACTGGCCAGACTCGGCAAGCAGTACGGCAAGCTCGTCTTCGTCGACTCGGTCAGCTGCGCGGGCAGCACCCCGGTGGACGTGGACGCGTGGGGCATCGACATCCTCTCCGTCGGTTCGCAGAAGGTGCTCGGGGCGCCCCCGGGGCTCAGCGCCATGGCCATTTCCGACGCCGCCTGGGAGGTCTTCAGAGGCGTCAAGCGGCCCAATCGCTACTCGTATCTGAGTATCCTCGATTGGAAGGAGCTCTGGCTCGAGAAGGGGGTGTGGCCGTACACGACGTCGACCAGCGAGGTCGCTGCGCTCAACGCGGCTGTGACAGAGTACCTTGACGTGGGCCACGAGGAGCACTTCCGGCGGTATGCGGAGCTCGCACGGGCCACGCGCGCGGGCGTGAAGGCCATGGGCCTCGATCTGTGGCCCGACACGGAGGAACACGCGTGCAGCGTCGCCACCGCGGTCGCGGTGCCGGAGGGCATCGACGACGAGCAGTTGCGGCGGCGGATGGTCGAGAAGTTCGGCGTGCTGATCTCCGGCAGTTTGTTCAACACGCCGATCTACGGCAAGCTGATGCGTCTGGGCCACATGGGCAGGACCTGCAGTCCCGCCTACGGTGTCGTTGCGCTCACGGCGCTGGGCCACTGCCTCGGCGAGATGGGCTTCGCCGCTGATGTGGGTACCGGCGTCGACGCGTTCCTTGACCAGCTCGACCCGGTCTGAACGGAGGGCTTGTCCCATGCAGTACATCGAGTTCCACGAGGAGAAATGCATCGCCTGTGACCTCTGCTCGGGCGTCTGCTCGCTCAACAAGCTGGGCCGCGTTCAGCCGGCCGGCGCCTGCATCCGAGTGACCAGAGACATGAGCGAGTCATTCGGCGCCATGCGCTGCTCCGTCTGCGACATGACTCACGACCGCGAATGTGTCGAGAGCTGTCCGGCGGACGCGCTCGTCTGGGACGAGGCCGCCGGCGTCGTCCGCTTCATCGAAGAGGAGTGCACCCACTGCGAGGCCTGCGTGGAGGCATGCCCCAACGTCCGTCTCGACGCAGTGAGTGACCGCATCATGATCTGCGACCTCTGCGACGGCGACCCGCTGTGCGTCAAGTGGTGTCCCGAAGGAGCGCTCACCTGGGGAGGTGCCTCATGACGTACGCAGGCTACGCCGGCAAGTTCCTGACCGTTGACCTGAGCAGCGGCGCCATCGGTTCACTTCCACTCGGCGACGAGCTCGCCGAGATGTACCTCGGCGGGCGGGGATTCGTCGCCAAGTTGCTCTATGACATGCTGCCGCGGGGCATCGACCCTCTCGGACCCGAGAACGTGATCGTCTTCGCAAATGGGCCCGCCACCGGGACGCTCATCCCCACGGCCAGCCGGATCGCTGTCGGCGTCAAGAGTCCGCTGACCGGCACGATCTCGGCCAGCTATATTGGCGGGCACTTCGGACCGGAGCTCAAGTTCGCCGGGTGGGACGGCATCATCATCACCGGGGCGTCCGACCACCCGGTGTCGCTCGTGATCGACGATCGCGAGGCCCGGCTGGAGGACGCAGGTCATCTCTGGGGGAAGGACACTCTCGAGTCGCAGCGGCTCCTCCAGGAGGAGCTGGGCGACGACTTCCGCCTCGGCGCGATCGGACCGGGAGGCGAGAACGGCGTGCTGTACGCCACCTTCATGCATGTGCAGCACGCCGCGGGCAGGGGCGGCCCCGGAGCGGTGTTCGGCAGCAAGAAGCTCAAGGCCGTCGCGGTGCGCGGCAGCGGCGGGATAGCCGTCAGCCTTCCGCAGGCCGAGTACATCGCCTCCTGCAAGGAGCTTCACGACATCATCATGGAGAACCCGGTACGGCCGGCCTTCCGCTGGGCTGGGACGACAGGCATGCTGCCTGTCGTCAACGCGTCCGTGGGTCTGCCCTACCGCAACCATCAGGACGACCAGGCACCGGACGTCGGCCCGATCCACAACGATGAGATCGCCAAGTACGTCAAGCGTTACGAGGCCTGCAGTGGCTGCAACGTCATTTGCGGCTCGGTCGTGGAGTTCGAGCGCAAGGGCAGGAAGTACCGTTCAGAACGCATCGAGCACGAGTCCGTGTTCGCCCTCGGCCCCAACTGCGGCATCGTCGACCTGCCGGCGATCATGGAAGCCAACTATCTCTGCGACCTGATCGGGATCGACACCATGACCGCCGGGGGATCCATCTCCTGGGCCATGGAGATGACGCAACGGGGCTTGCTCACATCGGCCGACACCGACGGTCTCGATTTCAGCTTCGGCAACGCAGATGTGCTCCGCGAGGCTGTGTTGAAGATCGGGAACCGTGAGGGGTTCGGCGGCGTCCTTGCTCTGGGTTCTCGCGGCGCCGCCAAGAGGCTCGGCAAAGGTGCGGAATATGCCATGCAGGTGAAGGGACTCGAGCTCTCGGCCTACGCTCCGCGTGCGTTCACGGGGATGGGCCTGTCCTACGCGACGACCGCTCGAGGCGCCGACCACAACAAGGCGTTCACCGTCGCCGCGGAGTTCCTTGGTGTTCTCGGGGACTACGACCGCTACGATCTCGAGGGCAAAGCCCACCTCGTCAAGACCATGCAGGACAGCACCGCCATCATCGACTCCCTGATCATGTGCATGTTCACGGTGGACCTCGGCATCAGCGTCGATCTTTACGCGCGCTGCGCCAGCCTGCCGACGGGAATGGAGATCACGGCCGACGAGGTGTACACGATCGGCGAGCGGATCAACACGCTTGAACGCCTCTTCAACATCGAGGAGGGCTTCACGCGTGCGGACGACGCTCTGCCCGCGCGCTTCGCGAAGGAGGCGGCGCCCTCCGACCCAGGAGCGCACACGCTCGACGTCGCCACCGTGCTCGACGAGTACTACACAGAACGTGAGTGGGATGCGGCGGGCAAGCCCCGACCGGAACTGCTGGCGAGACTGGGCATCGCCTAAGGTGAAGATGGAGCAATGAGGGTCACGGTCGCGCTCTTCGGGCACCACTCGCGGCTCCTTCCGCCTGGGTCGTCCGGCAACTCGGCGTCGATCGAGATCGAGGAGGGCGCCACGCTGAAGGACGCCCTCGACGCCCTCGACGTTCCGCCGGACGGTCGCAGCTACGTCCAGCTGAACGGGATGCGGGGGGAGTTGTCGGCGGCTCTCCAGACAGGCGACGAAGTAAGGGTCATCGTGCCCTTGGGAGGCGGCTGAGATGTCTCGCCGAAGGATCGACGGTCAACCGGTAGCGCACGCAGCCCCGGGGCGGTTGCCGACGCGGCGACCGGCAACGGCGCGCGAGCTATGAGCGGCCACTCCTACGTGGGAGGCAGCGCGCACTCGCGGCCGTCCCGCAGGGGCGGGATACCGCTGTACTACCAGATCATGCGGGACCTCAAGGAGCAGATCCTCACGGGCAAGCTGGCGCCGGGCGACCGGATGCCGTCCGAGGCCGAGCAGACGCGGCGGTTCGGCGTCAGCAGGGTGGTCATCCGTCAGGCCCTCCGGATCCTCGAGGACCAGGGACTCATCATCCGGGTCAAGGGCAAGGGCACGTTCGTCTCGGATGCGGTGGCGGAGGATGCCACGCCACGGATCAGCGGGAGTCTCGAAGATCTCATTCACATCGGCAGCGATACCACCATCGAGGTGGTCGAGTTCCGCCTCGTCAAGGCGACGCCGGATCTCGCCGAGGTGTTCTCGGTCGCTGACGGGGACGACCTCTTCCACGTACAGCGCCTGAGGCTGGTCGGTTCCAGACCTCTCGCCGTGATGGTCAATCACCTTCCGTACGCGGTCGGCGCGACCATCCCTCTGAGCGATCTCACCAAAGAACCGCTGATCGTCCTCATCGAGAAACGCGCAGGTGTGCGCATCGAGTGGGCGTCCCAGGTGTTCCAGGCGGTCGCCGCGGACGAGGGGATGGCGCGACTCCTGCAGGTCGACATCCTCACCCCGCTGCTCAAGCTCACGCTCACGGCCTACTCCACGGATGGCAGCGTCGTCGATCTCGCTCACGTCTTCTATCGCTCCGATCGCTACTACCACCACGGCTTCCTCAGCCGGAACCGGCAGGACGGTCCCACGTTCTGGAACACGTGGGACAGCAGCGATGGGGCGCCGCGCACCAGCCCGGCGGCGACGCGCGCGTTCCGGCGGCCGTGATCGTGTGAGCGCCCGCCGCCTCAACAGTACTGACATTCCTACCCTAAGCTGTTATAAATCCAAGACAGGTTGATAGGACAATTCTTTCTGTCGCCCTGAGGGAAGGGGCCGAGCGAGGGGGACTCATGAGTCAAGCCAGCAGGATGTTCTACATGCCGACCCGCATCGTCCATGGGCTCGGCGCTGTGTCTGCGTTGAGTGCCCAGGTCGCAGCCGCAGGAAGCAAGGCGTTCGTTTGCGCCGACAAAGGGCTGACGGCCGCGGGAATCACAGCCCGCGTGACCGGGGTGCTCGACGAAGCCGGCGTGCCCTACACGGTGTTCGACGACGTGGAAGAGGATCCGGGCGTCAAGACCGTGAGCGCCGGAGTGGCCGTGTTTGCCGCCGAGGGATGCGACGTGGTCGTCGCTCTGGGCGGCGGCAGCCCGATGTGCGCGGGCAAGGGCATCGCGCTCGTGGCCGCCAACGGCGGCACGCTGACCGACTACGAGGGGTTCCAGAAGGCGGCCAAGCCGCCGTTCCCCGTCATCGCGATCCCGACGACCGCCGGATCGGGCACGGAGGTCTCCAAGGTCACGATCCTCACCGACGAGGAACGCAGCTTCAAGATGTCCATCCTTGACGAGCGGACCTTCCCGACAGTCGCGATTCTTGACGGGTCGCTCATGGAGAGCCTCCCGGCGTGGCCGGCGCTCGTGGCCGGCATGGACGCGCTGGCGCACGCGCTGGACGCCATCTGGTCGGTCGGCGCGACCGACTTCTCCGACGGTATGGCGGCGACATCGGCCGCCACGATCTTCGAGACGCTGCCAAAGGCGGCGCTCACGGGTGATCTCGCCGCCAAGCAGAGCATGCTCGAGGCCAGTTCCATTGCGAACCTGGCTACCGGGACGGCGCTGCCCGGGCTCGCGCACGTGCTTTCCCAGCCACTGGGGCGGTTGCATCTGTCTCACGGTCTCGCCACAGGCATCATGTTGCCCTACGCGATGGAGTTCAACATCTCGGTGGCGGCTCACAAGCTGGCGCCGGTCGCGCGTCTGCTGAACGCCGAGGGCGACGACCGCGACCTGGCCGAGTACGTGCTCGAGCGCCTGTGGCAACTGATGGACGACGTGGGGTTCCCCACGAAGCTCGATCCGGCGCAGGTGCCGTTGGAGGAGATCCCGGCTCTCGTCGACCAGTGCACCAAGGTCGTCAACTACCGGCTTAATATGCGGCAGGCGTCGCCTGCCGATCTGACGCGGCTTTATCGCCGCGCCCTCGGGGAGGAATGATCATGGGCCAGAAGCCGTCGTCCGGCGCACGCTGGGGCAGAGTCCTCTACGTGGACGTGGGTTCCGGTGAAGTGCGGGAGGAGCCGCTCGATCTGAAGGCAGCCAACGACTTCCTGGGCGGCCGCGGGCTCGGCGCCTACTATCTTTTCAAGCTGCTGCCGCCGGGCACCGACCCGCTCAGCCCTGAGAACCCGATGATCTTCACGTCCGGTCCTCTGACCGGCACCGGAGCCCCCGGAGGAGCGCGCGCGGCGGTCGTCACCAAGTCGCCTCAGACGGGCCTTTACCTGTTCTGCATCACAGGAGGCCTCCTCGGCCCGGCCATCAAGACCTCCGGGTTCGACGTGATCATCCTCAACGGCCGGTCGGAACGGCCCGTTTACGTGGAGGTCGCTCACGGAACCGCCAAGTTGCGGCCGGCGGAGCACCTCTGGGGACTGGATACCCAGGCCACGCAGGAGTTCATCCGCGAGGAGCTGCCGTCCGGTGAACTGGCGATGACGTGCATCGGCCCCGCCGGGGAGCACATGATCCCGTACGCCTGCATGCTCAACGAGCGTCGTGCTTTGGGACGGGGCGGAGCCGGGGCGGTCATGGGCTCCAAGAACGTGAAAGCCCTCGTGGTCCGCAAGGGCAAAGACGCCGCGCCGCTGGCTGATGCGAAGGTGTTCAAAGAGACGGTGCGCGACATCAACGAGCAACTTCGCGCCAATCCGTTCACATCGGGCCCGCTGAAGATGCACGGCTCCATGAGCACGGTCGCGGTCACCCTGAACTCAGGCATGATGCCGGCGGACAACTGGCAGCGCGCGGCTACCCCGGACGAGGCCTCCGGCCTGCTCGGCGCCACGCTGCGTGACAAGTTCCTGGTCAAGGACGCACCGTGCGGCGAGCCGTGTCCCAGCCGCTGCACCAAGGTGACGGTCGTTCGCGAGGGCCCCTACGCCGGAGCCATGTCCGAGGGGCCCGAATACGAGACGGCCTACGCCCTGGGCAGCTCGTGTGGCATCTTCGACCTCGCCCCGATCATCGCCGCCGATCGTCTGTGCGACATGCTCGGCATGGACACGATCTCGGTCGGAGTCACCATCGCCTTCGCCATGGAGTGCTTTCAGAAGGGCCTGCTGACCTTGGAAGACACCGGTGGTCTCGACCTGAGCTTCGGCAACGCCGACTCGGTCCTGCAGTTGATCCACGACGCCGCCTACCTTACGGGGTTCGGGGCGAGGATCGCCCGTGGTACCCGCGCTCTCGCTGAGGAGATCGGCCAGGGCTCGGAGGTCTTCGCCATGCATGCCAAGGGCATGGAGGTGGGGGGCTACGATCCTCGTGGCGCCAAGGGCATGGCCCTGGTCTATGCCTGCGGACCGCGCGGTGGTTGCCACCACGCCGGTGGCTACACGGTCACCGCGGAGCTCACCAACCCGGCGGTCGATCGCTTCGCCGACAGCGGCAAGGCCCCGATCACCCTCGGCAGTCGTAACCGGCGCGCCGGCGGGTCGGACTCTGCCGGCACCTGCGCCTTCCTGTCCAACGGCATGTCTGACGACTCGCTGGCTCAGCTGATCGCCGCTGCCACCGGTCAGGAGTTCGGACCGGCCGACATCTACCTCACCGGAGAGCGCGTCAACACGCTCGAGCGAGTGATCAACGTCCGTGAGGGCCTGCGGGCCGTGGATGACGTCCTGCCTCGCAGGCTGTGTGAGGAGGCGCTGACGGAAGGGCCACTGGCCGGCCAGACGGTGGACTTCGATCTCATGCGGGCCGAGTTCTATCAGGCCAGCGGTCTTGACCCCGTCACCACGCTGCCTACCACCGAGACGCGTGCCCGGCTCGGGTTGGAGTGGGTGGCCGAAGACCCGCTGGTCGCTGAAATCCTGAAGCAGGGGGCGCAGTGAGCTACTACAGGGACTTCCGCGAGTACATCGCGGCGCTGGAGGCCGACGGTCTCGTCCGGCGCATCACCTCCAGCATCTGCAAGGACACCGAGCTGATGCCTCTGGTGCGGCTGCAGTTCCGTGGGCTCCCTGCTGAGGAGCGGACGGCGTTCGTGTTCGAGAACGTGACCGACAAGATGGGTCGCCGCTTCGATGGCTCCGTCGCCGTCGGAGTGCTGGGCGCGAACCGCGCCGTGTACGCCAAGGCGCTCGGTTGCACCTCGGACAAGATCACCGAGCGGTGGGCGGAGATACACAAGAACTACATCCCGCCCCGCCTTGTCGACGACGGCCCGGTGATGGAGGAGATCCACGTCGGTGAGGGCCTGCTGGAGCACGACGGGATCCTCGAGTTCCCGCACCCCATCTCGACGCCCGGGTTCGATCCTGCGCCGTACTTCACCTCGCCGTTCTGGGTGACCAAGGACCCGGTGACCGGCGACGGCAACATCGGGACCTACCGCGTGATGGTCAAGGGAGCCGCAAGGGCCGGCATGATGGCCCACCAGAGCCAGCACATCGGCCTCCACATGCAGAGCGCTCGCAGCCAGGGCAAGATGCTCGAAGCGGCGATCATCATCGGCTGCACTCCCGCCGTCGGCCTGTGCAGCGTCGCCAAGATCCCCCTGGGGGTCGACGAGTACGACGTAGCGGGCGGCATCGCCGGCGAGCCGATCGAGCTCGTCAAGTGCCGCACGGTCGACCTGGAGGTTCCGGCGTCCGCGGAGATCGTGGTCGAGGGCTACGTCGACCCGACCTATCGCGAGCAGGAGGCGCCCTTCGGCGAGTACACCGGGTACATGGGCACTCGGGTCGCAAACCCCGTCTTCCACGTCACCGGCATCATGCACCGCAAGAAGCCGGTCTACCAGGCGTTCCTCAGTCAGTTCCCGCCGTCGGAGAGCAGTCTGATCCGCAAACTGGCCTACGACGCCGTCTTCCTCAATCGGCTGCGCTCGGCGAACATCCCCGGCGTGCTCGACGTGCAATTGCACGAGGCGACGGGGAGCTACGGCCTCCTGGTCATCCAACTGAAGAAGGTACATCCGTCTCAGCCCTGGCAGGCTCTGCACGCGGCGGTAGCGCTGGATCCGACGATCGGCAAGATGATCGTCGCGGTCGACGATGATATCGACGCGAACGACGCCGACGCGGTGAACTGGGCGATGGCGTACCGCATGCGCCCGCACCTCGACACCCATATCGTCACTCACAAGGCGAGCATCCTGGACCCATCGTCGGCGCCGCCCGAGGCGCACGTCGACGAGCAGCGGTTCCCGTCGCCGGTGGGCACATCGGCGATCCTCATCGACGCGACCCGCAAGTGGGACTACCCGCCGACCTCGCTTCCGCGCAAGGAGTTCATGGACAAGGCGATCGAGCTCTGGAAGGCCGAGGGACTCCCCAAGCTCAACCTCAAGAAGCCGTGGTACGGGTACGAGCTCGGCTACTGGACGGACGAGGCGCGCAAGGACGCCGCCATGGCCGTCGAGGGGCGCTACCTCGAGGTCGCGGCGCGTCTCGAGGAGACGCGCGAGGCGGTCGCCAGCTCGGGCTTCGCCGAGACATCCGACGACAACGACTGTACGAAGGGAGAGCTCGATGGCTGATCTGTCTGTCGACTTTGCGGGGCTGAAACTGAAGAACCCGTTCATCGTGGCGTCGTCTGAACTCACGAACAAAGTCGAGAAGATCAAGATCGCCGAGGAGCACGGAGCGTCCGCGGTGAGCACGAAGCTTACGTTCCTGCAGATCCCGCTGTACGCACGGCCCTACCACATCATCGAGAAGGAAGGCGCCTTCTACTCACCGTCGGGCGAGCGCATGCAGGTCGAGAAGACGCAGCAGCTCATCGCCGACTGCAAGGAGCAGACCGACCTCAAGATCATCGCCAACATGATGGGTCCCGGTGAGGATCTCGAGGGCTGGGCCAAGCTCGCGCGCATGCTCGAAGAAGCCGGCGCGGACATGCTCGAGCTCAACATGTCCTGCCCCAACCTCGGCCTGATGGCCAAGCAGATGGGCGTTGACGAAGAGCCGGAACTGGGCGCCACCCTGGGCAAGGACCCCGTCCTCGCAGGGCAGGTGTGCGGGGCGGTCGTCGACGCCGTGAGCATCCCCGTGATGCCGAAGATGACCCCCGAAGCCAACACGATGATGGTGGCCAGGTCGGTGCAGAAGAGTGGCGCGGCCGCCGTCTCGGCGATCAACTGTCCCCAGTCTCTGCCTCCGCTGGACATCAAGAACGGCGGGCACCCGATGTATCCCTCGACTGGCAACCAGTCGTTCGCAGGGCTCTGCGGCCCATGGATCCGCCCGCTCGCCTACCGGCACATCGCGCAGATGCGGACCACCTGTCCCGATCTGCCGCTCGCGGGCGGCGGCGGTCTCATGAACTGGCGTCACTCCGTCGAGATGCTCATGTACGGCGCCACGGTGCTCACCTACTGCTCCCTGCTGTACCTCAAGGGCTACAAGGCATTTGCCAAGATCGAGCCAGGGCTGCGGAAGTTCATGGACGAGAACGGCTACGAGACGCTGGACGACATGCGGGGGATCGCACTCAAGTACATCGTCACGCCGAAAGAGGTCGACTACATCTCGATGTTGCCCGCCATCGATCTCGAGAAGTGCAACGGTTGCGGCCTCTGTGCGGCGCCCGGCCACTGCGAGTGCATCGAGATCGTCGACAAGAAGGCCGTGCTCGTGAAGCCTAAGGAATGCTACTCCTGCGCGGTCTGCTATTTCCTCTGCAACCGCGAGGCCATCGAGATGGTGGAGGCGCCGATCGAGGAGACTCGGGCCGGCGTGGCGGCGTTGGAGAAATGACGCTAACGGGACTGGAGCGCGGCCTATGAAACCCTTTGAGTACAAGCGGCCGTCGTCGCTGGAAGAAGCGTGCACCATGCTGGCGGCTCAGGACGGCCGGGTGAAGGCCCTCGCCGGCGGCACCGATCTGCTCGTGCAGATGAAGCAGGGCGGACTGGAGCTCGACGCCCTCGTGAGCCTCCGAGATGTGCCCGGGCTCGATGCGCTCCACCTGGAGGAGGACGGCAGTCTCATCATGGGCTCCGCCACTCCCCTCGGCGCCATCGAGAACTCCCCGGACGTGCGGCGGGCGTTCCCGGGCATCGCCGAGGCAGCCTCGTTCGTCGGCTCCATGCAGGTCCGCAGTCGGGCCACGGTCGGAGGCAACCTGTGCAACGCGGCGCCGTCCGCCGACACTGCGCCGATCCTCATCGCCTGCGGATCGACCGCCGTCATCACCGACGGGCAGGCCGACCGGACCGTGCTCCTGGAGGACTTCTTCTCCGGCCCCGGTCAGACCGTCCTCGGGCCGGGGGAGCTGCTCAGGGCCATCGTGGTCCCGCCGGTGCCGGAGACCGGCTTCGCGAAGTACTGCAAGTCCTTTCGCTCGGCCATGGACTGCTGCACCGTGGGCGTCGCGGTGTACAGCGACTTCGTCCCGGGCTCGGCCGTGGTGCGGGACCTCCGTCTCGCACTCGGCGCGGTCGCGCCGACGCCGATCCGCGCGCGCGCAGCCGAGGCGATGCTGGTCGGACAGGAGCTGGACGAGGCCCTGACCGACCGCGCAAGCCTCGAAGCCGTCGCTGATGCCCTGCCGATCAGCGATCTTCGTGCCTCCGCGGCCTACAGGAAGGTCCTCGTGGAGGTGCTGTCGCGGCGGGCTCTGACCGCCGCACGTGCCTGGGCGGAGAGGGGAGCGGTGGCATGAAGCAGGAACTGCTCATCACGGTCAACGGGGACGAACACCATCTCCTCGTCGACACGCGTCGGACGCTGCTCGATGTCCTTCGCGACGATCTCGGGCTCACCGGGACCAAGAACGGCTGCGGAGCCGGGGAGTGCGGAGCATGCACGGTGCTGCTTGATGGCGAGCCGGTGAACTCTTGTCTCACCTTGGCGCACGAGGCAGCGGGACGCGACGTGTTGACCATCGAGGGTCTGTCCTCGGGCGGCGTGCTCCACCCCGTCCAGCAGGCGTTCGTCTCGCAGGGCGCCATCCAGTGCGGCTTCTGTACTCCGGGGATGGTCATGACTACCAAGGCGCTGCTCGACCGCAATCCCGACCCGACCCGCGAGGAGATCCTTGCCGGGTTGCGCGGCAATCTGTGTCGATGCACGGGCTACGTCAAGATCGTCGAGGCGGTCGAGGTCGCCCAGTGCCTTCTCGCGGAGGAGGAACTCGTATGAGCACCTGCATCATCGGCAAGGGGCTGCCGCGGGTCGATGCCGTACCGAAGGTGACCGGCGCGGCACAGTACACTGTGGACCTCAAGATGCCGGGACTGCTCGTCGGGAAGATCCTTCGCAGCCCTCACGCGCACGCGCGTATCAAATCTATCGACACGTCTGCCGCCGAGCAGCTCAAGGGCGTCCTGGCGGTGATTACGGCCAAGGATGTCCCCGACGGCCTCTTCAGCTTCTACCAGTGGCTCGCCGACAAGAACATCCTGTGCGGCGAGACAGTGCGGTATATCGGCGACGAGGTCGCCGCCGTGGCCGCCGTCGACGACGATACCGCCGAGGAGGCCGTCTCGCTCATCAAGGTCGACTACGAGCTGCTGCCTGCCGTCTTCGATGTCCATGCCGCCCTGGAGCCCGGTGCGCCGCTCGTCCACGACGACAAGGAGAGCAACTCGACCTGGAGCGTCGAGCGGCTGTTCGGGGATCCGGACAAGGCGCTCGCCGAGTGCGATTTCGTCGTGGAAGGCACCTACGTCACCCACGCGCAGGCCCACACCTGCCTGGAGACGTCCAACTGCATCGCGAAATGGGACGAGAAGGACCGCCTCACCATCTGGACGAATGCCCAGGCCCCACATACACAGCGCCAGGAAGTGGCGCGCATCTTGGGCATCCCGAGGAGAAACGTACGCGTCATCAACTCGTACATGGGCGGCGGCTTTGGATCCAAGCTGGTCATGGACGTGAAGCTGCCCATCGCGTCCGTGCTTTCCCGGCTCACCGGGCGCCCCGTTCGCATCGTGAACACGCGTAGTGAGGAGTTCACGACCGGAAAGACCCGCTATCCCTACACCATGAGCCTCAAGACCGGGGCCATGAAGGATGGCAGGATCGTCGTCCGCGACCTCACCGTGATCGGGGACGCGGGCGCCTACCACGACAAGGGTCCGGCGACGATCAACTTCTCCAGCATGATGTTCGGCACTCTCTACGATGTTCCCAACATCCGCTTCCAGGCCCAGATGGTCTACACGAACAAGGAGATGGGGACCGCGTTCCGTGGCTTCGGGAATCCTCAACTGACGTTCGCAACGGAGTCTCAGCTCGACGAGTTGGCTCACAAGATGGGCATCGACCCTCTCGACCTGAGGCTGCGGAACTCGAACTGTTCGATGGGGACCACGTCCTGCGGCGCCGAGATCTGCGGATGCGCCATGACTGAATGCATGGAGGCCGCGTCCGAGGCCATCGAGTGGAGCCAGAAGAAAGCCCGGCCGTCCGATGGCACGTTGCGTGGTGTCGGCCTCGCCAACATGGTCCACACCGGGGGAGGAGGGCGCTTCTACGGCTACAACTCGGCCGAAGCATTCATCAAGCTGTCGGATGAAGGCACGGTCACGCTGATCACCTCCGCGCTGGACATGGGGCAGGGCTCACATACGACCATGGCGCAGATCGCCGCCGAGGAGCTCGGGGTGAGCCTGAGCGACATCAATGTCCTGTCCCACGACACCGAGCTGACTCCTTACGACCTGGGGTCCTGGGGCAGCCGTGCGACCTTCATGGATGGCAACGCCGTCCAGGCCGCTGCCCGGGACGCTCGGGCGGCGCTGGCGGAGGCCGCCGCCGAGATGTTGGAGGCGGACCCTGCGGACATAGTCATCGAGGAGAGCAAGGTCTGGGTGAAGGGCTCCAGCGAGAAGCACGATCTGTTCGAGATCGTGGATCACGCGGTCAACGCGCACGGGATTCCGATCTCGGGCACTGGTCAGTTCGTCGACAAATTGCCTGAGGGGTACACGATCCCCACAGCGTTCGCGAAGAACATCCCCTGCTTCTCGTTCGGCACGCAGGCAGTGGAGGTCGAGGTCGATCCGGAGACCGGCCAGGTGCGCGTGCTGAGGGTCGTTGCGGCGCACGAGACCGGCACGACCATCAATCAGACGATGTCCGAGGGGCAGATCGAGGGCTCGATCGCGCAGGGCATCGGCTTCGCGCTCATGGAGCGTCTCGTCCGCCAGGAGGGCAAGGTCCAGAACGACCGCTTCCTCGACTACAAGATCCCCAACATCGGTGACATGCCGGAAATCGAGACGATCCTCGTCGAGAGCGTAGGCACGAAGGGCCCGTTCGGCGCCAAGGGCATCGGCGAGCCGGGCCTCGTCCCAACTGCGCCGGCGATCGCCAATGCCGTCTTCGACGCCATCGGCGTGCGGTTCCACGAGCTGCCGATCACGCGAGACATGGTCCTCGAGGCCCTGAAGGAGACGCGGTAATCTCGGCTGCAGCATACGTCGGCCATTGGGGCACCCTCGCCGAGGCTCTGGCCTTGGGGCCTCGGGAGGTCGTGTCGCTGGTGGGGGCGGGAGGCAAGACGACGGCGCTGAGCCTCCTCGCCAGAGAGCTCGGGGCGGCAGGCAGCAGGGTGGTCGCCACTACGACGACGGCCATGCTCCTTCGGGAGCTGGTCGCAGTCGGACCAGTGGTGATGGATGTCGATGATGAGGGTCTGACGGTGAAGCTGAGAGAGGCTCTGACTCACGGAGGGACCGTCGCCGCCGTCCGTGGCTCGGGCGGCGACGGCAAGGTGGTCGGTCTGCCGCCTGCTTTCGTCGACGCCCTCTGGGAGGCGAGGCTGGCGGATCATCTGCTGGTCGAGGCCGACGGGAGCCGCGGACTGCCCTTCAAGGCATTCGGCCCGCATGAGCCGCAGGTGCCGGCCACCAGCACGATCGTCGTCCACGTCGCCGGCCTGGACGCGATCGGCCGGCCGCTGACCGCGGAGCACGTCCACCGCGCCGAGCGCATGGCGGCGGCCCTCGGCCTACCCCTCGGGGGTGAGATCACACGACGCGTGTTCGTGGACGGCCTGAAGCTGCAGTTGTCCGCCCTGCAGGCGGGCGCCGCCGGGCCCCGCATCGTGACACTCTTGAATGGCGTGGACTCTCTGCCGATCGAGACGCTCGGACGCGCGGTGGCGAGCGAGCTGATGGACCTCGACGGAGGCGCGAGCGTCGTAGTCCTTGCCTGCCTGCGCGAGCGCCGTGCGGCCAGGGTGCTGGCGTCAGCGGCATGACTGACGTGTCCGGCAGTTCGCAGGCGCGTCGATCGCGCGAGGTCGCCGCGGTAGTCCTGGCCGCCGGGCAGGCGACTCGCATGGGCGAGCAGAAGCTCCTGCTCCCCGTTGGGGAACGTCCTATGGTGCGACGAGTGGTGGACGCCGCTCTCGGCTCCAGGGCGGCCCGGACGATCGTCGTCGTCGGGCACGAGTCCGATGCGGTCCTCGCCGCGCTCGACGACGCACCCGTGATCGTCACGATGAACCCGGACTATGCGGACGGCATGAGCACGTCGCTTCAGGCGGGTCTGCGCGCGTCGGCAGCGAGGTGCGACGCGGCGATCTTCCTCCTCGGCGATCAGCCGTATGTGACGGCGACTCTCATCGACGAGATCATCGATCGGTTCGTGTCCACAGGTGCCGCGGTCGTTCGGCCGGCGGTCTGCGGTCGGCCTGCCAACCCGGTCCTCATAGGCTCGGAGTTGTTTCCGGAGATCCTCGAGCAGCGCGGGGATGTCGGGGGAAGAGAGATCGTCGAGCGTCACTCCGAAGAAGTGAGTCTGGTCAGCGTCGATGATCCGCACGTGTGCGTGGACATCGACTCGCCCCAGGACTACGAGGCGACAAGGGAGAGTACATGAGGCCTGCGGAACTGCACGCGAAGATCGCCGAGCTCACGCTGCAGGGCGTGCCGTTCGTCCTGGCGACCATCACCGAGGTCAGCGGTTCCAGCCCCCGCGGCGTCGGGGCGAAGATGCTTGTGCTGGCCGACGGCAGCATCTCCGAAACGATCGGCGGCGGAGCTCTCGAACGGCAGGTCATCGCGGATGCGCTCTCCTGCATGGCGACGGGCGAGTCCAAGAGCGAGCGCTACGAGTTGCGTGAGAAGGGCGACAGGGCTCTGGGCACTCTCTGCGGGGGTGAGGCGACGGTCTTTCTCGATGTCCATGCGCCGGCCCGGGTGCTGCTGGTCGTGGGCGCCGGACACGTGGGTCAGAAGCTCGCCGCCATGGGAAAGCTGCTCGACTATCAGGTGATCGTCTTGGACCCGCGTCGCGACATGGTCACCGAGGATCGTTTCCCCGACGCCGACCAGCTCGTTCACGGCGATCCGGCGAACACCTCCGACCTCGTGCCCATCAGCGCGACGACGCACGTCGTGATCGTGACTCACGGACACTTGCACGACACCGACGCGCTCCGCTCCGTGATCGGGTCACCCGCGGCCTCGATCGGCATGATTGGCAGTTCCAGCAAGGTGCAGAAGATCCACGCTCAGCTTCTCGCGGAGGGAGTCCCGGTAGAGCAGCTCGACGCTGTCCATGCCCCGATCGGGCTGGATATCGGCGCCGAGACCCCGGCCGAGCTGGCTCTGTGCATCATGGCCGAGATCGTCGCCGATGCATGCGGCAAGCTCGACGGGCGCGACGCGGTCCCGGCGTCCCGTGCGGGTGAGGGTCGATGACCGGCGCGACGGACCTGAGGCTCGCGCCGGCTCTCCGCCCGCTGGCGCTCATCAAGGGGGCCGGCGACCTGGCCACCGGGGTCGCGCTGCGACTGCGTAGCGCCGGGTTCTCGATCGTGATGACCGAGATCCCTTCCCCGACGGTGGTGCGCCGAAGCGTGGCTTTCGCGGAGGCGGTGTACGAGGGCGAGGTCACGGTGGAGGGGGTCAGAGGAGTCCTCGCCGATGACAGGACCGCCGTTCGTGGCCTCATCTCCCAGGAGGTCGTCACGGTCATCGTCGACCCCGAGACCACCGTTCTGCGAGAACTCGAGCCCGCGCTGCTTGTTGACGCCATCGTCGCCAAGCGGAACGTCGGAACCTCAGTGCGGGATGCCCCGGCGGTCGTCGCACTGGGGCCGGGGTTCCTTGTGGGTCGTGACGCCCACGCCGTCGTGGAGACATGCCGCGGCCACACCCTCGGTCGCGTGATCACGGAGGGAGAGGCGCTGCCCAACACGGGGATTCCCGGGGAGATCGGCGGACGTTCCGCGGAAAGAGTACTGCGCGCACCGGGCCAGGGGATCCTGCGTACCCGCCTCGCCATCGGCGCCCAGGTGCGCGCGAACGACGTGGTGGCCCACGTGGGCGACGTCGCCGTCGTAGCGCCGTTCGACGGTGTGCTGCGCGGTCTGATGCGCTCCGGCCTTCACGTGACCGAGGGCATGAAGCTCGGCGACATCGATCCACGCGCATCATGCGACCACTGCGACCTCGTGTCCGACAAGGCGCTGGCCATCGCCGGCGGCGTGCTCGAAGCGGCATGCTCTCTTCTCGGAGGGGTCCGTTTTGAGTGATCTGAACGACCGTGCCGTTCGACTACAGACAAGGCTCGAAGGAGGTTCGGAGTGAAGTCGTATTCCACGCTGATCAAGGGAGCGCGTCTCGTTGTGGAACGCTGTTTCGCCGTCAAGGAGGGTGACAGCGTCCTCATCATCGCCGACGAGGACCACGAGCGCGAGGCCAAGGCCATCGCCGGCGTCGCCGTCTCCTACGGCGCCTATCCGGTCGTCGCCGACGTCTCGCATCACGTCAGCCAGTGCCTCGCTTCCATGGCCGTACCGATGGAGCCGTCGAAGACTCTCGCCGCCGCCATGAAGGCTTCGGATGTCATCATCATCACTACCAATCTCGAGTGGGCCAACCGCTTCGCCCACGTGGACCCCGTCGCGGAGAGCGTCGCCTTGGGAGTCAAGATCGGCTCCATCGAGGAGGGCATGGCCGATTGGGACCTCACCTACGACGATATCGACCTCATCGTCGGGCGGGCGGAGAAGCTGATCGCGGCCATGGAAGGCGCCGAGTGGTGCCACGTCACGACGCCCGCCGGTACCGACGTGATGGTCTGCATCAAGGACCGCCCCGCGTTGAAGGTTGTGCCGATCAAGGGCGCCGGCGAGATGATGGGCCCGGTTCCTCTCTGGGGCGAAGTGGCCTATGCGGCCGTCGAGGACAAGACGGAGGGCGTCATCATCGTCGACGGCATCATGCTCGGTGTTGGTGAACCGCGTTCGCTGAAAGAGCCGATGCGCTGGGAGATCCACGACGGCCGCTGCACCGACATCAGCGGCGGCGTGGCTGCGGACCTGCTGCGCGAGGTGGTAGCAGGCTCGGACGAGAACGCCAACGTCATCGCCGAGTACGCGATCGGCACCAGCCACAAGTCCCCGACCGGCTCGCCGTCGGAGAAGGGCCTGATGGGCACGGTGCACTTCGCCCTTGGCGACAACTCGCACTGCTATCCGGGCGGCTGCAGTCACAGCAGACTGCATCTCGACGGGTCGATCCGGGACGTGACCATCGAGGTCGACGGCAGGCTCGTGATGAAGGACGGGGCCCTTGTCATCTGAGGCCGCGGCGCGCATCCGCGTCGTCCCGCTTGCCGAGGGCAAGCGGACGGACATCCCCGGCGGCCACTGGGTGTGCGAGCTGCTGTCCGGTCCCCGAAACGGGGCCGTCGGCAGCATGCTCGGCTACTCCGTCTGGGCGCCGGGCGCCAGTACCAAGCAACTGGTGCACGAGGTCGACGAACTCGCCTACATCATCGAGGGCGAGGGCAAGCTGTCGATCGGCAAGGAGTTCGTGTCGTACCGTGCCGGCCAGGCGGTGCTGATTCCCGCAGGCGTGCCGCACGGCGTCGTCAATGACTCCGCGGCGCCGATGAGCATGGTCTACGTCTTCTCCAGCCCGGAGTACCCACCCACGTGCGAGGCCGACGCCGGCAGCGCAGATTAGGGCGGCGCCATGACAGTCACGGTGACTGCGGTGCTCATCGGTATGCACCGCGCCTTCCTGCCCCCCGGGGCGGGGCCGGACGGGCGCGTGAGCCTGCAGTACGAGCAGGAGGCCGTCACTCTCGGAGACGTCATGCGGGATCTGTCCATGCCTCGGGACACGGTGCGCATCGTCTTCCTCAGGGGGATGCCCATCTCTGCCGATCAGGTGCTCGATGATGGCGACACGGTGACGTTCGTGTCTCCTGTCAGCGGTGGATGAGCCGGGGAAGGGCGCTCCATGGGACTCAGCAGGAAGCGAGCTCCTTGACGAGGTCGGTGTAGATATCGACGGCGGCGTGAAGGTCCGCGAGCGGCACGTGTTCGTTGGGCCGATGGATGTTGCCTCCGGCCTCCCCGGGTCCGAAGACGAGGGTATCGATGCCGAGTGCCGAGTAGACACTGGCCTCGGTGGTCCCACTCTTGTGCTCCGGCTCGACCGGCATGCAGCGGGCGCGCAGGATGCGGCGGAGGGCGCCCGCGGCGCGGGAGGCATCGTCTCCCCGGAACGGCGGCGAGTCCAGTTTCTGCGTGACCTCCACTTCGCAGGCGGAGGATCGCGCCGCTGCGTGCAGGCGCTCGAGGTGGGCGGCGATGGCCGACTCCGGCTGCTCGCCGGAGAGGCGGCGTATGTCCACGAGGTGGCGCAGCGACCCGTCAGCGATCTCGACGAGACCGTTGTTGACCGTGCTCCAGGGCGGGTCGAACCCGTCCACGACATGCCTCCGCAGGCTCTCACGGAGGAGGACCGTCGACTCGTGGACGGCCAGGAGAAGCTCGATCAGTCCGGGCGACCATGCCGCGTCCGCCGGTCGCTCCACCAGTTCGACGCACGCTCCCGCGACCACGGGCCGCTTGTCGGCGGCCAGGACGATGGATGCATGCGTGGAAACCCGGTTGACCAAGTCGCCGCCGTCGAGCGCGAGCACCTCCGCGCCATCCCGGTCGAGTTGTGCCAGCGCGTCGAGGCAGGCGTCGTTGGCAGAGAGCCCCCTGTGGGGCTGCGATGAGTGGGCGGCGACGCCGTCGAATCCGAGCCGCCAGAAGGCGCCGGCCTTTGGTGGGCGAGCCGCATGCCTCGCCGACACGTGGATCTCCAGGTAGCCCTTGTGCGCAGTGCATGGACGCAGCGATGTCGGCTCGCCCACCAGCGCCATGGCGGGGAGCGGTCGCAGTGTTCTCGCGAGCAACTGTGCTCCAAAGCGGCCCGTCTCTTCGCCGTAGGTGCCGGCGAGGACGACCGTTCGGCGAAGCGACTCGTTCCGCAGGCGCTCGAGCGCGAGAAGCTTGCAGGCGAAGTCCAGCTTGACATCCGCCGTGCCCAGTCCGTACAGCATGCCGTCACGCTGCGTGAGGCGAAGCGGGCTGCCTCCGCATTCGGTCCACAGCCCGGGATCGCCTGGCGGCACGGTGTCGAGATGCGTGTTGAGCAGGAGCGGGGCCAGATCGGACGCGCCCGGCCGGACAGCGACGAGGTCGTACTGGGAGACCCCATCGCGCGACTCCTCATACAAGGTTGCCTGCAGGCCTGCGGCGTCGCAGAGTGGCTGCAGCAGATCGATGACCGGCCGGCTGGACACGCTCGAACGTGAGTCGGTCGCGACGAGGGATCGGGAGATGGCGAGAAGATCGAGGGGCATGGACCCCAACTATAGGTCGCGCGCGACGCGAGGGGCAAGGCACTGCCGGGCCGCGTGGCTCGTGGTCGCGCTGGTCCTGCTCTCGGGCGCGCAGTCCATGACGGCAGGATGCGGACGGCAATCCGAGCCGGCGCCTTCCGCACCGGCTTCGTCGGTAGCCGACGCCTACGAGGCGGCCCACCCGACCGGAGGGCTGCCCGCCACGCTGCACACTGCCGACCTCTCGCGGCCTGAGATCGGCCGACGGGTGGCCGGGATGGTCGGCGATGACATGCCCGTCATGTTGCCGGTACGCCTGCCGTCGGGCTATGGATTGGCCGCGCCCTACATCGCCGTCGGCGACGGTACAGCGCGGCCCAATCCAGAGAACTGGGGCGGAAGCTACCGCGTTTCGTACACTGACGGCGAGGGGCTGATAGTCATGACCGTCGGGGCGAAGGATCTTCCTGAGGAGGTAGTCTGGAGCTCCGGGTCTGCACGGATCGGCGGTCGGCCGGCACGCGAGGGACGTGCCGGGGACGCGCTGATCCTCGCGACCACCGACCGCCGTCCGAACATCGTGATCGCCGGCTGGCGCGTTGCGCGCCGGCCGTTCATGGAGACCGCCCGGAGCATCGCCGTCGTGCGGTGAGGGACCGCCACCCTGTGTGCTAGAATCCTGCCGATGCCCCCACCTCACTCACTCTTCGTCGGCGTCACGGGCGCCAGCGGCGCTCCGTATGCACTCCGTCTGGTCGAGAAGCTCGCCGCCGCGGGCTGCACCATCGATCTCTGCATCTCCGACATGGGTCTCGAAGTCGTCGCGTACGAGCTCGAGTTCACGGCAGTGGGGCGAGACGGCGTCACCGCGGAGTTCCTTGCGCGCGCAGGCGCCGGCGGCGCCGTGACCGTGCATCGCCCCGGGGACCTCGGTGCGACGTGCTCCAGCGGGTCGGCGTATCCCGATGCCGCCGTCATCTGCCCGTGTTCGCTGTCGACCGCCGCGGAGATCGCCATCGGCAGTTCACGCACCCTCATCCAGCGCGCCGGAGCGGTGGCGCTCAAGGAGCGCAAGCCGCTTGTCCTGGTCCCTCGGGAGATGCCGCTGTCCCTGGTCCACCTGCGCCGATTGCTGGAGGCTAGTGAGGCCGGCGCTGTGGTGCTGCCGCCGATGCCGGCCTTCTACAACCATCCTCGCTCCCTCGAGGATATCGTCGACTTCGTCGTCGGGAAGATCCTCTCCGTGCTGGGATTCAAGCAGGACCTCTACCCGGCTTGGGGTGGGGATGTGCGCCAGGATGCTGACGGCGGTACGCCGGAGCGGACTGGATCCAGGGCGTAGCGACACAGTCGGTCACCAGCGTCATTCCCCTTGCAGCGCCGCGTTCCCGGTGCGCGTTCCGGGCGATTCCGGTCGCCGCGACGGAGGTCGAGGCCCGCGAGCCCGAGTTCTCGGCCACGGAGCGGTCGTTCGTCCTATGATGACTTCGCGGTTCGCCATCTGCGGCGGTCCTGGAGACCGGGGAGGACGCGATGTTCCACGACATTCCTGAGGCGATGCGCGCGCGCATGGCCCACCTCGAGAAGATCGACGCGCGCGATCGCACGGACGGCACGGCGCGGCTCGAGCGCCTGCGCCAGGTGCCGCGCGACGTCGGCAGGTTCGTCGCGATCCTCGCGGCGGGCGCGCCGCCCGGGCGCTGGATCGAGATCGGCACCAGCGCCGGTTACTCGACGCTCTGGCTGGCGCTCGCCTGCCGCGAGACCGGCCGGCGCATCACGACGTTCGAGGTGCTGGAAGCGAAGGCCGCGCTGGCGCGCGAGACGCTCGCGCTGACCGGCGCCGACGACGTCGTCGACTTCGTGCACGGTGACGTGCGCGATCATCTGGCCGGCCTGGGCGACGTCGCCTTCTGCTTTCTCGACTCCGAGAAACCGGACTACGGCGAGCTCTACGAGGCCGTCGTGCCGCGGCTCGTGCCCGGCGGACTGCTCGTCGCCGACAACGCCGTCGGGTTCGAGGACGAGATGCAGCCGATGCTCGACCGCGCCCTGACGGACGAGCGCGTCGACGGAGTGATCGTGCCGTTCCTTACGGGCCAGCTCATCTGCAGAAAGAGGTAGCGATGCCATCTGTCGAGGAGGTCTGGGCGGCGTTCCGGGCGGCGCGCCCGGACGTGGCGGGGCCCGAGGATGGGTACACGGCCTGGCACTTCTGCGACAACCAGGCCGATGCCGACGAACTCGTGGAGCTCGTCCTCGCCGGGCGCAAGCGGGCCACAGCCGGCGCCCTCTGGTCTTACGAGGCGGAAGGTGAGGAGCTCCCCCAGCCCGGCGACTTCAGCGTGATCACCGACTGGAGCGGCACGGCGCGCGCCGTCATCCGTACGACCGCCGCCGAGGTCGTCGCGTTCGACAAGGTGACCGAGGAGTTCGCCGCGACCGAGGGCGAGGGCGACGGCTCGCTCGCGTTCTGGCGCGACGCCCATTGGGCGGCGTTCTCGCGCGAGCTCGAGGGGATGGGGCGCTCGCCTTCAGCGGACATGCCCGTGGTGTGCGAGCGCTTCGAGGTCGTCTTCCCCGTTTGACCGTGCCGCCGGCAACGGCGGCGGCGTCGCGGGTATCCGGCGGGACGCCGGCGCGAGAGAGCCGTACGCGGACGGGCCCGGCGGAGGCGCAGTGCCTCCGCCGGGCCCGTCCGCGTACGGCTCTCTCGCGCCGGCGTCCCGCCGGATACCCGCGACACCGCCGCCGTTGCCGGCGGCACGGTCAAACG
>CAIYOD010000024.1 GCA_903927755.1 uncultured Thermoleophilia bacterium | reverse complement strand
CGGGCCCCGAGCTCGCGGCGGCGATCCTCGCGCGCCTCGCCGCCATGTCGAGACCGTTCGGGACCACGGTCGAGAAGCGGGACGGGATCGGCCATGCCGGCCGCGGTCGCGTCGACACGTGAGCGGGTCGTGCTGCCCGGAGCGGCCCGCCGGGGCACGGCCGATCGCGGTCGAGAGGCCTGGATGAGGGGATCGCGAAGGAGGTCCGCGGCTTCAGTCGTGAAACCGGCGATCCTGCTCGTGGCCGCGCTCGTCCTGGGGCTGGCGGGTGTGGGCTGCGGCAGGCAGGCCGGCGCGCCGCAGGCCACGCCGGTGCAGGCCACACCCGCGGCCGCGCTGTCTCCGGCCGTCCCGTCGGCGATCGACGATGTCTCGCCGGCCGGCCTCGACGCCTTCGTCCGGGCGAAGATGAGAACCGCGCACGTGCCTGGCCTGGCCGCGTGCGTCGTCTCCGGCGGCGAGGTCGTGTGGGCCAAGGGCTTCGGCTGGGCCGACAGCGGCGCGCGCCGCCGGGTCACGGCCGACACCGGCTTCATGCTCGCCTCGATCTCGAAGACCTTCATCGCCACGGCGGTGATGCAGCAGGTCGAGGCCGGCAACCTCTCGCTCGGCGCCGATGTCGACACCTACCTGCCGTTCTCCGTGCGCAACCCCAGGCATCCCGACGACCCGATCACGCTCCAGCAGTTGCTCACGCACACCTCGAGCATCCGCGACCGCAACGCAGTGTGGGACGACCTCTACACGTTCGGGCACGATTCGCCGATCCCGCTGGACGTCTTCCTGAAGGGGTACCTCGTGCCCGGCGGGCGCTGGTGGAGCAGGCGTGCCTACTCCCGCTCCGCGCCTGCGCGCAGCTACTCCTACTCGAACATCGGCGCCGACCTGGCGGCCTACGTCGTCGAATCCACCAGCGGCGTGCCCTTCGCCCAGTACTGCGCCACGCACATCTTCGCGCCGCTGGGCATGAACGCCACCTCCTACAAGCTCGCGGGTCTCGACCGAGGCGCTCTCGCCATGACCTATCGGTACGTGCGCGGCTCGGGGCGCTACCGCGCCTACGGGCAGTACGGCTACCCGGACTACCCCTGCGGCCAGGCACGCACGAGCGTCTCTCAGCTCGGACGCTACCTCGCTCTGTACGTCAACGGGGGCGCCTACCACGGCGTGCGGCTTCTCCAGGCGGCGACGGTGGCCGAGATACTGCGCCCGCAGGTCGGCCGCCTGTATCCGGGGCAGGGCTTGATCTGGTACCGCGAGAAGGTCGGCGGGCTGAGGGTGTTGGGGCACCAAGGCAGCGACTACGGCGTCTGCACCTTCATGTTCTTCGACCCCAGGACCCGCGTCGGCGCCGTCGTGCTGACCAACAGCGACGTCTCGACCTGGAAGGAGTGGTACGCGGTCGAGGACGTGTTCGCGAAGCTGATCGCCGTGGCGCCGAGGTTCTAGCGGCCGTCCTTCGGGACTCGTGTACACTGCAGCGCGGGGTCGGCGGGCGGCCGACGATGCGCGGCGCGCACACCTGCGGCGACCTCGGACGGAAGGCACGAGATGGCGGACATGCAGACGGCACTCGAAGGCATCGAGCGGTTCCTGGAGGATCGCCTGCCGCGCTCGAGCGCGCCCGGCGCCGTCGTCGCGCTGACCGACCGGGAACGGCTCCTCGGCGGCATCGCGGTCGGCCTCGCCGAAGTTGCCGCCGGGCGTCCGCTGGAGTTCGACGACCGCTTCCAGATCGGCTCCATCAGCAAGTCCTTCGCGGCCATCGTCGCCATGCAGGAGGTCGAGGCCGGACGGCTCGACTTGCGGGCCCCGGTGACCGACTACGTGCCCTGGTTCGAGGTGCGCTCGCGCTTCGCGCCGATCACGGCGCATCATCTGCTGACCCACACCGCCGGCCTCATCATGGGGATGGACTTTGGCCTCGACGGCGCGCACCAGGTGTGGGCGCTGCGGGAGACGGAGTGCGGGTATGCGCCGGGCGAGCGCTTCTCCTACTCCAACGACGGCTACAAGCTGCTCGGCCTGGTGCTCGAGGCGACCGCCGGCAAGCCCTTCACCGAACTGCTGGTCGAGCGCCTGCTGGGACCGCTGGGCATGCGGCG
>CAIYOD010000023.1 GCA_903927755.1 uncultured Thermoleophilia bacterium | reverse complement strand
ACCGCCGCGCGACGTTGCGGGCCGCGCACTCGCGCGCCCACGATGCGGCGTCGTGGTACTCGTGCTTGCCGTTGAACCAGTAGCCGCGCCCGTGGCGCTCGACCAGCGTCGTGTAGTGCAGCGGCGAGCCGAACACGACGATGCCTTCGAGAGGGACGTGGCCGGCCGCCCAAGCGAGAGCCGCCGAGAGCACGGCCTCGTCGGCGCAGGAGGTGATACCAAGCGGCTTGTGCTTGCCGTGGTGCAGGCGCCGCCGGTGGGCGCGGATGACGTCGATCGTCGAGTACTCGTAGTCCGGGAGCCCACCGTCGTCCAGAAGCGGCAGGATGTCCTGCTTGCCGGTGAGGATGCCCATATCGCGACGCTCCTCCAGGCCGCGACGGATGACGCCGACCGCGTAGTCGACCTCACCGGCGCCCAGCCGTGCGCGCTCCTCGTCGAGGTCGAGACAACCCCAGATCTCCTCGACGTCCAGGGGGCTGACGTGAAAGAGGTGCCGGTCCATGTACTCGTGGATCTCCTCCATCACAAGCTCCGTGCGCTGGTCCGGCGGATGCACGGGCGGCTCTCCGCCATCGGCCGGCCGCTCGAGCGGCACCGCGTCGTCCGCCCGCCCGCCGCCGGCCGTGCGACCGTGCGCGACGGCGGCCTCGTCCGCGGCCGTCTTCAGGCGGATCTTCTCCCTGAACTCCCAGAGCGAGGGCGACATGAGGTCGGCCAGCAGCAGCGCCATGAGCAGGCGCGGTTCGCGGGCGGCCTCCAGAAGGGCCGGTCGGGCCGCCCAGGACAGCAGCGCGATGTCGTCGCTCACATCAGTTCCCCATTCGTATCTGTCGCGGCACGAGACCAGGCCGCTTGCCTGATGCATCGGCAGCGAGTCGCCGATCCCTGAGGACCATGACCACCAGAGAGGCGCGCCGGACGAGCTCTCCGAGCACAAAACTAACTCTCAGGTCGAGGCTTATAGTATCCCATTGAGCGCCTCCTGCTCGCGCCGCCTGCCGCCAAGCTGCGCCGGGGTCTGCGCTCTGGCGCGCCGGCGTCCACTCCCCCTTCTCTCCTCCCTCCTCCACCCGGCCCGCTTGACCCGCATCCTGCCGGCGCGATAGTCTCGCGCCTCCGATGGGGAGTAGCCGGTCCGCACCAGCGGGCGGCGCGGTCGTCAGCACGGGCAGCAGCCCCGGTCGCGCACTCTTGCGGCAAGACCTTCGGCACGTGGTCGTGCCGGGGGTCCTTTTTTTGCCCGCACGCCGAGACACGCGAGTCGCAGGCGCAGGAGGCCGGTATGAGCAGGTACGTGAGCAGGTGTGCAGCAGTGCGGGCCGCCCGATGACGGTCGCCCAGCTCACGCCGTGGGTCGTGTTCCTCGTCGGCGTCGCCGCCCTCCTCATTCTGGATATCGGCGTGCTCAGCCGGCGCAGCGAGACCATGACGACGCGCAGCGCGCTCATCTGGAGTGCGGTCTGGATCTCCCTCGGCCTCTCCTTCTCGCTGGCGGTGTGGGCGTGGCGCGGCGGGGTCGCCGCCCAGGAGTACCTGACCGGCTACCTCATCGAGGAATCGCTGAGCATCGACAACCTCTTCGTCTTCATGCTCGTGTTCGGCTCGCTGGGCATCGCGCTCCGCTACCAGCGCAAGGTGCTGTTCTGGGGCATCTTCGGGGCGATCGTGCTGCGCGGGACCTTCATCCTCGTGGGCGTGAGCGTCCTCGAGCGTTTCGAGTGGGTCATCTACCTGTTCGGCGCCCTGCTCGTCTTCACCGCCTACCGCCTGATCCGCTCGCACGGCGTGCAGGTCGACCCGGAGCGCAATCCCATGGTGCGCATCGCCCGCCGCCTGTTTCCCGTCGATGTCGACTACCGGGGCAATGCCTTCAGCATCAAGAAGGCGGGACGGCGGATGCTGACCCCGCTGGTCATCGCCCTCGTGGCCGTGGAGTCCGCCGACGTCGTCTTCGCCGTCGACTCGGTGCCGGCCGTGCTCGCCGTGACCGACGATGCCTTCGTCGCCTTCACGTCCAACGTCTGCGCCATCCTCGGCCTGCGGGCGCTCTACTTCGCCCTCGCCGGCAGCCTGCAGCGCTTCGAGTACCTCAGCTGGGGGCTGGCGCTCGTGCTCGGCTTTGTGGGCGTCAAGATGCTGCTCAGCAAGGTGATCCACATCCCCATCTACGCGTCGCTCGGGGTCATCGTGGTCGCCGTCGGTGGCGCCATCCTCGTCTCGCTGTGGATGACCCGCGGTGGCGCCCCGACGCCGCCAGCGGAGGCGTGGACGGAGCCGCCGAAGGCGAACGCGGAGGCGGAGGCATGAGCCTCCTCGCCATCCTCGGCATTGCCGTCGGTCTGGCCATGGACGCCTTCGCCGTCTCCCTCGGCATCGGCCTGAAGCAATGCCGGGTGAGCACCCGCACAACAGTCCGCCTCGCCTGGCACTTCGGCCTGTTCCAGTTCTTCATGCCGATCCTCGGCTGGCTCGCCGGCCTGACCTTCGCGCGCTGGATCACCGGTGTCGATCACTGGATCGCCTTCGGCCTGCTCGCCGTCATCGGCGGCAAGATGATCTACGAGGCGCTGTGGGGCGACGAGGAGAAGCGCGCCGAGAAGGACGCCACGCGAGGCATGTCGCTGGTCGTGCTGTCGGTGGCGACGAGCATCGACGCTTTGGCCGTGGGTCTGTCGTTCGCCCTGCTCGGCGTGCAGATCTGGTACCCGGCGGTGATCATCGGCATCGTGGCGTTCGCCTTCACGGCGGTGGGCCTGCACCTGGGCTGCCGCTTCGGAGCTTTGCTCGGCAAGCGCATGGAGATCGTCGGCGGGCTGATCCTGATCGGCATCGGCGTCAACATCCTCGTCGAGCACCTCTTCTGACCGCGGTCGGGCGCGGCGGGCGCGGCAGCCTCAGCGATCTCTGCGGCCCCGGCGCGGGGTAGTGCGAAAGGGGAACACAAGGAATCCTTGACTCTCGCCTTGCGCACGGCCCTCCGCAGGCTCGGTTGCCGGAGGGAAGACAAGGAATCCTTGTGTTCCCTCGCAGCACTACACCGCCGCGGCGGCGGCTGCGGCGGGCGCTGCACGCCTCCAGCCGCGCCGCGCCGCGTGCCGCCACGCCCGCGGCGCCGCACGGTTGAGGCGGAGCTCACTGCATCAGCGAATTCACCGCCTCGACAGAACGATT
>CAIYOD010000022.1 GCA_903927755.1 uncultured Thermoleophilia bacterium | reverse complement strand
CGGCGCCCCCCCGGCCCCTGCGTTTCTCTACCTCTTGAGCGGTCCGCGGCTGCGCCGGCGCGCGCGTCCGCCGTGTCGCGTGCGCCGCGTCTCCACTTCCGCGACGGCGGCCCATTCCTCATCGCTCATGCGCCCCGGCATGCGCCGGTCCACGGCCGGCCAGGTGAGCGCTCCGGGCGCCAGTCCGCGCTCGTGCAGCGTGTGCGCGAGCACGCCGGCGGTGGAGAAGAACAGGGCGGCGAGCAGGACCGGGACGGCCGGGATCGTCCGGTTCTCGAAGAGCAGGAAGAAGTACCACCAGACCTTCCAGCCCACGTCCAGTTGCAGTGCGTAGTAGATGAGCGGCACCGGCACCATGAGCAGTCCCAGATACACCGGGAAGATCGAGCGGGCCCAGCCGCCCGGTCGGGCGAGCGGCCACAGGATCGCGCCCGGAAGGACCAGGAGCACCGCATACGGGTTCACGAGCAGCAGCAGCAGCGCGATGAGCACGAGGAGCAGGTGCGAGACGAGGATCGTGGCGCGGGCATCCGTGGTGAAGCGGCGCTCGAGCCGCCGCGCAACGGCCACGGCGTAGGCGTAGGCGAGCAGCATGAGCGCGACGAGGACGACGACGCGCAGATAGCGTGGCGTGTCGGCCAGCCGTGAGTCCGGGGGGATCACGGCGTCGGGGCTGCGCGGCAGCAGACCGACGAGGTTGGCGAAGTAGACGATGGCGATGAGGACGAGCCACGGGGCGAGGTGCAGGCCCGCGCGCACGAAGGCGGAGCGCAGCCGGATCCGACTGCGGCGACAGTGAGCGAAGAGGTCGACGGTGAAGGCGACGAGCGGCAGGAGGAGGGCGGCGAGGATGGCGGCGAGCGCGCCGCCCGGCAGTGTCGCCTTGCGTGTCAGAAAGATCGTGCCGCCGCTTGGCGCGCCCGGGGCATTGGTCCCGTCGACGGCCATGATCATGTTCTGCGCGGCGGTGCCCACCTTGGTCAGCGTCTCCTTGGAGACCGTGTCGACGGTGTCGTTGCGCGCAGGGGCGGAGGGGCCGGCCGCGGACACGGTGATGGCCGGCACGCCCTTGGCGACGAACGGTCCCTGGCTGCCTGCGCCGGTAGGAACGGCCAGACGCAGGACCTGCGCCGCCACGGTGGGCAGCATCGCTTCCATGTTCGAGTCGCGCTTGGCGGCGGGAGCGGAGAGCAGCCAGAGCCACGGCGGCGCCGTCCTGGGCTCCGCGCTCCAGCCGTCGACGCCGATGCCGTCGCTGTCCCGCTTGGCGACGTCGCGCAGGGCGAGCACGGCGTAGAGGTCGTCAGTCTGATGGACCTGGGCGAACTCGTTCGCGCCAAGAGCGCCGAACGCGTCTCCCGTGGTGCACAGGAAAATGATCGAGTGATCGTGGGCGGTGACGGTGAAGGCCTCGGCGAGTGCGAGCATGGCGGCGACGCCCGACGCGTTGTCGCCGGCGCCCTGCGTGGCCAGCGGGGGCACGTCGCGGTTGGCGAGGACCATGATCGTGCCCTGCGTGCGGCCCTTGGAGATGGCCCATACGTTCTGCAGCGCGACGGCCTTGCCGTTCACCGTCGCCGCGAAGCCTTCGATGTGGGTCTCGAGGCCCATGGCGCGGAACTGCTGTTCGACCCAGATGCCCATGCGGTTGTCGGGATCGCTCCCGGCGACGCGCTGGGGGAAATCCTCGACGATGGTCACGAGGTCCGCGAACGCGGCCTCACCGTCGAACGACGGGGGCTCCTGACTCAGCTTGGGTGTAGCTGCGCTACCGAGCGTGAACAGGGCGACGACGACGAGTACGGCCGCGACCACCCAGGCCACTCTGTACACCTTCAGGTTGGGCAGGGGGGACCTCCTCCGGCGTGCCTGGCATCCTATCAGATGGCCCGTACCGGGAACCCCGTGAGGGGGAGCCGGCGCCGATGCGGGCGGGTATGATGACTTCATGCCCGGACCCGCCCGCATCCTCGTCGTCGAAGACGAGGCCCGCATCGCCGAAGTCGTGCAGAGCTACCTCGAGGGGCAGGGGCACACGGTGGACCGGGCGGCGACGGGCGAGGAAGCCCTTGCCGCCGCCGCCAGCCGACGGCCCGACCTCGTCGTCCTCGACCTCGGCCTGCCGGGCATGTCCGGCGAGGAGGTCTGCCGCCGTCTCCGGGCGGAGTCCGACGTGCCGATCATCATGCTGACGGCCAAGGACGCCGAAGAGGACCTGGTCAACGGGTTGCAGCTCGGGGCCGACGACTACATGACCAAGCCGTTCAGCCCGCGCGAGCTCACGGCGCGGGTGCGCGCGCTCCTGCGGCGCGCCCGCCCGGACGAAGTCCCTCAGGCGGACGTGCTCGAGCGCGCCGGCGGGCGGCTGGTCGTCGACAGCGCCCGCCGACGTGTCACCCTCGACGGGGAGCTCGTCGAACTCACAGAGTCGGAGTTCAGGCTGCTCCAGGCGCTTGCGCGCTTCCCCGGCCGCGTCTACACGCGTTCCGAGCTGGTCGAGCGACTGCAGGGCATGGAGTTCGAGCCATACGAGCGCACCATCGACGCCCACATCAAGAACCTGCGGCACAAGCTGGGCGACGACGCCCGCGCGCCGCGGCTCGTCCTCACCGTCTACGGTCGCGGCTACGCCTTCGCGGAGGACCAGCGATGAAGCGCGGTTTGCGCTTCCGGCTTGCGCTCACGCATCTGGCGATCGCGGTCCTGGCCATCGTTGTCGTGGGCGTCATCGTGGTGTACACGGGGTCGCGACGGTTCGACAGCTATCTGCAGCAGGTGCAGGGCGCGCGCAACGACGCGGTCGTCAACTCGCTTCAGTCCACCTACAAGGCGCCGGACGGCTGGGACGCCACCGCCATCTACGCCCTCAGTCAGGTGGCGACGTTCAACAACGTCGACGTGGCCGTGTACGACACGGACGGCCGCCTGCTCTTCACTGTCCAGGGTCGCCACGTGGGCCAGGGTCCCGGCAGCGGCCAGGGTCCCGGCAGCGGCCAGGGCCTGGGCGGCGGCCAGGGCCAGGGAGCGGGCGCCGCCGGGGCTGCGAGTCCGTCGGCCACCGCGTCGCCGCGCGCGGCGGTCACGGCGGCCGACTTCACCGTGCTGACCGCGTCGATCGTCGTCGGCGGCCAGAAGGTCGGCACTGCGGAGATCTACGCTCCGAAGGGAGCCCGCGTCGCTGCCGAAGACGCGTACAGGAGCGCGCTCACGCAGAATCTCCTGGTCGCGGGGGGGATCGCCGGCGCGCTCGCTCTTCTGGTGAGCCTGCTCGTGAGCAGGCGGATCACCGGTCCTCTCGAAGAGCTCACCGACGCCGCCGGCGATGTCGCCGCCGGCAATCTGGACGCACGCGTGGCATCGCGCGGCAACGATGAGGTCGCGGCGCTGGCCACGGCCTTCAACTCCATGGCCGACCGGCTAGCCCGCGACGAGCAGTGGCGCCGCGATATGACCAGCGATCTCTCGCATGAGCTGCGCACGCCGCTGGCGACGATCCAGTCCCGGGTGGAGGCGCTCGAGGACGGGGTCCTGCCGCCGACGCCGGAGAACCTGCGGGTGATCGGTGAGGAGGTCGAGCGCCTCGGCCGCCTGCTCGGCGCGCTCCGCAGCCTCAACGAGCTCGAGAGCGAAGACCTGAGCGTCGAGCACGAGCCCGTCGATCTGGCGCAGATCGCGGCCGGCGCCGCCGACCGGCATCGCCCCGCGTTCTCGGCCAAGGGCGTCGAGCTGACCCAGGATCTGCAATCGGGAGTCGTGCTCGGCGACAGCGACCGTCTGCTCCAGGTGGTCGCCAACCTGTTGGGCAACGCGCTCAAGTTCACGCCGGCCGGCGGGCACGTCGCGCTTGCGGTGGACGTCGTCGCGAGTCCGGGCAAGGAGGCCGCCGCATCCGGCCGTGCGTTCGGCGGGTCGGCCGGGTCGGCCGTGCGCCTCACGGTCACCGACGACGGACCCGGTGTGGACCCGGCCGACCTGCCGTTCATCTTCGACCGGTTCTACCGCGCCCAGGCCGCCCGTGGCACGTCCGGCGCCGGGCTTGGCCTGGCGATCTGCCGCGCGCTCGTCGAGGCGCAGGGAGGCTCGATCGCCGCCGCAGAGGCGCCAGGCGCCGGCGCCCGCTTCACCGTGCTGCTGCCGTCCGCCGGCGGACGCGCCTGATCCTGCGGATGGACGCGACCGGCCGGCGACCCGGCGACCCGCTCCTGCTCGCCTGCGACCTGGACGGGACCCTGCTCGACTACGAAGCGGCTCCTCTTCCCGGCGCCGGTGAGGCGGTCGCCGAACTGTCCGCCGCCGGCGCCCTCTTCGTCGTCGTCACGGGACGGCCGCTCCAGGCGGCGCGGCGCGCGACGACGGACCTCAGCGTCGAGCCCGTCATCTTCGCCTGCTATCACGGCGCCTTCATCGTGGAGGCGAGCGGCGCCGTGATCCGTCACGTGCCTGTCCCTTCCGGCTCCGCCCGTGCGGTCGCCGCTGAGGCGCTGCGGCGCGGCGCCGGTGTCACGGTCTGGGACGTGGACGAGCCGCGCGAGCTCGAGCTGGGGACCGGCGTCGGGGACGAGCCGTGGGACGCGGTCAGCCGGCTCATCCTCCATGGGGACCCGGTGTCCATGGCGCGGCTGCTCTCCGACTTGCGCGCCGAGTGGGCCGGACGGTTGCGGATCGAGCGGATCCGATCCGGCTTCATCGGCGTCTTCGCCCACGAGGTCGACAAGGGTGAGGCCTTGGGCCTCGTCGCCCGCCGTCTTGGGGTGCCGATGGAGCGGACCGTCGCTTGCGGCGATGGCACGGCGGACGAGTCGCTGCTCGCGGCCGCCGCCGTGCGTGTCGCCGTCGGCGGGTCGCCGCATGTGCTCGGGCACCTGCCCGGCGTCGTGGTCACCAGCTGGGCGCGACTGCCCGACACCCTCCGCGGCCTGGTCCTGCCGCTGCTGTAGCCGGTCGAACGCGACAGCGACCGGTTTGCCTTGTCGCCGGGCGTGTCCGTACGCGCGAGGGGCGGCGGG
>CAIYOD010000021.1 GCA_903927755.1 uncultured Thermoleophilia bacterium | reverse complement strand
GCGCGGCAAGGAGCCCCTCATCGGCGCTGAGGACGCCCTCTACAACGCCTGGCACGAGAAGCTCTCCCCGCGCTTCCGCGGCGAGTTCGAGGCCGACGTCTGCGGCATGACGAGCGCCGTCTGGTACCAGCAGATGATGGCCGGCAACGGCCCGCTGGTGACCTTCCACCCCGAGAACTGGATGCTCGCCAACACCACGGAGGACGTGGAGGGCGGCACCGTGTGGGACAGGCCGGAGGCCGTGAAGTTCTGGACGACGCTCATCAGCCGGGTGCGTGCCGCCGACGCGCCGGGCGCCTTCCTCGAGGTGTTCCCGGCGGTGCTCGGCGAGCTCTCGCCGATCAGGGTCGATCACGGCATGGCGACCACCGTCCCGGGCCTCTACGCCTGCGGCAACGCCTGCTACAACGGCTCCGGCCTGCCGGGCGCCGTACCGGCCTCGCCCGGGCGCATGCGCGGTGCGGGCCTCTACGGCGCCACCTGGATGGGCATCCGCGCCGGCGAGTCTGCCGTGGGCGTCGCCGGCGGCGCGCAGGTCGACGCCGCGCAGGCCGAAGCGCTCGTGCGCGACGCGCTGGCGCCGCTCGAGCGCGTGGACGGCGTGCCGGCGATGGAGCTCGTGCGCGCCGTCCAGGACGCCGTGAACCCGGTCGGCTACTCGATCTACAAGAGCGAGGAGCGCATGACCGAGGCGCTCGGCATGGTCCTCGACGTCAAGGAGCGCCTCCCGCAGGTCACGGCCACCGACCCGCACTACCTGGTGGCCGCCCATGATGCGCGCAACATGGCGCTGAGCGCCGAGCTCTTCTACCGCACGGCGCTCACGCGCAAGGAGTCGCGCGGCTGGTTCATCCGCGAGGACTACCCGAAGCGGGACGACGAGGGCTGGCTGAAGTGGGTCAACGCGGAGCCCGACGGCGACGGCATGCGCATCTGGACGGAGGATGTCCCCGTCGCCGACTACCCGTTCCAGCCCACCGCCCCCGAGAGGAGCTGACCATGGCCGCCACGATGGAGCGCCAGCCCGCGCCGCTCACTTCCGAGGAGCAGGCCAGGCCGTACGCCAGGTTCTACACGATGGAGTTCCCGGGGCCGGACCCGGCGACGGTCGCGCTGATGGCCCCGGACCGGCCGATCCCGCAGGACCAGATGCTGCTGCCCGAGGACCTCAACAGGCTGCTCGACCCCGGCGACTTCGACACCGAGATCGGCTGGGGCATGATGGACAACGGCGCCGGCTACATCGCCATGCACCACGAGATGCCCGGCGTCACCGTGGACATGGTCGACTGGTGGTTCGCCTGGCACCCGATCGAGGGTCTGCGCTACCGCATCTGGTACCCGCCCTACCACCTCGGCGTGCACGTCGACGACTGGGCGCAGCCGCGACTGCTCGATCCCGCCGTGCCGGTGCGCGACAAGTGCGAGAAGGTGGTCCACCACGTCACCGAGGACACGGGGATGGGCACCGAGCACATCGACATCCACTTCCTCACGCCGGAGCAGATGGGCTTTGACATGAGCCGCTGGCACAAGCCCAACGTCGGCACCTTCGTGGGCGGCTTCGGGTGGAGCGTCAACGAGCACCAGCCGCCCGAGATCCCGGCCGCGCCGGCGATCATGGTGCACTTCATCCGCGAGATCGACGGCGGCATCGAGTGGCGCACCCGGTTCTGGATGGGCTACACGATCCTGAACGGCCATCCGGTCCCCCTGCTGCCGCCGGGCATCCGCGTGCCCGAGGGCGTTGTGTACGGCCTCGCCAACCACAACATCTACGAGTACACGCGCCTCAAGTCGCTGCTGCCGCTCGTGTACGAGGAGTTCGGCGGCACGTTCGCCTGACGGCCGCAAGAGCTGGAGTCTCGCGAGGGCGGGGGTCCGCAGGGGCTCCCGCCCTCGCCTGCACCGGCTCACGTGTCACGCGGCGCATCGCCACGCAGACGCTGCGCCGCCCCTGGAAGACCGCCATCACCGACAAGCTGCGCCACGCCTGCTCGTCGGAGATGCACGTCAAGGCCACGGAGCGCCCACTGTATGGCCCTGCGGGGCATGAGGTCCGCAGTGCTCCCGCTCGGACCCCGTCTGTCGGCCGCTATGCCCGAAGCGACTCGCGTCGCAGTATGCGACCCAACAGCGAATAGGCCTCGGTCACCTCTTCATCGAGGCCGCCGGCGCACAGTACCGCGAGCCCGTCGTCAGCGTCGCCGGTGAGCAGGACCAGTGGATCCGAAGGATCGATGAGGCGACCACACTCGAGCGAGAGCGCGTACGCATTGATCCTTCCGTAGAGCGTGAGCCACTCGGTCAGCTTCTCGCGACCGCTCCGCTCCCTCATCAGATAGGTGTTGAGCTCCAGGTAGGGTACGACCATGGCGGACGCCGCGTTGGCGCGAAGATGTGCGATGTGGACGTCGAGGGCGTCCTCGGTGCCGCCGAGGCGCGCCAGGTGTCTCACCTCGTCGGCGTTCTCG
>CAIYOD010000020.1 GCA_903927755.1 uncultured Thermoleophilia bacterium | reverse complement strand
GGGCGCCCCGCCCCGCCGCACGTACGGGCGGGCCCGAAGGGGCGGCCTCTCCAGCGCGGCGGTCTCGAGGGTGCGGCCCTGCGCGCACCCGGCCGCTCGGCGAGGCGTCGCGACTATGGTCGCTTGGGAGGGACGCCACCCATGACGCCACCCTTGACGCCAGTCCCCGGGAGGAACGAGCCCGGCGATTCGGGCACGCTGAGAGCCGCCGCCGCCGGAGCCCGAGGCCGCCGGAGCCCGGAGCCGCCGGACTGTCACTCCGGGACGACGGCGAGCAGCTCGCCGACCACGTCGCCGGCGTCGTTGGTGATCGGCGGCCGGGCGATGCGGCGCAGTTCGTCGCTCATGGCGCCGGCGCCGACGACCGCCTCGAGCGCAGCGAGGCCGGCCGGCTCGTGGGCGCGGTCGGCGCCGTCGACGACTTTGACGGCAAGACCGCGCCCGTCCGGCAGCGAGAAGCAGCTGAGGCCCTCGGCGCCGCACTTGCTGGTGGCGCCGGGGAGCGCCCGCATGACCTCGGTGTCGATGAATCCCGGCGCCTCCACGAGTTCCGGGTGCGCGCGCATGGCGGCGCCGATCTCCGGGAGCAACTCGGGGAGCAGGGCGAAGGTGGTGGCGGCCACCGTCACCGGCGTCGCGTAACAGACGATGCCGCAGCCGTCGACGCCGGTGGCCAGGGTGGCCGCGTCCCCGCCCGTCAGCGCGGCGAACGCCTTGAGCGCCGCCTGCTGCGCGGGATGATCCGGCTGCTGGTAGCTGGGGACGTCCCAGCCGTGGTTGACGCAGGCGGCGAGGAAGCCGGTGTGGTTGCCGGAGCAGTTGTGCCGCGCCTTGAGCGTGGCGTCGCAGCGCAGATCCTGCTCGCTGAGGCCGAGGTCCGCCAGCATGCGCCGCACGAGGTCCGCCTGGAAGTCCAGGCCCTCGTGCGAGGCGCTCATGATGGCGAGCTCCTCGGCGCCCCAGCCGAAGTGCTCGATGGTCCCGTCGGCCAGCCACGCCTGCGCCTGGAACGGCTTGGCGGACGACCGCCAGTAGGTCACCATCCCGGGATCGCCCCAGCGTTCGACGATCTCGCCATCCGGTCCGGCGAGCGCCGCGCAGGCTCGGTGCAGGCTCTCGACGGTCCCGCCGCGGCGGGCCTGGACGAGGATCTCAGGGTGCTGGACGATCTTGGGCATGGCGCTACTCCTCGGGACGACTGCGGGGAGTCTATAGCCGGGGTGCCTGCGGCGCACCGCCGGTCGGCTCCGCGACGCAGGTCAATCGGGTAGCATTGCGCCATGCAGTACCGCGACTTCGGGCAGCTCGACTTCCGGCCCTCCGCTCTGGGCTTCGGCGCCATGCGCCTGCCCGTCCTCAGCGACGACGAGGGCAAGCCCGACTTCAAGCGCATCGACTACCCCTTGGCTACGAAGATGCTCCACCATGCCGTCGACAGCGGTGTGAACTACGTCGACACCGCCTGGATGTACCACGAGGACACGAGCGAGGTCTGGCTCGGGGAGGCGCTCAAGGGCGGCTACCGCGAGCGCGTCAAGGTGGCCAGCAAGATGCCGGTGTGGAACGTGAAGAAGCCCGACGACTTCGACCGCATCCTGGGCATCCAGCTCGAGCGCCTGCAGGACGATCACATCGACTTCTACCTGCTGCACGGGCTGAACGCGGAGTACTGGCAGACCGTGCTGGAGCAGGGACAGCTCGAGTCCGCCGAGCGCGCGCTGGCCGACGGCCGCATCCGCCACCTCGGCTTCAGCTTCCACGGCCTCTACGAGGACTTCGAGACGATCGTCGCCGCCACCGACCTCTGGGAGTTCGTCCAGATCCAGTTCAACTACATGGACGAGGACTACCAGGCCGGCCGCAAGGGGCTGGAGCTGGCGGCCGGCAAGGGCCTCGGCGTCATCGTCATGGAGCCGGTGCGCGGCGGAGCGATCGCGCGCAACGTGCCGCCCCGGGTGCAGGCCGTGTGGGACGAGGCGCCCATCAAGCGGTCCCCGGCCGAATGGGCGCTCCAGTGGGTCTGGAACGTGCCGGAGGTGTCGTTCCTCCTCAGCGGCATGAGCACCATGCAGCACGTGGAGGAGGACCTCCTGTTCGCGGATCGCTCGCGGCCGGGGCTCCTGACCTCCGACGAGCTCGCGCTGGTGGCGCGCGTGCGCGACCTGTACCGCGAGCTCAGCCCGATCCCGTGCACGTCGTGCCGGTACTGCATGCCCTGCCCGCAGGGCGTAGCCATCCCCGACGTGTTCGAGCTCTACAACGACGCCCACATGTTCGACAATCTCCCGCGCCAGCAGATGGCGTACCGGGTGTTCTTCTCCGAGAACGAGCGCGCCGACCAGTGCACCGCCTGCGGCGAGTGCGTGGAGAAGTGCCCGCAGGGCATCGCCATCCCCGAGTGGATGGAGAAGGCCCAGGCGTTCCTCACTTCCTGCTGAGACACGTTCCAACGGTGACCCCCTGAGGGTATGCTTCGCGCGCAGGGGGAGTGTGGAGCAAGGGGGCCCGCGTGACCGTCAGGATCCTGTTCGTCGAAGACAGCCAGGATGACGTCGAGCTGCAGCTGCGGCGCCTGAGGGACGCCGGCCTGGAGCCGCAATGGGACAGGGTCCAGACCGAAGACGCGCTGCGCGCCGCGCTCGCCGACGAATCGTGGCAGGTCGCCCTCGTCGACTACAACATCCCCGGGTTCTCGGGCATCGAGGCGCTGCACCTCATCGCCGAGATCGCGCCGGACCTGCCGGCGGTCACCGTGTCCGGCAGCATCGACGAGGACACGGCGGTGGCGACCATGTCCGCCGGCGCCGTCGACTACGTGCTCAAGGACAACCTCACGCGCCTGGCGCCGGCCGTGCGCCGCACCATCGACGGCGCCGATCTGAGGCGCCGTCACCGGCACGCGGCGGACGCGGCGCGGCTCGCGCTCTTCGCCGTCGATCACGCCTCGCTGTCCATTGCGACCGTCGCCAGAGACGGGACGGTCGTCTACGCCAACGACCAGGCTTGCCGGGACTTCTTCATGGACCGCGAGGCGCTTATCGGCAGCAAGCTCTGGGAAGTCGATGAGCGGATGCCGCCGGAGGTCTGGCGCGGCGTCTGGGACCGTGCCTCCGCCGAGGGTGCGCTCGAGTTCCGCATGGCCAGGGATCAGCCCGGCGGAGGGCGGATCGTGCTGGACACGACGGTCAACTACCTCGAGGGCGCCGACCTGCTGATCACCTACGGCCGCGACGTCACCGCTCGCGTCGAGGCCGAGGAGCTGGCCCGCGCGAGCCAGGCGCAGTACCAGCGCATGGTCGAGATCGCCAATGAGGGCATCTGGGCCTGCGACGGCGAGTTCCGCGCGACGTTCGTCAATGCCCAGATGGCGGCGATGCTCGGGTACGAGCCCGCCGAGATGATCGGCAGGCTGGACACCGACTTCGCCTATCCCGACGACATCGCGCTTCTCAGGCGCGAGGGTGCTGCGCGCAGAAGCGGCGTGCCCGGCCGCTACCAGTGCCGGTACCAGTCCAAGACGGGCGCCGTGGTCTGGGTGTACGTCTCGTCTGTGGCCGATCTGGGACCCGACGCGGAGTACCTCGGCTCGTTCGCCCTGTGTACGGACATCACCGAGCGCAGGCGGGCGGAGGAGGCTCTGCTGGCCGAGCGCACCAACCTCGCGGCGATCTTCGAAGCCTCTCCTGTGGCCATGCTGGTGTGCGATCAGGGCGCGAACGTGGTGCGCGTGAACCGCGCGGCGCTGCGTCTGGCCGCCGGAGACGCGCAGCGCCTGCTGGACCACCGGCCCAACAGTGAGGTGCAGTGCGGCGACGTCCTCGGCTGCGTCAATCACTCGAAGGCCAAGGACGGCTGTGGTACCTCGCCCGAGTGCCCGCTCTGCCCCCTGCGGAACGCCGTGCGGGCGGCGCTCGACGGGCATGTCTCGCTGCGCGGCGTGGAACTCGCTCTCGAGGTCGTCAAGGATGGTTCGCCGGCCGTCGCGTGGCTGCGCGTCGGCGCCGAGCCGATGGTGATGAACGGCGAGCCGCACGTCACCGTCGCGGTCGACGACATCACCGACCGTCGGCGTGCGGAGAGCGCGCTGGCGGAGAGCGAGGAGCGCTTCCGCAGTCTGGCGGAGCGCGTACCGGGGTTCGTGAGCATCAAGGACTCAGACCACCGGTATCTGTACCTCAACTCACTGATGGGCGCGCGGGTCGACGGCGGGGAAGAAGTCTGGCTCGGCAAACGACCGGAGGATATCTGGGAACTGGACGAAGCCGCCGTCTCCAACGCGACCTCCGACCGGGCGCTGGCCGGCGAGAAGGTCGACGAGGTGATCCAGTTGCGGCGCGGTGACGCGACGCGGCACTTCCACGCCCTGCACTTCCCCATCGCGCTCGACGGCGAGCGGCCGCTCGAAGGCGGGCTGATGATCGACGTCAGCGAGAAGGTGGAGGCCGAAGCGGAGGTGCGCCGCCAGGCGGAGCAGTTGCGGCGCACCGTCGAGGGCGCGGTGCTCGCCATGAGCCACGTGGTGGAGACGCGCGACCCCTATACCGCCGGCCACGAGCGCCGCGTGGCGGAGCTCGCGACGGTGCTCGGCCGGGAGATGGGCATGGAGGGCGCCGAGCTGGACGGGCTCCGGCTCGGCTCTCTGATCCACGATATCGGCAAGATCGCGGTGCCGGCGGAGATCCTCGCCAAGCCGGGCCGCCTGAGCCCGGTCGAGTTCAACCTCATCAAGCAGCACTCGCAATCGGGGTACGACATCCTGTCGGTCATCGATTTCGGGCGGCCGGTCGCGGAGATGGTCCTGCAGCACCACGAGCGCCTGGACGGCTCCGGCTACCCTCGCGGTCTCGGCGCCGGCGACCTGCTGCCGGAGACGCTGATCCTCGCGGTGGCGGATGTCGTCGAGGCGATGTCGTCGCACCGGCCGTACCGCGCTGCGCTGGGCACGGAGGCGGCGCTGGCCGAGATCCGCGACGGCGCCGGGACGCGCTACGACGCGGACGTCGCCGCGGCGTGCGAGCGGGTGATGGTGGAGCAGGGCTTCACGTTCACGCCGTGAGCCTTGCCGCCGTGCCCCGGCACGGCGCGGATCTCAGCGGCTGCCGGCGATCAGAGCGCCGCCGGGAGCATCAGGAACAGCACGGTCCCCAGGCCGAGTGCCAGCAGCACCGAGACCACGGCGACCAGGAGAGCCAGCGCCGGGTCCACGCCCGGCCTCTCCTGTGCTCGCGCCTGCACCACGGCTCCCCGCCTGTGCGTGCGTCTCTCCACGGTCGTCTCCGTCGGTAGAGCTTCCTCCTGAAGGCTCTATCGACCGCGGTCGGCCCGGGCAAACCCCCGCCGCCGTTTGGAGCGCGTCGTACGCGCGGCGGCGGCTAACGCACCCGGGCTCCGTAGACGTGGATGTGGGCGAGGATGCGCCGCGCCGGCCCGGACTCCCAGACCACCCGGTGTCCGCTGATGGACGGGAAGAGGCAGGTGAGGTTCTTCTGGGTGATCGTCACCACGCTGGTGCTGCGCACGACGTTGCGCACGAAGATCCTGGCGCCCTTGACGTAGGAGATCACGAACTCGCCGCCGTGACCGCCGCCGTCCCACGTCACCAGTTCTCCGTCGATGCGCGGCCGTGAGCCGTTGTGAACGAAGCTGCGACGGTGCGTCTTGAGGTCGCGCATCATGATGCGACCGCCCGACTCCCACCACACCACGCGGTTGTGGCTGATGTCGGGCATCCACTCGAACGTGCTGCGCTGCGAGACGACGAACGGGTCGCCGTCCGGGACGTTGCGGCCGCTGATGTTGCCCTTGCCCGACGTGTAGACCGCGGTGTAGACGGTGCGCGCGCCCACGGTGCGACGGTCGATGCCCACGGTGCTCAGCACGCTGCTCGTCGCGATCGAATACGTCTTCCCGGCCTCGAGGTCGTGCGCCTTGATCCGGTACGGTCCGGCGGCGTCGTCGGCTTCGATCCAGATCACCCAGTCGTCGACGATCTCCGGATACCACTTGATCGTGGCGCCGCCGGCCACCTTGAAGCGCTCGCCGGTGGTGATGTCGCGCCCGTAGATGTCGCTCGACTCGCCGCTGGGGTGGTTGCGCTTGTCGACCCAGACGGCCACGTAGTGGACCTTGCCGGCCACGACTTGCCGGGTGACCGACGGGTTGTCCTGCTGTGCCTTGTTCACGCAGATGGCGAAGCCGTTGCGCGTGCTGCTGCCGAGCACCTTGCCGAAGATGTCGAGGTTGCCCTTGCGGTTGTCGGTCCAGACGACCATCGAACCGGCGATCTCGGGTCCCGCCTGTCCGCCCATCTGATCGCAGATGAGGAACGGCCGGGGAGCGGCCGGGGCGGCGGCCGGCGCCAGGAGCGCCGCCGCTGCGGCCGCCAGAACGATCAGCACACCGAGCAGCGAATCTCCCCGGGCAGACCTGCGTGACGTCCCCTTGGCCATGACCGCCCCCTCCTCGTCGACCATCACTGCGCCAATGGTACCCCGAACGTCCAGCGGCCAGCCCTCTCCCGCGCGGCGCCACGGTCCTTCCCGGGCCCGCTGGGGCGTCGGCCTCGCCCACCCGGGAAGCGTGCCCTGCGAGTCGGGGAACGGAGCTCTCGAGGTCGGGGACCCGACCCTATCGTCGCGGCCCGGCGACTGCCCGATGCCCTCAAGTGAAGGCGAGGCGACCTGAGAGGAGGCCGGCATGGGCGGTGCGCGGACGGCGAGGACGGGAGTCCTGGTCGCGCTGCTCGGCGGCGTTCTCCTCCTGCTCGCGTCGGCTCCCGGCGTCGCGCTGGCCGCATGGACCGGCGCGCAGGCGACCATCGTGGATCCCCGCGGGACCGGAGTGGTCCCGCTGCTCAACGTCTCCGTCACCAACCACGCCACCAACTCGTCGAGCGTTGTCACGACCGTCCAGCTCTCGGAGGACGGTCGGGACTGGTACGCGGTGCCGTACACCGGCGAGCCCTGCGACTGGGTGCTCGGCGGCGAGTCCGGCCACAAGACCCTGCAGGTCCGCTTCGGCGCGCAGGACGGAAGCGTCAGCCGTGTCGTCAGGACGGAGATCACCGTCGACACGGCCGGACCGGTCACCGCCGCAGGGTCGGTGACGCGCGCGAGCGCCGGCCGGCGCGCCTTCCGGTTCGAGGTCCGCGACGCAGGGTCGCCGCGGGTGTACGCGACGATCGTGGTACGCGGCCACGGCGCCACCCGGCGTTACGATCTGGGCAGGGTCCCCACGGGGACCGGCAGAGCCCTCCTGAGGCTTCGGCTCCCGGCGGGGTCCTACAGTTGGCGCGTCGAGGCTGTGGACCTGGCGGGCTGGGAGCAGGAACGCCAGTCGTCAGGAGCGTTCACGCTGAAATGAATCGAGGCCGCCGCGGGATCGCTGTCCCGGCGGCCCTCTGAAGCCCCTCTGGTGCATGGGCGGCGCCTCCTGGGCGCCGCCCATCGCCGCGTCAGGAGGAGGACTCCTCCGAGCGGGCGACGGCCAGGAACGCCTCGTGGATCCCCTCGTCGCCGTCGGCCGTGAAGTAGGGCGTGAGTTCTCGCAACAGGTGCGCGAGGTCCGGCTGCGCGGCGCAGACCTCCTCCAGCGTCTGCCCGGAGGCGCCGGCGGAGGCGGAGGCGTCGTCGCGTGCCGTGCGCAGCGCGACGACCGCGTCGGTCAGCGTGAACCAGGCGCTCACGTACTCTTCCGAGTATGACCTCGCCGGGTCGTCGGCGCCGGCTGCGAGCTCGCGCTCGGAGAAGCGCAGGTAGTTGAGGTGGGCGCCGCGGGAGGCGAGGGCCGCCGTCTTGAGGTGCTGCAGCGCCTCGGCGAGCGGCGGTGGGCCGGCCGGGACGGCCGGCTCCGCGGCCGGCCACGCGGCCTCTTGTGGGTGCGCCTGCGGTGCGATGGGCGCCGGCGGGACGGGCGCGCCGTAGACCGGCGGGCCCGAGGGCGGCGCGCCGTAGGGCGGCGCACCGGGGGCCGCACCCGGCGCCCCAGGTGCGGTGACCGTCATGCGGCGCCGGACGACCAGCGTACGCGCTGCGTGATCGCCGAGGCGCTGGCGGCGCGGGCTCACGGCGCACGAGATGCCGGAGGGGACGTAGAAGAAGATCGCCTCCGGCACGCGGATCACGTTGCGCACGACGACCGCCAGGCCGGTGGCGCGTGACCCGTCGGCCATGACGACGCGCATGCGGCACACGAGCTTGCCGATGCTGGCCGAGAAGATCGCCTCGAGCACGGCGTAGTAAATGAACAGCGAGCCCAGGAGGGCGACGTTCAGCACGCCGGACCCCCCGATCTCCTGGCTGAGCTGCTGAGCCGCCGCGGGGTCGTTGGGGTCGATCTTGCCCTGCCCGGCGAGCACGAAGATGTAGACCATCAGCACGATGATCCACAGGCCGAGCAGCACCACGGTGTCGATGAGCACGGCGGTGAAGCGCCAGCCGAGGCTGGCGTACTCGACCTGTTCCTGGACGGTGACGGGTTGCATGGAGCGCCGATTGTACACGCCCGGGCCGGAGGCGACGCCCGGCCCGGATCGCCGAAGCTCAAGAAAGGCGCCCCCGCGGTCGATTGATGGTGGGAGCGGCGAACGGATGCGAACCATTCGTCGCGAGAGTACGTCCCTGTGGAGACTGTCCACTGCGTCATAGCAATCGCCGGCGTCGGGTCAACGGGCATCGTTCCTCGCGGTTCGGGGGATGAGTGCGCCAACGGCCGGAATGGCAGGGGCCAGCCGGCACTGTATGGGAGGTAGTACATGGGAACTCGGAGTCGTTTTGCGCTGATCGCACTGGCGGTGGTGATCGCGGTGCTCGTGATCGCGGTGCCGGCACAGGCAGCGACGGTGAAGTCCGGCAGCACGCAGATGACCGTGGGTGCGGTCTACACCAGCGAACTGGCCAATCAGCACATCGACCTGGCGGCCGTCTCACCGGCCACGATGAAGGTCAAGTTCAACGCCAAGGACCAGATGTACTCCTGGTTCGGGGTGCCGATGGTGAAGAAGTCGGGCGCGGCCACCTCGAATTGGTCGCCCTCGACCTACAAGGGCACCTTCTACCACAGCGGCTCCATCCGCTTCGTCGAGGCGACGGGGGCCACCCATAAGATCTTCCGCGCCGAGGGCATCCGGATCATCGCCAACAGCAAGAACAGCTACACGATGTCCGTGAGCTACAAGACCACGGCGGGTCCGTATGCGCGCGTGAACCTCGCGGCGTCCACGCATGCGCCGAAGATCACGCACAGCGGCAAGTCGTACAAGATCGACGGCGTGCAGTTCATCCTGACCACCGAGGGCCAGGCCGCTATCTACAGCCTCCTCGGCGTCAACCTCGACAAGGCCAAGATCATCTTCGAGACCGATCTTCTTCCGGTGCTCCAGTAAGCACGACAGACTGAGAGTCCGACAGACGCAAGATCGCCGGAGGGCGGCGGCGGG
>CAIYOD010000019.1 GCA_903927755.1 uncultured Thermoleophilia bacterium | reverse complement strand
TCCACGCCGGCGGCCGCGGCGCCTCTTTGTGACCTCTGACACGAAGCCTCACGTTTGAATGGCATCTGGGCTGCGCGTGCGGTACCATGGAGAAAAGTGATATCGCAATACCATTGATGACGAGGGGCGTGCGTGGACGCGGACAGTGTGCACAAGGTGGCCGTCGTCGGCGCCGGTACCACGGGATCGGGGCTCGCGCTGGTCTTCGCGCGCCTCGGCCATTCCGTCTCGCTCTGCTCCCGGACCGGGGGACCACGCGTCGATCACAGCGTTCGCGGCCGCCGGCGATCTTATCGGCGAGCCGGTCTGATGGCTGTGGCACGCAGGACATCGTCTACGACGAACCAGTGACTTCAGGAAGGAACACGCGCATGCAGGATCTCTTCTCTCTCGAGGGCAAGAACGCCGTCATCCTGGGGGCCGGCGGGATGGGCACCGCGATCGCCGCCGGCCTTCTGCGCTACGGCGCCGTGGTCGAGATGGCCGATCGTGACGCCGCCGGTCTGGAGCGTTGCGTGACCAGCCTCGCCGCAGCAGGGCACACATCCGTGTCAACCCACGAAGTCGACGCGACCAGCGAGAGCAGCATGCAGGACCTCGTCGACGCGACCGTGGCGAGCATGGGCAGCGTGGACATCCTGGTCAACGCGCTCGGCTACAACTTCAAGGCGCACGCGACCGAGTTCCCCATGGACGAGTGGGACCGGCTGTTCAGCATCAACGTCAAGGCCGTCATGATGGCCTGCAAGCTGTTCGGCGCGCAGATGATCCAGCAGGGGGGCGGCAAGATCATCAACCTGTCGTCGGTGCGCGACGATCGCGGCGCGCTGGGCGGTAACGCCGGCTACTGCGCCACCAAGGGCGCCGTCAAGATGATCACCAAGCAACTCGGAGTCGAACTGGCGCCGTACAAGATCGGGGTCAACGCCCTGGGACCCATCATCACGGTGACGCCCATGACGTCCGAGCGCATCAAGCAGGACTCCTCCCGCTACGAGCGCATGCTGCTCAACGTGCCGATGGGCCGGATGGCCGACGTGGAGGACCTCGTGGGTCCGGCCGTGTTCCTGGCGTCGCCGGCGTCGGACTTCATCACCGGCACCGTGCTCTACGTCGACGGCGGAATGATGGCCTACGCCTGAGGCAGAAGCTGAAGCGCGGCCCCATGCCGACGTCGGAGCCGCAAGGCTCGCCTGATTCGACCTATCCGAAGGAGACCAGAGGAATGACAGGAATCGTCAAAGACCCCTATTCCGGGCTTGAGCTCATCGAGCTCAGCCACGTGTGGGGGCATGGGGTCCCGTCCGAGCCGGGCCAGCTCGACGTCCGTATGCAGCGCGCCGTCAAGCACGCCCAACACGGCGTGCTCGCCTGGCGCGTCATCACCAGCCTGCACACGGGCACGCACATGAATGCCCCCATCCACATGGTCCAGCGCGGCGATGACCTCGCCGCCGTCTCCCCGGATCGCCTCTTCGGGAGCGCCGCGGTGCTCGACATCCCCAAGAAGAGCTGGGAGGTCATCACGGCCGCCGACCTCGAGGCCGCCACCCCGGCCGTCCAGGACGGCGACATCGTCGTCATCGTCACGGGCTGGCATCACAACTACTCCGACGGCCTCGAGTACTTCGGTGAAGCGCCCGGTCTGACCAAAGACGCCGCCGAGTGGCTCGTCGCGAAGGACCCGAAGTTCGTGGCCGTCGACACGCCGTTCATCGACGTCCCGCTCGCGACGTCGATGGGTCCGCATCGCGGCGGCCCGCAGATGAAGCGCCTCGCGCTTGAGTACGCGGCGGCGACCGGCAGGGATGCCAAGAAGGACTTCCCGGACTGGTTCCCGGCGCACAAGACCCTCGCGGCCGCGGGCATCCCGACCGTCGAGCAGGTCGGCGGCGACGTGGACCTCGTCAAGGGCAAGCGCGCCACCGTCGCCGCGACTCCGTGGAAGTTCGAACACGGTGACGCCTGTCCGGTCCGGATGATCGCCATGCTCGACCCGTCCGGCAACCTGCGCATCGACGCCGGCAACTGACCGCGGACGAGAAGGGATACCGGCAATGACTGTCAAGGTCTACAACCTGAGTCATACGTTCACTCAGTTCATCCCGGAGTGGCCGTCCACTCCGAGCGTGAACGTCAAGGTGAGCAAGTTCCACGCCAAGGACGGCATCTACGAGGTGGAGTGGGAAGGCATCATGCACCGCTGCACGCACATGGACGCTCCGCTCCATGTCACCGAGAACACACCGAGCATCGCCGACTACCCGCTGTGGCGGCTCGTCGGCACGGGCGTCTGCGTCGACATCCCCAAAGAGAAATGGGGAGTCATCACGCCCGAGGATCTCGAGAACGCGACGCCCAGGATCGAAGAGGGCGACATCGTGATGATCAATACGGGCTTCCATCGCCTGTGGGGAGACACCGACGAGTACTTCGCCTACGGCTGCGGCATGGGAGCTGAGGGCGCCCAGTGGATGGTCGACAAGAAGGTCAAGATGGTGGGCTACGGCCACCAGGCCAACGACCACCCCATAGCCACCAAGCTCGTCGACCACGGCCTCGGCCCGACACAGGCGCACCTCATCGACGAGTACAAGGAGTTCACCGGCCGCGACGCCAAGGCGGACTTCCCGAGCTGGGAGCCGGCGCACAAGATCCTCATGTGCCAGGGCGGCATCCCCGGCATC
>CAIYOD010000018.1 GCA_903927755.1 uncultured Thermoleophilia bacterium | reverse complement strand
GGCCGGCGCCGACAAGAAGGCGGCCGCGCCGAAGAAGGCGCCACCGGGCGCGGAGGCCGCAGGACCCGCCACGCCCGCGCCCGATGCCGCGCCTCCGGCAGAAGAGGCGCCGGCCGCCGAGGAGCCGCCGGCGCCACCGCCGGCTCCGGCCGCCGCCGCCGAGCAGGAGCTCACCCTCGAGCGCGTCAAGCGCGCCTGGGAGCTCGTCCTCCAGCGGGTGCAGGCAGTCCGTGTGCCGCTGTACGGCTTCCTGCGCGACGGCCGCCCGTCCGCCCTCGAGGGCGACGCGCTCACCGTCGCGCTGCCTTCGGAGTTCGCGCTTCGCAACGCAAGCCAGGGCGACAACGCCGAGGTCCTCGCCGCCGCGGTGGAGAGCGTCCTCGGACACCGCATCACGGCGCGGTTCGAGCTCGCCTCCGGCGCGCTGGCTCCGGCCTCCGCGCCGAGCGCCGCTCCGGATGCCGCGCCACAGACCCAGGGCGCCCTCCCCGACTTCACCGACCAGATCCGTGCGGCGCAGGCCAAGCTCGACGCCGAACTGCTGCCCGACGAGTAACAAGGAGACCACCGTGGCGAATCCCCAGTACAACAAGATGATGAAGCAGGTCCAGGAGATGCAGCGCAAGATGGCGGAGGCTCAGGAAGAGCTCGCCGTCGAGACCGTCGAGGCCAGCGCCGGCGGCGGCGTCGTGACCGTGGTCGTCACCGGCTCGCTCGAGATCAAGGAAGTGCGCATCAACCCGGACGCCGTGGATCCCGAAGACGTCGAGATGCTCCAGGACCTCGTCGTGGCGGCGACCAACGAGGCGCTGCGCGCCGCCCAGGACCTCGCCAGCACCAAGCTCGGCGGCGCGACAGGCGGACTCGACCTGCCCAACATCCCAGGCCTCTTCTGAGCAGCACGGCGCTCCGCCGAGGCCCTCTGCGTTGTCCGGCCTGACGTACGGCCGGAGACTGCCGCCGGCCCGGCGCCAGCGGGCGGCCGGTAGGTGTCGATCGCGAGTGGCATCACCGGTGGCGTCATGGGTGGCGTCATGGGTGGCGTCATGGGTGGCGTCATGGGTGGCATCATTGGTGGCGCCACTCGGCGCGGTACATACCCCCGACCCAGCTTGAGGTGTCCGGCCGAAGCGTAGCCTGGCGAGGTCCCCGGCATGCGCCGCCGGGCGGCGCGGGGCGGGCGGCGAGGCTGCCGGCACCGCCCCAGGTTTGCGGCCCGCAAAGCCCGCGTTTAGACTGTGTATACCGGACTCAAACAGTCCTGAACGCGGCTCGGCAGGCGCGTCACTCGGGTCTTCCGGCGCGGACCCCGACAGAACGGCGCTCCCGCGGACCATTGCGAGAAGGGACGAAGCGAAACCGGCGTCCGCCGCGTTGCCGCATCCGACGCAAGCGAGTAAAGTAACGAGTTGGTCTGAGGGCGCCGGAATCGGCGCCCTGATCTTGCAAGAGCACTGCATACCGAGTCATGTCCAGGGAGACTCTGCGTAGATGTATGCACAATCGGTCGAGCGCCTGATCACGGAGTTCTCCAAGCTCCCCGGCATCGGTCCCCGTACTGCCCAGCGCCTCACCTTCCACCTGCTCCGGCTGCGCCCGGACGAGGTGCTGCCGCTGGCCGCGGCGATCACCGAGGTCAAGGAGAAGATCGGGTTCTGCTCACGGTGCTTCAACCTGGCCGAGGGTGACCTCTGCACCATCTGCGCCGACCCGCGCCGCGACCCACGGATGCTCTGCGTCGTCGAGCAGCCGTTCGACGTGGTCACCATCGAGCGCACGCGCGAATTCCACGGCTACTACCACGTCCTCGGCGGGGCGCTCAGCCCCATCGACGGCGTCGACCCGGAGAACCTCCACATGGTGGAGCTCCTCGCGAGAGTCGACGACGACGTCACCGAGGTGATCGTGGCGACCAACCCGACCATGACGGGCGAGGCGACGGCGATGTACGTCGCCGACCTGCTGCCGGAGCGCGTGCGCGTCACGCGTCTCGCCAGCGGCCTGCCGGTGGGCGGCGACCTTGAATACGCCGATGAGCTGACACTGGGCCGCGCCCTCGCGGGGCGTCGCGACGTGAGGCACGGAGAGGAGTGACGATGGCCACGAAGACCGGAGCGAAGAAGGGGGAGGCGACGCCCGCCCTCACGGAGATCCGCTGGCACGGCCGCGGCGGACAGGGAGCCGTCACCGCGGCCAAGATGGTGGCGGAGCTCGCCCTCGGCGAAGGCAAGTACTTCCAGGCCTTCCCCGAGTACGGACCGGAGCGCTCCGGCGCGCCGATCGTCGCGTTCACACGCGTCAGCGACGCGCCGATCCAGGTGTACTCGGGCATCGAGCACCCGCAGATCGTGGTGGTGCTCGACTCGTCCCTGCTCAAGATCGTCGACGTCACCAAGGGCGCGCCGGACGACGTCATCGTGCTCGTCAACAGCGAGCGCACGCCGGCCCAGCTCCGCAAGGACTCCGCCCTCAAGGACGGCCGCCTCTACACCATCGCCGCGACCCGCATCGCGGTCGAGACCATCAAGCGCCCCATCCCCAACACGCCCATGGTCGGCGCGCTCACGCGCATCACCGGTCTGTTCGACATCGATGACGTCGTCACGTTCCTGCGCGAGGACTTCGGCAAGAAGTTCCCGCCCAAGGTCGTCGAGGGCAACATCGCCGCCATCACGCGCAGCTACGAGGAGGTCCAGGGCGAATGACCGTGGACAAGAAGGCAGGCGCCAAGAAGCCGGCGCCGCTCAAGAAGCCCGCCGTGCGCAAGGCGCCGGCCAAGAAGAAGCCGACGTGGGACATCAGCGACGTCGACACGTGGGGTCCTGAGCGCCACCAGCTCGGCGCCACGATCATCGAAGCCGGCAACTCCGTCTACAACGAGACCGGCGGCTGGCGCTCGCTCGTCCCCGAGATCGACGTGGAGAAGTGCGACGGCTGCATGCTCTGCTACTTCTACTGCCCCGACGCCTCCATCCTCGTCGAGGACAACAAGGCCGTCGGCATCGACCTCGAGCACTGCAAGGGCTGCGGCATCTGTGCCAAGGAGTGCCCGACCAAGGCCATCGTCATGCTGATCGACAAGAAGGATTGAACATGGCCATCACCCAATCCGAGATCCTCGCGGTCACCGGTAACGAGGCCGTCGCCGAGGCGATGGGCCAGATCGACCCCGACGTCGTCTGCGCCTACCCCATCACCCCGCAGACCGAGGTCGTCCAGCTCTACGCGCAGATGGTCGCCGATGGCAAGGTCGGCACCGAGTTCGTGACCGTCGAGAGCGAGCACAGCGCCATGAGCGCCGTGATCGGCTCCGCCGCCGGCGGCGCGCGGACGATGACCGCGACCTCCTCCCAGGGCTTCGCCCTCATGTGGGAGGTCCTCTTCGTCGCCGCGAGCTACCGGCTCCCGGTCGTCATGACCACCGTGAACCGCGCCCTCAGCGGCCCCATCAACATCCACTGCGACCACAGCGACACGATGGGCGGCCGCGACACCGGCTGGGTCCAGCTGTACGGCGAGAACCACCAGGAGGCCTACGACAACTGCATCCAGGCCGTCCGCATCGCCGAGCACCTGGACGTGCGCCTGCCGGTCATGCACATGTACGACGGCTACGTGATCAGCGGCGCCATCGGCCCGCTGCAGATGCTCACCAAGGACCAGGTGCAGCAGTTCATCGGGCCGTACCGGCCGACGAACCCCATGCTCGACGCCAAGAACCCCGTCACCGTCGGCCCGTTCGACGGCCTGCACGGCTGGTACTTCGAGCACAAGGTCGCTCAGAACCGGGCGATGGACCGCGCGTTCCAGGTCATCCAGGACGTCGCCGACGAGTACGCCGAGATCAGCGGTCGCAAGTACGGCCTGCTCGAGACGTACCAGCTCGAGGACGCCGAGATCGCCATCGTCGTGGTCGGCTCCACCGCCGGCACGACGCGGATGACGGTCGACAAGCTGCGCGCCCGCGGCGTCAAGGCCGGCATGGTGCGCGTGCGCGCCTTCCGGCCGTTCCCGCACGCGGCGTACGCCGAGGCGCTCCAGCACGTGAAGGTCGTGGGCGTCATGGACCGCGCCGACTCGTTCGGCGCCCAGGGCGGCCCCGTCTTCCTGGAAGTCCGCAGCGCCCTCTACGACTGCGACCCGCGCCCGCAGGTCCTGCCGTTCATCTACGGCCTGGGCGGACGCGACATCTACCCCGACAACATCGAGCAGGCGTTCGCCGAGCTCGAGAAGACCGCCAAGAGCAAGAAGCGCGCCTCGACCGAGCGCCGCTACCTGAACCTGCGTAAGGACTGAGGTGACACGGATGCCGAGAAGGAACGGCACGACTACCGAGCCCCGTGGCTCGGCCCTCTACGAAGTCCTCAAGGGCATCGATTTCGAGCGCCGCGAGCTCGTGGACAAGACTCGCGGTGTGGGGCTCTTCGACCTCGTCAAGGACAAGGCCGGGGCCTACAAGTGCTACGCCTGCACGCTGTGCGAGCGTACCTGCCCAGTGGACTGCATCGAGATCGACTACTGCCCCGAGTTCGACGAACTGCCCTTCGACGTCGAGGCCGAACGCGCCGCCGCCCTGCTCACCCTGCCGGGTGAGAGCTGCGGCGCCAATGCCGCCTGTGTCATGGGCGAGCAGCCGGCGGGCTTCGTGCCCGAGATCGACATGAAGCTCTTCGACCCGGTCATCGCGGGCATCCGCGCCGGCTCGGGCCTCGTCGAGGCGCTGCACACGACGCAGGACGCCTACGGCTACCTGCCGCGCGTCGCGCTCGAGAACATCGCCACGGAGACGCACCTGCCGTTCTCGCGCGTCTTCGGCGTCGCCAGCTTCTACGCCCAGTTCCGGCTCACGCCGGTCGGCAAGCACGTCATCAGCGTGTGCATGGGCACCGCCTGCCACGTCGCCGGCGCTCCCCTGGTGGCCGAGGCGTTCGCGCAGGAGCTCGACATCCCGGTCGGCAGCACCTCGCCCGACCTGCTCTTCACGCTCGAGACGGTCAACTGCATCGGCGCCTGCGCCCTCGCCCCCGCGGTCCGCGTGGGCGACGAGGTGACGCACGCGCGCATGACGCCGCAGGCGGCGCGCAAGCTCGTCCGCACCCTTCGCAAGAAGGAGGCCTGACATGGCCGCGACGAGCAGGCAGACCCGCATCAAGAAGGCCATGAAGGCCGCCTTCCACCCCGAGCTCGCGACGGGCGGAGAGGACACGGTCAAGATCCGCGTCTGCGCGGGCTCGACCTGCAACGCCACCGGGCGCGCGGCCGTGAGCGACGCGCTCACCAAGGAGCTCGCCAAACGCGGCCTCTCCGACAAGGTCGAGGTCGTCCTCACGGGCTGCCACGGCCTCTGCCAGGAAGGCCCCATCGCCGTCGTCCACCCCAAGGGCGTCTTCTACCCCCGCCTCAAGGCCAAGGACATGGCGGAGATCGTCGAGACCAGCGTGGTCGGCGACGACGTCGTCGAGCGTCTCCTCTATCGCGACCCGGAGACGGGTGACGCGATCGCGCTCGAGAAGGACGTGCCGTTCTACGCCGGCCAGACGCGCATCGTGCGCGCCGAGAACGGCTTCATCGACCCCACGTCGATCGACGACTACCTCTCGCGCGGCGGCTACTCCGCCCTCGCCAAGGTGCTCGCCGACGAGGCGCCCGACGCGGTCGTCGACGAGGTCGAGCGTTCGGGCCTGCGCGGCCGCGGCGGCGCCGGGTTCCCCACCGGGACCAAGTGGCGCTACTGCCGCGCCAATCCCGGCGAGAAGCACTACCTCATCGCGAACGGCGACGAGGGCGACCCCGGCGCCTTCATGGACCGGGCCATCCTCGAGGACAACCCGCACTCGCTCGTCGAGGGCATGCTCATCGGAGCCTTCGCCATCGGCGCCGACGAGGGCTACGTCTACGTCCGCCACGAGTACCCGCTGGCCGTCTCGCGCCTGCGCCACGCTCTGGAGCAGGCGCGCGAACGCGGCCTGCTGGGCGACGACATCCTCGGCACCGGCTGGAGCTTCGACCTCAAGATCAACCAGGGCGCCGGCGCGTTCGTCTGTGGCGAGTCCACGGCGCTCACGGCCTCCATCGAGGGACATCGCGGGATGCCGCGCGGCAAGCACATCCGCACGGTCGCCCACGGTCTCTGGCAGCAGCCGACCGACCTCAACAACGTCGAGACGTTCGCCAACGTCCCGTGGATCGTGAATCACGGCGCCGACGCCTTCGCGGCGCTGGGCACCGACGCATCCAAGGGCACGAAGATCTTCTCGCTCACCGGCAAGGCGCGGAACTCCGGCCTCGTCGAGGTGCCCATGGGCGCCACCCTGCGCGAGGTCATCTTCGACGTCGGCGGCGGCATGCAGGACGGCCGCGAGTTCAAGGCCGTCCAGCTCGGCGGCCCGAGCGGCGGCTGCCTGCCGGCCGACCTGCTCGACACCCCGATCGACTTCGAGAACCTCGCGAAGCACGGCTCCATGATGGGCTCCGGCGGCATGGTCGTCGTCGACAACGAGACCTGCATGGTCGACTTCGCCAAGTTCTTCTTCGAGTTCACCGCCCAGGAGAGCTGCGGCAAGTGCGTACCCTGCCGCGTCGGCACGCAGCGCGTGCTCGAGATCCTCGAGCGCATCTCCGCCGGCATGGGCACGGAGCACGACGTCGAGCTGCTCGAGCAGCTCAGCGACGACATCATCGAAGGGTCGCTGTGCCAGCTCGGCGGCAGCGCCCCCAACCCGGTCCTGACCACGCTACGGTACTTCCGCGACGAGGTCATGGCCCACGTGGTCGAGAAGCGCTGCCCGGCCAAGGTGTGCCGGCCGCTCATCAAGTACGTCATCGACGAGGACGCCTGCACCGGCTGCCACGTCTGCCTCGGGGCCTGCCCCACGCAGGCGATCAGCGGCGAGAAGAAGCAGCTCCACGTGATCGACCAGAAGCTCTGCATCAAGTGCGATACCTGCCGTCAGGTGTGCAAGTTCGACGCCATTCCCGTCGTCGACGCGCAACCGGCGCTGGTCGAGGGGAGGCAGCAATGAGCCCGCGTACCAAGGCTGCCGTCCAGCTCACCGTCGACGGCCGCCAGCTCACCGCCCGCGAGGGCGAGACCGTGCTCGATGTGGCGCGGCGCGAAGGGATCGACATCCCCGCGCTCTGCCACCAGGAGGGCATGGCCGCGTGGGGCGCCTGCCGCCTGTGCATGGTCGAGGTCGAAGGCCTCGACAAGCTCCAGGCGGCCTGCACCACGTGGGTCAAGGACGGCCAGGTCGTCAAGACGAACACCAAGCGCGTCCGCGCGCGCCGCGAGAGCTACCTCAAGATGTACCTCTCGGACCACAACGCCTACTGTGAGGCCCCGTGCTCGCACGCGTGCCCCACGCACATCGACATCCCGGCCTACATGGCGGCGCTGGCCTCCGGCGACGCCGGCGGCGCGGCGAGCATCGTGCGCGAGGACCTGCCGTTCCCCGGCATCCTCGGGCGCGTGTGCCCGCGCTACTGCGAGCCCGTCTGCCGCCGCGGCGACGTCGACGAACCCATCGCCATCTGCGCCCTGCACCGGGCGGCCGCCGACCACAGCAACACGCTGCTGGTGCCGGGCGTGCCGACCGGCCGGCGGGTCGCCGTCATCGGCGCGGGCCCGGCCGGCCTCGCCGCCGCGTGGTTCCTCACGCAGGGCGGTCACGAGGTCACCATGTACGACGCCAACGAGGAGCCGGGCGGGACGCTGCGCTACAGCATCCCCGAGTTCCGGCTGCCCGGGAAGGTCGTGGAGAAGGAGCTCGAGCCCCTCTGGGAGGCCGGCGTCCGCTTCATCGGCGAGTCCGAACTGGGCTACGAGGTCGACCCCGACGGGCTCTTCGACGCCGGGTTCGACGCGGTGATCATCAGCGTCGGCAACTGGGAGGAGTCGAAGCACGTCATCCCCGGCGACGACGCGGCCCTGAACGGCCTCGAGCTGCTCAAGCGCGTGCGCGAGGGTCGGGCCGTCAAGTTCACGCAGAAGGTCGTCGTGATCGGCGACGGTGTCACCGCCTTCGACGTCGCCCGCACGGCGCGCCGCAAGGGCGCCAAGGACGTCGTCGTGGTCGCCCAGCACGAGGCCGACGACATCCCGGTCGGCGCGCGCGACCTCGCCGCCGCCCTCGAGGAGGGCGTCAAGGTCGAGTTCGGCGCCCTGACCAAGAAGGTCAAGACCAAGGGCGGCAAGGCGCAGGGCGTCGAGTGCGTCCGCGTCGTGCGCGAGAAGGGCCGCCGCAAGGAGGTCCGCGGCTCGCGCTTCGAGCTCGCCGCGACGACCGTCGTCATGGCGACCGGCTACGCGCCCAGGCTCGGCGACAGCGCCGACTACCTGCCGCTGGCCGACTCCCGGCTCATCGCCAACTACTACACCGGGCGCACGCCCGAAGAGGGCGTGTTCGCCGCCGGCGACGCCATCACGGGTTCCCGGTCCGTCATCCACGCGGTCGCCGGCGGCAAGCGCTCGGCGCTCGCCGTCGACGCCTGGCTGCGTGGCGAGGACCTCGAAGACCTCGAGGCACGCCTCGCCGTGTTCAACGGCCTGCCGTACCTCGATCAGCTCAAGGACGAGGCACAGCTCGGCGAGCTCGGCGAGCGTCTCGCCGAGCGCAGCCCCGTGTGGCTCAAGATGGGCGCGAGCGCCGAGTCTGCGGCTCGCGCCACCATGCCCAAGGTCGGCAAGCAGAAGCGCCTCACGGCCACCGACCTCGAGGTCGAAAAGGGCTACAGCCTCGCCGCCGCCCGCGCGGAGGCCTCACGCTGCCTGCAGTGCGAGTGCCCGAGCAACGGCGCCTGCGACCTCCAGAAGCTCGGCGTCGAGTACGACGTCACCGACAACGACCTCGTCGTGAAGGGGAACCTGGTGCGCCAGGTCGAGCCCCAGTACGAGCACCCCTTCATCCGCCGCGACATGAGCCGCTGCATCGCCTGCGGCAAGTGCGTGCGCGTGTGTCGCGACGTCGCCGGCCCGGCCTGCTACGACTTCACGGGCCGGGGCTTCACGATCAACGTCGACACCCCCTACAGCGACGCGCTGCAACTCGCCGACTGCATCAGCTGCGGCCGCTGCGTCACGTCCTGCCCCACCGGCTCGCTCACCTTCAACGAGCGCGAACTCGCCTCGTTCAGGGTCGACGAGAGCCGCTGCATCCTGTGCCACGAGTGCGTGGACGTATGTCCGGTGGACGCGCTCAAGGACACCAACCACTTCGAGGACGCACGCACCAAGTGGCGCGAGCTCGTCGCCAAGGGCAGTGAGCTGGCCGGCGGTCACCGCATGTGCGCCGGCTGCGGAGCCCCGATCGCCGTGCGCCAGATCCTGATGGGCACGGAAGACCCGGTCGTCGTCTCGGCGGCCACCGGCTGCCTCGAGGTGAGCACCACCATCTACCCCTACACCTCGTGGAAGGGCAGCTACATCCACACCGCCTTCGAGAACTCGGCCGCGACGCTCTCCGGCGTCGAGACCGCGTACCGCGCCCTCAAGAAGAAGGGTCTCGTCGAGGAGGACACCAAGTTCATCGCCTTCGGCGGCGACGGCGGCACCTACGACATCGGTCTGCAGTCGCTCTCCGGCGCCATGGAGCGCGGCCACCAGATGCTCTACGTCTGCTACGACAACGGCGCCTACATGAACACCGGGTTCCAGCGCTCCGGCGCGACGCCGCAGGGCGCCTGGACCACCACCAGCCCGGTGGGCAAGGCCCAGTCGGGCAAGATCCAGAACCGCAAGAACCTGACCGACATCATGATCGCCCACGAGCTCGGCTACGTGGCACAGGCCTCGCCGCACGACCCGCGCGATCTGGTGCGCAAGTCGGCGAAGGCGCTGGACACGCCGGGCGCCACGTTCATCAACGTGCTGGCGCCCTGCCCCCGCGGCTGGCGCGCGGACGGTGCGGAGACCATCGACCTCGCCCGCGAGGCCGTGGAGACCTGCTACTGGCCGCTCTTCGAGGTCGTGGACGGCGAGTATCGCCTGACGTACCGGCCGCACCACAAGAAGCCCCTGATCCCGTGGCTCAAGCGCCAGGGCCGGTTCGCCCACCTGTTCAAGCCCGGCAACGAGGAGTCGCTGCTCAATCTCGAGGCCTGGGTCGACAACGAGTGGGAGAAGCTCCTGCGCAAGTGCGGCGAGCCCAGCGAGGCCGAGTGGCAGGCGTACCTGCAATCCAACGGGTGCCTCCTGCGGTAGACGCGCAGACGGCAGACTGCTGAACCGCCGAGAGGGGCGGGCCCTCGGGCCCGCCCCTCTCGCTTCTACGATCTGCCGGCCGGGCCGACGATCCCGGCCGGCGCGGTACAATCGCGTCACCCGTCCGTCAGGAGCATCGTGGACCGAGCCGAAGAGCGCCGCCGGCGACGGCGCAAGGGGCACATCCGCCTCGCCGCCGCCATCGCCGTCCTCGTCGCCGTGATCGTCGTGATCGCGCTGCTCGTGCGCGGCTGCGGCGGTGGGACGACGGACGAGCAGGCTGGACCGCAGGCGACGGCCACCCCGGATGCCGCGGCCACGGCGGAGGCGACGCGGTCGCCGAAGCCCGTCTCCACCACTCCGCCGCTCGTCGGCATGGGCGACACCGTGCGCTTTCAGACACCAGACGGGGCCGTGGTCCGCGTGACCGCGCGCGACTACGAGGATCCGGGCGCCACCCTGGCCGGCGTGACCCCCGCGGCCGGAGAGCGCCTCGTCACCCTCGAGCTGAGCGTCACGCCCGAGGGCGCCGAGGGCACGGCGGAGATCCCCCTGCCTTTCGAGAAGGCCGCCTCCTTCATCCTGGTCGCCGAGGACGACACCCTGACGGTGGCGCAGCTCGCGGGCGACGACCTGCTCGGCGCCACCGCGGCGCCCGGTGAGACCTTCGTCACGGCGCTCGCCTTCTCGGTCGGGGCGGCCGCTCCCATCCGCTTCGTCTGCACGCCGGTCGAAGGATCGCTGCCGCGCTCGGCCACCTGGGAGCTCGGCGAGTGAGGGCGCCCGCCGCTCCGCCGTGCGCGCCGGCCGCCCGTCAGCGGAAGACCGCCTCCAGGTAGTAGACCCAGAAGGCGGGGATCTCGCGCACCACGAACCGCGGCGTCTGCGGGATGGGCGAAGACGTCCCCGCCGGCACCGTGAAGACATTCACGCCCGCGCGCTGGTAGGCCAGCTTGATGCGCGGCAGGTGGTAGTACTGGCTGACGGCGAGGATCCGCGTCCAGCCCTCGGCGCCAAAGAACGGCACCGTGTCGGCGACGGTCGCGTTGGTGCTGACCCCATTCGAGTCGACCACCACGCGCTTCTTCGGCACTCCGGCCTCCACGGCCATGTCGCGCATCACGAGCGCCTCGTTGAAGCCGCTGTCCCCCACGCCGCCGGAGACGATCACGCGCTCGACCAGCCCCTGCTCGTACAGCTCGACCGCCGTCGCCATGCGGTCGCGCAGTGAGGTGGAGGCCTGCCCATCCTCGTGGACCTGGGCGCCGAAGACGACGACGGCGTCCGCGGGCCGGCGGTAGTCCGAGCCGCCGAAGAAGAAGACCTGGGCGACCGGGAAGAGGAGCACGCAGGCCGCGGCAGTGGCGACGAGCACGGCGGCCGCGAGGAGCCGCCGGCGCTTCGGCGCCGGCGGCCGCAGCGCGGCCCAGGCGATGAAGACCAGCAGGGCGCAGATGACGAAGGAGAGCGGGACCGGCAGGCCCGGCCGCAGCTCGCCGGCGCGCCAGGCGAGGTAGAAGTCCACCCCGTTCCAGGCGGTGACGGCGGCGAAGATGAGCACCAGGGCGATGGTCGTCCACCGCCGCCAGGGGCGCATGCGCGGCGCGACGGTGTAGGCGAGCAGCACGACGCCGAACAGGGCGAGCAGACCGACGTGGGCGATCCAGCCGCCGAGCGGCAGCGCCACCCACCAGATGTTGAAGTCGAGGGTCTCGTGACGCCACGACGCGTAGACGCCGACCAGCGTGAAGCCACCGATGAAGAGGGCGAGCCCGCGGGCGGCGGCCGCGACGGCCCAGTTGCGATGCTTGTCGAGCGGAGGCGACGAAAGCGCCGGGGCGACCGGGGATCCAGGCTCCGCGGGCGCCTGTGGCGGGCCGGCCGCCGGCTCGGGAGCCGGCGCGCCCGCGCCGGGGACCCCACCCAGTCCGGCGTCAGCGCTCATGCGGCGGACTGTATCATGGCCCCGCGTCGGCGAGGCTCAGAGCGCCTCGCGGCGAACTGGGAGAGCTATGGAGAGCGACGGGAGCAGAGGAGCGGAGCGCACGGCGCGGGCGCGCATCTCGAGCGTCGTCGTCACGGGCCTGGGCACCTACCGTCGCTCGTTCTGGCGGATCGTGGCCGCGGCCGTCCTCGTGTTCGCGCCCATCGACCTCGTCGTCTCCCTCGCGACCATGGCGGCCACCGACTTCGCCGAGCAGTCAGACGTGCTCAGCCTGTTCCTGTGGACGTCCGGCACGGCGCTCAGCGTCGCCGGCACCGTGCTCAGCCTGGTCTTCTTCGCCGGCGTCATCGACCGCATCGTCGCCGTCGACCAGAAGGGCGAGGAGGACCTCCCCCTCACCGACATCCTGCGGGGACTGCCGACGATGCGTCTGATCCTCGCCAGCATCCTGACGGCCGTGCTGACCGTGGTGGGCCTGATCCTGTTCCTGCTGCCAGGCTTCGCGCTCATGGTCCTCTTCGCCGTCGTCGGCCCCGTGATCGTGATCGAGGGACTCGGCGTCTGGGCCGGCCTCAGGCGCTCGGCCGGCCTGACGGCACGCCACGGTCTCCTCGTGATCGTCACCGTGCTCATCCCCACGACGCTGGACGAGGAGCTCTCCTCCTGGCTCGAACACTTCGCCTGGTACGCGCATCCCTGGATCCAGCTGCCGCTGGACATCGGCTCCACCATCGTCGTGGGCGGCCTCGTCGGCGTGTTCGAGGTGACGCTGGCGCACGCGCTGATCGCCGACCAGCGGCGGCGGCGCGCGGCGAAAGCCGAGATCGCCGCGCGCAAGGCGGCGAAGGGCGCGGCGGCCGCGCGGGCAGCAGTCGAACCAGGACCCGACGAGCACGAACCGGAACCCGACGAGCCTCAGGACGCCGACAGGTAGCGCGGTGCAGCGGCGGCGCCGTCGAGCCTCCGGCCACGGCGGTCGCGGTCTCTTCGTCGGCCCCAACGACCTTCTCAGTACTTTCCGGGGTCAAGAACAGGGTTACGGCTGTCGATTGTTGTACACAGAAGAGCGAGGGGCCGGGAAAGAGCAGGGAGATGGAGGGACACATGGCGTCAACATCAGGCTCGGCTGCGGCCGTGACCAAGCCGGCTGCGGGCGCGACCGCACTGCCGCTCAAACTGATCCTCGTCGCGCTGTGCATGGCGCAGTTCATCAACGCCTACGACACGACGGCGATGAACGTGGCGGTGACCTCAGTGGTCAAGAGCCTGGACACCACGGTCTCCGGCGTGCAGTCCGCGCTCGTCCTGTATTCGCTCGTGATGGCGTCGTTCATGCTCATCGGCGGCAAGCTCGGCGACGTGTGGGGCCGCCGCACGACGTTCACGCTCGGCATCTCCATGTACGGCGTCGGCGCGCTGATCACCGCCTTCAGTATGGGCTTGCCGATGATGATCTTCGGCTGGTCGCTGCTCGAAGGCCTGGGCTCGGCGCTGATGATCCCGGCGATCTTCGCCATCGTCGGCACGATCTACCCGGCCGGCAAGCAGCGCGTCGCGGCGTTCGCCGCCGTCGGCGCCATGGCCGCGATGGGCGCCGCTCTGGGGCCGCTCATCTGCGGCTTCCTCACCACCTACGCCACCTGGCGCGTCTCGTTCCTGCTGGAGGTCTGCGTCGTCATCGCCACGCTCCTCCTCTCCACGCGCATCAAGGTGCCCAAGCAGCCGCGGCCGAAGGCGCGACTCGACTACCTCGGCGCCTTCCTCTCCGCGCTCGGGCTGGCGCTCGTCGTGCTCGGCGTACTGCAGGCGAGCAAGTACGGGTGGACCGCCGCACGCGTGCCCGTGGTCGGCTGGGGCCGCACGCTGATCCCGGAGGACGGCATCTCGCCGGTCATCCCGTTCGTCGTCGCCGGCGTCGTCGTGCTCCTGCTGTTCGCGCTCTGGGAGCGACACATGCTGCGCGCCGGCAAGGACGCGCTGCTCAACATCACCATGCTGAAGAACCGCGCCGTGCTGTTCGGCCTGCTCGCCATCATCGCCTTCATGTTCATGCAGGCGGGCTTCCTCTTCGTCGGCCCGGTGTTCATGCAGATGGCGCTCGGCTACACCGCCTTCCACAGCGGCCTGCTGATCCTGCCGATGACGGTCATGATCATCATCGTGGCCACGCGGGTCAGCAAGCTGACTCAGATCGTGGCGCCCAAGCTCATCGTGCAGATCGGCATGCTGGTGTTCGTGGCCGGCATCCTGCTGGTGGCGATGGAGCTCAAGGCTACCGCCGAGCAGTGGGCCTTCCTGCCCGGCATGATCGTCTCCGGCATCGGCATCGGGCTGATCAACGCGCCCTTGATGAACATCACCCAGGGCGCGGTGCCGGCGAAGGAGCAGAGCGAGATCTCCGGCCTGTCACGGGCGATGAGCAACCTCGGCGGAGCGTTCGGCACGGCTGTGGCCGGCGCCGTGCTGATGAGCACGCTGATCGCGACGTTCAGCGGCGCGGTGCAGCAGTTCAACGGCATCCCGCAGAGCGAGAAGGCCGTGGTCATCCACGACCTGCGCAAGGACGCGCAGACGGTGAGCAACGCACAGGTCGCCGCCTACCTCAAGAGCAAGAACGAGCCGGCGCCGCTGGCGGAGAAGTTCGTCCAGTTCAACCAGGAAGCGCGCAACAAGGGCCTGCAGAACGCGCTGATCGCGATCGGCGTGCTCGGGCTGTTCGGCTTCGTGATGAGCTGCTTCCTGCCCGGCGGCAAGAGCAAGAAGCCGGCGGCGGAGCCGGAGGCGAACGCGCCGCCCGCGTCGGCCTCCTGACCTCCGCTCAGGCGACGCGCTCGCCGCCGGAACCGGCGGCCGGCCCGTCGCCCGGGACGCACGTGGCCGCCGGCTCGGGGCCGAAGCAGCCGGGCGTCTCCGCTGTGAGGCCGGGCTCGGCCGCCCGCATGCCCACGAGCCTCTCCGCCGGATCCGCCTTCTCAGCCTTGCGCGCCACGGCGAGCAGCGGGACGCTCACGCCCTGCACCAGGCCGCCGACCAGCCACGCGAACGGGATCGAGATCGTCTGCGAGAGCCAGCCGAGCCCGACCTGGCCGGCGGTGGAGCCGCCGTCGCCGAACAGCGCGTCCAGGGAGATGATGGTCGCGCGCTGCTGCGACGGGATGCGCGCGTTCAGCCAGCCCTGCTTGACCGGCAGCGAGATGCCGAACGCGATCGTCGCGACGAGGTAGAGCGGCACCGCGACCCAGAAGTCCTGGATCAGCGCGGCCCCGACGATGGTCACCGTCGTCACTCCGCTGCAGACCATGAGGATGAGGCCGCGGTCGGGCACCCATGCGGTGATGCGTCCGACCAGCAGGTTGCCGAAGATCTGCGTGAGCCCGACCAGCGCGGCGATCACTCCGGTGACCCAGACCAGATCGCTGCCGAGCAGGTCGAGGAAGTACTTCTGCCACGAGTAGAAGCCGTACATGAAGAAGACGCCCTGGATCAGCGACGCGAACATGATGAAGCGGACCACCCGGTCGCTGAGGCCGTAGGTGACGCCCTCCTTGGCGATGCGCCGCGTCTCGCGCCCGAAGCTGCCCACGGTGAGCGCGCGAGCCTTGAACCCGAGATCGCGCATCACGAGGAGGCCGAGCAGGAACGCGGGCACCAGCACGACCGCCCGCACGACGTAGGGGATCCAGAGGTCGAGCTGACCGAGAAAGCCGCCCAGCGTGGTGCCGATCAGCATGAAGATGCCGAACACGATCCCGTAGCGGGCGAAGATCGGCTCCAGGCGCCCCTCGTACCCGACGGAGTGCAGCGCGTCGACCATCCACGCATCGACGGCGCCGGTGTAGAAGGTGTAGCCGAGCCCGAGCAGCGCCGAGGCCGCGGCGAAGGGCCACAGGCCGTACCCGGCGAGCCCGAACCCGACGTAGAGCAGCGTCGAGATGAGGATCGTGGCCACGGCGAGCAGGTAGGAGACGCGGCGGCCGACCGTGTCCGCGACCACCCCGGTCGGCACCTCGAAGATCACCTGCGCCACGGTGTAGGCGGCGTTGATCAGCATCACCTCGAAGATGTCGAAGCCCACCGAGAGCAGAAACAGGGTGTTGACACCCCAGATCAGCGCCTGTGCGAGAGTGGTCGTCGCGGCGATGCCGTAGTACGTGCGGATGATGCGCTGCGAGGTCATGGGCAGCTTGTTCCCCGCAGTGAGCGCCGCAACCCAAGGCAGTGATGCGGCGCCGGCCGCGGGGGACGAGCTAGAGCCTGTCGGGAGACCCGGACCCGGCAGCCTTCGCCGGGAGCATCTTCACGAGTTCGTCTGAGAGACGCGCCTGCCAGCGCCTGTAGCCGGGCCTGAGCAGGTGGTGGAGGTCCCAGTAGTCCGAGCTGGGAAGACCGATGGCCCGAGTGAACTGCACGTACTTGATGCCGTGCCTGCGGGCGAGGGCGGCGCAGCCCTCCCGGATCTGGGTGCGCGGCTTGTCCAGGCCGCCGCCGACGACGGCGACGTTGAGCGGCAGGTCCATGAGCACCGGACGCAGACCCTTGGCCTTGGCGGCGACGATGAGACGACCGATGGCGTCGAGGTTGGCTGCCTTGTTGGCCCTGAAGCCCGCCCAGCGACGGTCCATCCAGCGCTGTACCAGCTCGCGCTTGCGCGTGGACGAGAGCGGTGCGCGCCCGTCGTAGTGGTGCTGCTCCCACGGGCTGAGCTCGGGCAGATCGCCAGGCGGCGGGTCGAGCGAGATGGGCGCCTGCGGTGTGGGCGGGCCGATGAAGCGGCTGATGCCGACGCCGATGAGCAGGATGCCCCTGGGCTGCTCGGGCAGGCGGGTCGCCGGCAGCCCCTCGACGATCTTGCTGTCCATCCCGAAGGTCTGGTTGTGCCCGGCCACGGTGTAGCCGAACGCCCGGACCTTGCCGGCTCGCGCCGTCTTCCTGCCGAGCATGTCGGTCCACGAACCGTCGTTCACGGTGGACTCGCGGGCGATGGAGTCGCCCAGGTAGTAGACCATGGCGCCGTTCGGCGGAATGGCCCGCTCCTGCAGCACCTCGACGAGCTGGACGACCTCCCACGTGTGCCGCCAGTCGTCGACGCCGGCCACGGCAGGAGCCGTCGGCAGGAGGATGAGCAGGGACAGCGCGGCGGCCGCGAGGACCAGCGCGGCGCGCGCCGCGCCGGTGCGGCGTACCTGTGTGAACTGCCCCTTCATCACGCTCGTAGTGTAGCCCAACCGGCAAGCGCGCGCCGCCGGTGCGACGTCCGGATCAGACCGGAGTGTCGACCGGGCAGGCCGGCAGCTCGCAGTCCAGCCGGCCGTCGCGCAGGACGATCGTGCGGTCGAAGAACGGCTGGATCTCCGGGTTGTGCGTCACCATCACGATCGTGTTGCCCTCGCGGTGGAGAGCGGCGAAGAGGTCCATGATCTCCACCGTCGTCTCGCTGTCCAGCGCGCCGGTGGGCTCGTCCGCGAGGATGAGCGGCGGCTCGTTGACGAGCGCCCGGGCGATGGCGACGCGCTCCTGCTCGCCGCCCGAGAGCTTGCCCGGCAGGTGGCCGGCACGGTCGGCCAGCCCCACGCGCTCCAGCACCTCGAGCGCCCGGGAGCGCTTGTCCGCCGACGGCATCTTCTTGACCGCCAGCGGCAAGGTGACATTCTCGAGCGCCGTCAGGTACGGCACGAGGTTGAACGACTGGAAGACGAAGCCGAGGTACTCGCGGCGGAAGTCGGCCAGCCGCTCGCCCGGGAGCGCATACAGATCGATGCCGTCGACGGCGATCGATCCGCCGGTCGGGTGGCTGAGGCCGCCGAGCATGGCGAGAAAGGTGCTCTTGCCCGACCCGGACTGCCCCATCACGCCGAGGAACGACCCCTCGGGGGCAACGAGGTCGAGGCCACGGAGGGCGTGCACGGGCGCTCCGTCGCCCTCGAAGGTCTTCTGCAGGCCGCGCACGTCGATGAAGCGCGCGGCCCGCTCGTCCTGCCCGGACGGGGCCGCCGGCGCGACTTCCCGCGGCCGGGTCTCCTGGTCGGTCTCGCTGATGACGACAGCCATGCTCTCTCTCCTTGCAGGGGACTCGCGCGTCACAGCGCGCGGAGCGCCTCGGTGGGATCCATCTTGCCGGCGCGCAGCGCCGGATACAGTGATGCCAGGCCGCCGATGGCGACGGCCAGGATGACGGCGACGAGGCCGAGCAAAGGCGCCCACGCCACCTCGGCGCCCTGGGCGATCAGCGGCAGCGCCGCGTACGTGACCGCCATGCCCGCCGCGTAGCCGAGCACGCCGGCGACGGCGCTGGCGAGCACCGCCTCGATGAGGATCAGTCGCGTGATGTGGACCCGGCGGAACCCGATGGCGCGGAACACGCCGATCTCGCGCGTGCGCTCGCTGACCGAACCCATCACGGTGAGGAACACCACGAGCGCTTCGATGGCGATGACCACCCCGACGATCGCGTAGCTGAAGCGGCGGAACTGATCGACGGCGTGCTGACGGCTCTTGACCGCCTCCTGCATCGCCGTGACCTCGGCCTGGGGCAGCGCGGCGCCGATCTCGGCGGCGATCCTGTCCACGGGCGCGCCGGCGTAGAGCGCCGCGATCTCGACCAGCGTCACCTGGCCCGGCCGGCGCAGGACCTGCTGGGCGGCGCCGAGGTCGACGATGAGCAGGCTGTCGTCCTGGGAGCCCGTCTCGCCCAGGACGCCGGTCACCGTGAACCGGCGCCCGCCGAGACGCACGTAGTCGCCCATGGCGAGGCCGAGCGTCCGCGCCGCGGCCGAGCCGGCGATGAGCTCGTGGTCGTTGGCCGGCGCATGCCCGGACCCGACCGACCACCAGCGCTTGAGCTTGAACTGCTGCTCCGGCCGCACGCCGAGCAGCAAGACGCGCCGGCCCTTGACCTGCACGGCGCCGACCAGCTGCGGCGCGACCGCCGAGATGTCGGCGCGGCTCGGGATGGAGCCGATGCTGGCGACGTCGGCCTGGGACAGCGACTGCCGTCCCACCGAGACCCCGCCGGCAGTGATGCCGCCGTAGCTGAGGGTCACGTCCTTGGTGCGCGGCGTGACGACGATGTTGGCGCCGAAGCTCTCGAGGTTGGTCTTGGTCTCCGCGGTCATGGACTGGGTGACCGAGAGGAGCGCGACCACAGTCCCGACGCCGATGAGGAGGCCGGCGACCAGGAACGCGGCGCGGCCCTTGCGGCGGCGCAGGTTGTTCAGCGCGACGGTGAGCAGCGTCATCGGGGCCTCAGAGCGCCCGCAGGGCGACGGTCGGGTCCATGCGGCTGGCGCGGAGCGCCGGGTAGAGCGAGGCGACGGCGCCGACGAGGACGGCGAGGCCGACGGCCCCGAGGGCGAGCGCCGGCGCCCACGTCACCGACACGCCGTCGCCGGCCAGCAGCGGCAGCAGGGCGTAGCTGACGCCCATGCCGGCGAGGTAGCCGAGCGCGCCGGCGAGCAGACTCGCGACGGCCGCCTCGATGAGGATCAGGCCGGTCACGTGCAGCCGCCGGAAGCCGAGCGCGCGGAAGATGCCGATCTCACGCGTCCGCTCGTTGACCGAGCCCATCATGGTGACGAACACGACCAGCGCCTCGATGCCGATGATCACGCCGGCCACGAGCCAGCTGAAAGCGCGGAACTGGTCGATGGCGTGCATGCGGTTCTTGACCTTGTCCTGCATGGCGGTGACCCTGGTGCCGGGCAGCACGCCGCCGAGCTGGGCGACGATCTTCTCCACCGGGCAGTCGCTGCAGAGGGCGGCGATCTGGATCATCGAGACCCTGCCCGGCTTGTCGAGCACGCCCTGCGCGGTGGCGAGCTCGGTGATCAGCAGGTCGTCGTCCTGTGAGCCGGTCGGACGCAGGATGCCGGTGACGGTGAACGGCCGGCCGTCCACGCTGACGGTGGCGCCCGTGCGAAGCTTGAGGGCGGCGGCGGCCGCCGAGCCGGCCACGAGCTCGGGGCCGTTCCGCGGCGGCCGCCCGTCCACGCTCCACCACTTCTTGAGGTCGAACTCGTTCTCGGGCTGCACGCCCATCAGCAGACCCGGCCGACCCCCGACGCTGACGGCGCCGAGGAGCTCAGGGGCGATGGTGGCGATGTTCCTGCGGTTGGCGATCGTCGCGATGCGCGCCAGGTCGGACTGCCGGATGTCCTCCGCGCCGACAGAGACGCCGGCCACAGTCACCCCGCCGTAGGTCAGCGAGAGCCCGTCCGTCCGCGGCGCGACGATGATGTTGGCGCCGTACGTCTCCAGGTTGTTCTGTGCCTGCACGGTCAGCGCCTGGCTGAGCGTGAGCAGCGCGACCACGGTGCCGACCCCGACGAGCAGCCCGGCGACCAGGAACGCCGCCCGTGACTTGCGGCGCCGCAGATTGCTGAAGGCGACGGTGTGCAGTCTCATGGGTCAGACCTCGGTGCGCTTCGGGACAATCAGAAGTACTGCGCGCCCTGGGTGAGGCTGTCGGTGGTGATCGTCAGCTGGCCGCCGGAGATGGTCTTGTCGAGCGGGATCGGGTTGCAGCCGCCGGTGACGACGTTGATCTGGTCGCTGGGGAACACCTGGCCGCAGTTGTTGCACACCATGCTGTCGCCCTCCTGCTGATAGCCCTTCTTCTGCGCGAAGCACACCTCGCAGGCGTCGAGGGCGGCGCGGACCTCGCCCTTCTTGTCGGCGAGCACGAAGTACTTCACGGTCGTGCCGCCGGCGTCGAAGCTGTAGAAGTGCGCCTTGCCGTCCTCGACCTGGGTGAGCGGGATGACGACGTCGCCGCCGGGCGCGGCAGCCGTGGCCGTGGCCGTCTCTGCGCCACCGCGGTTCAGCACGACCAGAGCGGCGACCGCGATCAGGGCCACGAGCGCGATGCCGGCGAGCGTGAGATGAAGCGCCGCGCGGCTCTTGGGCTGCTCGAACTGAGCCCGCTTCTCGTCGCGCGCCGTCGTGGTGTTCTGCTTCCGTGACAAGGGCCTTCCTCCTGTGAGTGGCCGGAGTCCACGCCGGCCGCCTGGATAGACAGTGGGCGCATCGTAGAGAGGCGGGATGAAGAAGCCGTGTAGACGGGCGACCCGCAGGCAGCAAGCCGGCCGCGGCCTTCACATCCTCTTCATGCCCGTGCCCGACACTCCGGGCGCCAACCGCACCATCGGAGGAGTGCATGTTCTGTCCACACTGTGGGTCTGACGCCGAAGAGGCGCGCTTCTGCCCGGACTGCGGAACGAGCCTCGATCCGGTCCGCACCGTCGCCGGCCAGGCGGACCTCCGGGACGAGACCGGGCCCGCGCGAAGCCCGGCGGCGCGCACGACCGGCTCCCGCGGGAAGAGGCCGGCGCGGAAGTCGCCGCCGCGACCGCCGAAGACGCGACCGCAGCCGGAACGATCAGAGCCGGCTCGCGCTGCCCGCACAGGCGGACCCAGGCACATCTCCCCCACGGTTATCTGGATGAGCTTCGCGGCAGTGGCGGCCGTGGTCGTCATCGCCGTGTTCGCCTTCGCTCGAACCCCGTCGGACGCCGCGGACGGTGCGCCGTCCGGCGGCCAGACGACGAGTTCGATCACTGCCGATACATCGGGCTCGTTCGCCGAGCTCGTCCAGCGCGCCAACGGGCTCTACGACAAGGGCGCCCAGGCCTTCCAGGACGACGACCAGAACGCCGGCGTGCAGCACTTCGCCGCCGCCGCCAAGGTCTATGCGGCGGCCTGGAAGCAACAGGCCACCGACCCCAACGTGGGCACGGACTACGCGACCTCGCTCTTCTACTCGGGTGACACGGACGGCGCGCTGAACCGGGTGAACGAGGTTCTGGCCCGGAGCCCGGACTTCCAGACGGCCCACCTCAACAAGGGCGTGTACCTGGAGACCGCCGCGCAGGTGGCCCGGGAAGGCGGGCAGACGGCCGAGGCCGATTCTCTGCTGGCGCAAGCCAAGGCCGCGTACGAGAAGGCGGCGTCCATCGATCCCGGCTCGAGCGCGGGCGCCAAGGCGGCCGAGTCGCTGAAGGGCCTCTGAGCACGGGCGCCCGTTCGCCGCGCCGCCTTCGGGGTATGTTGGCGCGTGTGGCGCCGCTACCCGGAGGAGACCCGTGAGCGAGTCCGGCAAGATCGTGGTGATCGACGACGAGGAGTCCGTGCGGGACGTCGTCAAGGCGTACCTGGAGAAGGACGGCTTCACGGTGTACGTGGCCGCGAACGGCCGCGAGGGCCTGGCGCTCGCGGAGCGGCGCAACCCCGACCTCATCATCCTCGACCTCATGCTGCCGGACGTGTCCGGCGAGGAGATCTGCCAAGAGGTGCGCAGCCGCTCGGACGTGCCCATCGTGATGCTCACCGCCAAGGCGAGCGAAGAGGAGCGGGTCGGCGGACTCGTCGCCGGCGCCGACGACTACCTGGTGAAGCCGTTCAGCCCGCGCGAGCTGGTGGCGCGCGTACGCGCCGTCCTGCGCAGGACCAGAGGCGTGGAGACGCCCCTCGTGGAGATCCTTCGCTTCGACGAGGGGCGCCTCGAGATCGACACGGTCAAGCGAGCCGTCCTGCGTGACGGAGAGCCGGTGGACCTCACGCCCAACGAGTACAAACTGCTGCTGGCGCTGGCGAGGTACCCCGGACGCGCCTACTCCCGCTTCGAGCTCGTGAACCGCGTGCAGGGCTACGACTTCGAGGGCTACGAGCGGACCATCGACGTGCACGTCAAGAATCTGCGCAAGAAGATCGAGCCCGACCCGTCCAAGCCGCGCTTCGTGGAGACGGTCACCGGCGTCGGCTACCGGCTGGCGAAGCTGTGAGCGCAGGCCGCCGGCGCGGAGGCCTTCGCGGCCGCCTGCTCATCGCATTCGTCGCCGTTGCACTGCTGGGCACGCTCGTGACCACCATCTACTCGAGCGTCAGCCTCTCGTCCCACCTCGAGACCTCGGCGCGCACGCGGCTGCACAACTCCGCCGTCCACTTCGGCGACGTGGCGGCGGTCGTTTCGCAGGCCGGCGCCTGGCCTCGGCAGAGCATCGAAGAACTGCACCACCTGGCCCAGATCGACTTCCTCGCGGTGGACCTGTACGACGCGAGCGGCAAGCTCGTGTTCTCGCATCCGCCGTCGGCGCCGGTGCAGGAGGGCGCGGCGGCGACGGCGCCGGTCAAGGTGGGTGACGAGCGCATCGGCGGCGTGGTCGTGAGCCGCGACGACGGCAGGCTGTTCACCGTTGAGGAGATCCAGCTCCGCCAGGAGCTCCTGCGCATGCACCTGGTGGCCGGCGCGCTGTCCGCGGTGATCGCGGTGCTGGTCGCGCTCTACCTGGCCGTGACGCTGTCGCGGCCGCTGCGAAGCATCCGTGCCGGCGCCGACGCCATGATCGCCGGCGACCTGGACGCGCGCGTCCCGGAGAGCGGCGGCGACGAGATCGCCGCGGTCGCCGACGCCCTCAATCGCCTCGCCGAGACACTGCAGCAAGAAGAGGGCCTGCGCAAGGAGAGCGTCGCCGACCTGGCCCACGAGCTGCGCACGCCCGTGCAGGGCATCCTCGCCCGCGTGGAGGCCGCGCAGGACGGCGTGCTCGACGACGAGAAGGCCAACCTCTCGGCGATGCACGACGAGGCGCTGCGCCTGGCCCGCCTCCTCGACGACCTCTCGGCCCTGGCCGAGGCGGAGCGGCCGGGTCTGCTGCTGGACGCGGAGCCGATCGACCTCGCCGCGATCGCCGGGTCGCAGGCGGCGGCGTTCGCCGCAGCGTTCGCCGACAAGGAGATCGCCCTCTCCTCCGACCTGGAGTCGGCGATCGTGGACGGCGACCCGAGGCGGCTCGAGCAGATCGTCGTGAACCTGCTCTCGAACGCCCTGCGCTACACCGATGCCGGCGGCGCGGTGCGCGTCGTCGTGCGCAAGGACGGCGAGACGGCGCTCCTCGAGGTGACGGACACGGGCATCGGGATCGCATCCGAGGACCTGCCGCGTGTGTTCGCGCGGTTCTGGCGCGGAGAGAAGTCGCGCTCCCGGGACACCGGCGGGGCCGGCATCGGGCTCGCCATCGTCAAGGAACTGGTGCAGGCGCACGGAGGCGCGATCGCCGTGGAGAGCACGCCGGGGGAGGGGTCCGCCTTCCGCGTCACCCTCCCGATGACGGACGGGGCCGCGGGCTGACGCCGCCGCCGCTGCCGTCAGACGGCGTCCGGCTGGTCGGCGCGAAACCGGAACTGCATGCTCGTCACGTGACGTCGCCCTGGACGTCCTCCAAGTAGCGGCCGAGCGTATCGACGAGGGAAGGCAGGTCCTCGACGACCGTGCGCCAGACTGTCTCGAGCTCCACGTCGGGGTACGCGTGGATGATGACGTTGCGCATGTCGATCATGTCGCGCCAAGGCAGCTCGCCAAGGCCGGCCATCGTCGACGGGCCGACGCGATTCGCCGCTTCTCCGATGATCTCCAAGAGCCGCTCGAGCGCCAGGTTGCCGATCTCGTCGTGTGCCAGCTCCTCAAGCGACCGGCCGTTCAGAATGGCCTGCGCCTTCCTCGCGGCGTCGAGGATGTGGTGGAGCCGTACGGAGTCGTCGCTATGCGACATATTCCTCCAGCGCCTCGGCCACCACATGGTCCCTGATATACCGACTCAAGAACCCCGGAGTCTTGAAATCCACCTGGCGGCCGACGATGTCGGTGAGCTCGCGCTGCATGCGCACCAGACCGAAGAGGCTCGGGGTGTGCCCGGAGGCAAACTGAACCAGCACGTCGACGTCGCTCTCCGGGCCGAAGTCATCGCGCAGCACGGAGCCGAAGAACGAGAGCCGGTCGATGTGGTTTCGGCGACAGAACTCACCGATCCGTTCGTGGTCGACCTCAATGCGCAGGCTCATGTGGTCGCTGCCCTCATACCCCGAAGTGTATCGCAGGCGCCGGACGAACGGGGACGCGTGGAAGCCCGCTCCCGCGGCGGGCGCGCCTCTGCCTCGCGGCGCTCGTTGGACCGCCCGCGACTGCGCTGATACCGTGCGTTGACCATGGCGACCGCAGACAGCCTCCCCCCCGGGCTCCAGGGCCTCAGCACCGCTGAGGCCGAGCGGCGGCGCGCCGCCGGCCAGGGCAACGACGTCGAGATCAAGGCCGGCCGCACCTACGGTCGCATCGTCCGCGACAACGCTTTCAACTTCATCAACAACCTCTTCTATTTCCTCGGGATCCTGCTCCTGATCCTGGGCAAGCCGCTCGACGCGTTCGCCGTGGTGTTCGTGATCGGCGCCAACACCGTCATCAGCCTCTTCCAGGAGATCCGCGCCAAGCGCGTCATGGACAAGATGGCGATCCTCCTGCGGCCCAAGGCGGACGTGCTGCGCGACGGGCAGGTGGTGGAGATCGACCCGTCGCTGGTCGTACTCGGCGACGTCCTGCGGCTCGAGCCCGGCGACCAAGTGGTCGTGGACGGGCCGATGGTCGGCGAGGGCCGCATGGAGGTCGACGAGTCGCTGCTCACCGGTGAGTCGGACCTGGTCACCAAGCACCCCGGCGACGAGCTCATGTCGGGCAGCTTCTGCATGACGGGCGGCGGCTACTACGAGGCCGCCCAGGTCGGCCTGGACAGCTTCGCCAACAAGCTCACCGCCAAGGCCAAGGTCTTCAAGCGCGAGCTCACCCCGCTGCAGAAGCAGGTCGTGCAGATCGTGCGCATCCTGCTCATCGTGGTCATCGTGTTCGAGGTCCTGGTGTGGGTGCGCAACGTCATCGGCGGCGTCCCGTTCGTGGAGAGCGTGCGCATGTCGACGGTGATCCTGGCGCTGATCCCCAACGGGCTCGTGCTGAGCATCGCGCTCACCTACGCGCTCGGGGCCATCCGGCTGCTGGGCAAGGACGTGCTGGTGCAGCAGTTCAACGCCGTGGAGAGCCTGAGCAACGTCGACGTCCTCTGCACCGACAAGACGGGGACGCTGACCTCGGGCGTCGTGACCTTCGAGGAGCTGGCGGGGCTGGGCGCCGACGACGCGCGCGCAGCGCGCCTGCTCGGCGCCTTCGCCGCCAGCACGACCGACGCCAACCGGACGATCGAGGCGCTCCGCACCGCCCTCCCGGCGGAGCGCGTGACGGCCGCACACGAGGCGTTCTTCTCGTCCGACCGCAAGTGGAGCGGCCTCGCCTTCGCGGACGGGGACGCGCGCGGGACCTACGTGCTCGGCGCGCCCGAGGTGCTCGCGCCGGCGCTCGGCGCCGGCGCCGACTGGCGCGAGCAGGCCGATGCCTGGGCCGCCCGCGGCCTGCGCGTCGTCATGTTCGCCGGGCTCGACGAGCCGGTCGCCTTCTCGAACGACCCGGATGCCCCACCCGTCCTCCCCCAGGGCCTCCAGGCGCTCGCGCTCATCTGTTTCAGCGACGAGCTCCGTCCCGGCGTGCGCGGCACGCTTGAGGAGTTCTCGAACGCCGGCATCGACGTCAAGATCATCTCGGGCGACAACCCCAAGACGGTGGTCGCCCTCGCCACACAGGCCGGCGTGCAGACGCTGCGGCGCCGCGAGGGCGTCGACTCGTACTGCGACATGGTGGCCGGCGACGCGGCGACCGCCGACGCCTCGACCGCGGCGGCGCCCGGCGCTGCCGAGCCTGCGGAGCGCGCGCTCGTCGCCGTCTCCGGGGCCGAACTCGCAGAGCTCTCGCCCGAGGACTTCGCCGCCAAGGCCGACGAGGCCGGCATCTTCGGCCGCGTGACGCCCGAGCAGAAGCAGGACCTCGTCGAGGCCCTGCGCGACCGCGGGCGCTACGTCGCGATGATCGGTGACGGCGTCAACGACGTCATCGCGCTCAAGCAGGCCAACGTCGCCGTCGCCATGCAGGGCGGCAGCCAGGCCGCCCGCAGCGTCGGCGACCTCATCCTCATGAAGGACACCTTCGCCCCGCTCCCCTACGCCTTCCGCGAGGGCCAGCGGATCATCAACGGCATGAACGACATCCTGCGCATCTTCATGGTGCGCATCTTCTTCAAGGCGACGATGATCGCCATCGTCATGGGGATCGGCGGTTTCCCGTTCGCGCCTCGGCAGTCCGCCCTGCTCTCGTTCTTCGGCGCGACGGTGCCGGCGATCGCGTTCGCGCTCTGGGCGCAGCCGGGACCGACGCCCAAGGTCGGGCTGTTCAAGCTGCTCGCGCGCTTCGTCGCGCCGGCGGTGGTGTTCATGGCGGGGATCGGGACGGCCGTGTACCTGATCTGGGCCATCCCGGCCGAGCACGGCGTCGCGGCCGTCGCCGGCGCGACCGAGAAGGAACTGGCCGAGACCGGCTACCTGCCGGCGATGACAGCCCTCACCGTCTTCGCCTGCTTCGCCGCGATCTTCCTCATCCTGCTGATCGTGCCGCCGAACAAGTGGTGGGCCGGCGGCGCCCCGGTGGTGCGCGACGACTGGCGCATGGTGGCCGTGGTCGGCTTCCTGTTCGCTTGCATGGCCGTCGTCCTCGCCGTCCCTCTGGGGCGCACCCTGTTCGAGCTCGCGAAGCTGCCGTGGTGGCAGTACTTCGCGCTCCTCGGGCTCGCGTTCGCGTGGAGCCAGCTCTGCCTGCTCGTGTGGAAGACGCGCCTGCTCGACCGCTGGCTGGGGTCGGCCGAGGACCCGGGCAACGTGTGCGCCAAGGCGGCGGCCGCTGCCGCCGCGGAGGCCGACGGGCGCTAGACCGTTCGGCCGCAGAGGTCGACGCACGCGAGACGGGCGAGGTTGCGCAGACCGCGGAGGCAGACCGCGGACGGACCGCCATAGGCCATAGTCGTTTGGCACTCAGAGCCGCACGCGGTGCCGCTCGCAGATCTGTGGTGCCGCCTGCCGTTCCGCGCTGCAGACCGCGTGCCGAGGTCGAGTGGCGTTGCCGCCGTCGGCGCCGGTGCCGGCTGCGACCCTGCGGTGTCGAGCACGGCACCGCCGGCGGTGCTGCATGGAAACGTACTACCCTGTCGCCGCTGCCGCGGCGTCGCCGCCGCTGCGCTTGGCCGCGTACAGCGCCTCGTCGGCGCGGCGCAGCAGGTCGACGGGGAGCTCGTCGGGCGACCGGGCGACGACTCCGGCGCTGACCGTGACGCCTTGCTGCGCAAGCGTCTCGCAGGAGCGCACCGCAGCCAGCACCCTCTCAGCAACCGAGCACGCGCCGCCCAGGTCGATGCCCGGCAGCAGCAAGCTGAACTCGTCGCCGCCGAGCCGGCCCGGCAGGTCCTCGGCGCGGCACAGAGCGGCGAGGAGTGCGGCGAAGCTCGCCAGCACCTCGTCGCCGACCTCGTGACCCAAGGTGTCGTTGACCTGCTTGAGGCCGTCAAGATCGAGGCTCACGAGCGCCAGAGGGCTGCCGTGCCGGCGCGCCAGCGAGACCGCTTTCTCGAGGGCCTCAGAGAAGTGATGCCGACTGGCGAGGCCGGTGAGTTCGTCCGTGGCGGCGATCAGCGCAATGGTGGCGTTGGCCTTCGCCAGGGCCACGGTCTCGCGCTCCAGTTCCTGGTTCAGGCTGGCCAGCTCTTCCTCCGCCTGCTTGCGCTCGCTGATGTCCTGGCCCTGGGCGATCGTGGCCACCGGCGTCGTGCCGTCGTCGGCGTACAGGGTCGCCGAGTTCCACAGAACCGTGCGCACCTCGCCGTCCGTGCGCAGGATGGGGATCTCGACCACCCGCCAGCGCTCGCCGGACAACGCCCGGGTGACGAGCTCGAGCGATCTGGCACGCCGCTCGTCCGCGGGAAAGAGGAGCTCGAGGCTTTCACCGATGACCTCGACGGCAGACCGTCCCGTGAGCTCCTCGAAGGCATGGTTGAAGCGCGTGATACGCAGCTCCGCGTCCCAGACGATGATCGGCGCGTTGGCGTAGCTGAAGAGGCTCTCGAGGTAGTCCCGGGTCTCGCGCAACTCCTCCTCGGCGCGCTTGCGCATCAGCGCTGCGCCGATGTGCGCAGCGAGCTCTTCCATGAGCTCGATCGTCTCGAGAGTGAAGCGTCCTTTGCGTCGGTCGTTCACGTGGATCAGGCCGACGATCCTGCCGCCGCTGCGTATGGGCACCAGCGCCATGGAAGCATAGCCGTCGTGCATGCATCGGTTGCGCGGGTTCAGCCGGGGGTCCTGATCAGCGGGGAGGTCGAGCAGCGGGAAGGAGTCGTTGATCCAGAAGCTGCCCCCCGCCGTGAAGACAGGACTGGCCGGGTCGGTCCCGCCGGTAATGACCAGGCCGCAGGTGCATTCCAGCCTGACGTGGCCATCCGCGTCGCGGCAAAGCCCGCCGTCCGCGCCGCGCTCGACCAGCGTGTCCTCAGTCCGCACGAAGCCCGTCGAGAAGCCCTGCTGAGCGAAGTACGGGTAGTCGTCCCCGCTCTGCAGGCGGATGCCCACGGCGTCGAACCCGGTCTTCGTCTTCACCGCCGCCAGGACGCGATGGATGGACTCCCGCAGATCGCCCGGCACGCTGAGGATCTGCAGGACCTGGCGACTCATCTCCCGATAAGACTCCGCCTGCTTGCGCGACGTGATGTCGCGCACGAAGGCCGTGAGCCTTCCGCCGCCGGGCAGGAGCTGGACGCTGATCTCGACGTTGAAGACCGTTCCGTCCTTACGCCGATGCCAGGACTCGAAGCGGCCCTTGCCATGTCCGCTGATCTTGTCGATCTGGGCGGCGGTCTCGGCGCCCGACACGTCGCCGATGGTCATGGCAAGGAGTTCCTCCATGCTGTAGCCGCTCATCCGGCAGTAGGCCTCATTGACCTCCAGCAAACGCCCCCCCGCGTCCACCACCCAGAAGCCGTCCATGGTCGTCTGGAGGATGGTGCGGTACTTCTCCTCGCTCCTGCGCAGCGCCGCCTCCACCTGCTTGCGCGCGGTGACGTCGTGGATCAGGGAGTAGATCAGCGTCTTGCCCTGCGACTCGAGCGGCCCGCTGTAGACCTCCACGTCGCGGATCTTGCCGTCGGCGCGGCGGTGCCTGACATGGAAGACGCCCTGCCTTCGCGCGCCCGCCGCCGCCATCTCCTCGCGGATCTCCGACCGCGAGAGCGTGTCGATCTGGTCGATGCGCATGGCGAACAGTTCTTCACGACTCCAGCCGTACCAGGCGCAGGCGGCAGGATTGGCGTCTGCAATGGCTCCACTCCGCGGATCGATGAGGAGGATGACGGCGTGATTGCCCTCGAACAGTCCGCGGTAGCGCTCCTCGCTGGCGCGCAGCTTCTCCTCCGCCAAGGCTCTCTCGGGGACATCGGTGACGGTCAGGAGGTGGCGCGGCGGGGAGCCGTCGTCGGCGCCCTGAGGCCGCGACTCGAGGTGCGCCCAGAAGGGCTCGGCGCCGGCGCGCTGCAGGCGCAGCTCGCAGGTCCGCGGCGCCTCGGCCTTCGCGAGCGACCGCTGGTGCCGGTAGAACACATCCTGGTCCCCGGCGAAGATGAAGGCGTTGAACGGCCGCCCGACGAGCTGTTGCCTATCCACGCCCAGCAGGTGCGCGACCGTGAAGTTCGCCTCATCGACGATGCCCGTGTCGCTCAGGGTGAGATAGCCCACCGGCGCCAGGTCGAAGAGCTCGAAGTACTTGGCGCGCTGCGCCTCCAGCTCGAGGTGGGCGCGGCGCAGCTCCTCATTCTGCATCTCGAGCTCGACCTGGTGGACGCGCAACTCGTGGACGACGGCGGTCGGGTCCTCGGGCGCGAACGCTCCGGCGGCGGAGAGCCCGCCGAGGCGCTCCTCGGCCTGCCGGCGCAACTCACCGGACGAGGGCGGCCGGTGCGGCTCGGCGGCCCCGCCCGCCGTGACCTGATCTGTGTGCGAGTCTCCCGGGCCGGGCATCAGGCGGAGAACCCGCGGCCGATGGCCGCGAGCGGCAGATGAAGCGTGGCGCCCAGAGCACGCTCAGCAGTCCACACGTGTCGCCCCCTTGCGTCCTCCCCGCTCCCTCGGCGGCGTAGCCTACAGCGAGCGTCCATATGTGCGGCGCGCGCAAACGGGGAGTACGTACGCTTGGTGTATAGACTGCCCCCCGCGCCCGCTCGGCAACCACGAGCGTGCCGTCTCGCGTCGCCGGGCCGAGCCTGCCGCCGTCCAAGGGCGGGCGCGGAAGCGGGCGCGCGCCGCTAGGCGAGCCCGGCCGACGGGCACATCGGCGCCAGCGGGCACTCCCCGCACGCCGGCCGCCGAGCGTGGCAGATGCGGCGGCCGTGCCGCACGAAGTCCACGTGCACGGCGTAGACCTGCTCCGCGTCGTCCGCTCCGGCGAGCTCCGTGAGCAGCGGGTGCGCCTGGTCGGCGGTCACCTTCTCGCCGATGATGCCGAGCCGCCTCGCGATGCGGTGCACGTGCGTGTCGACGGGCATGACGGGCCGCTCGAGTGCGAAGAGCAGCACGCACGCGGCCGTCTTCGGCCCGACCCCGGGCAGCGCGACCAGGTAGTCCTGCGCCTCCGCGTCGGTCATGTCGTCGAGCTCGCTCAGCTCGGGCGCACCGGTCCGCGCGCTGATCGCCTCGAGGATGCGCTTGATGCGCGGTGCCTTGGTGTGGGCGAGGCCGCCGAGGGCGATGGCCTCCTCGATCTCCTCGGCGGACGCATCGCGCGCCGCCGTCCACCCCGGGAAGCGCGCCTTGAGCGACGCGAAGGTGCGCTCGGTGTTCACGTCGGCGGTGTTCTGGGAGAGCACCGTGAAGACGAGTTCGTCCACCGGCGGGTAGCGCGGCGAGAGCACGGGGCGACCGTAGAAGTCGTCGAGGAGGTCGGTCGCCTGCTTGAGCCTCTTCCTGGGTGACGGTGCGCTCACGGCGACTGAGTATACCGGGCCGACGTACCCGCAGGGTGACGATCCCGACGCCGGCGATGACCGGCGGGGGCATAGGTATGCGCTTCTGGCCCAGCACCGCCGGCGGTGCCATGCTCGGCACCGCAGGGTCGCGGATGGCACCGCGGACCAGGGACGACCCTCGACTCCGCGCCGGTGCCGTTGCCGGCGGCGCAGAGCCGCAGACGGCACCACAGGACTGCGAACGGCACCGCACACGGATCTGAGCGGGAAGCGACATGGTGGCGTCCCTCCCGACGGCGCCGCAACGCATTTCCGACGACTTGGCGGCGGGAACCATGCCGGTGAGAATCTGCTTGAGGGTCTGCTTGAGGGGGTGATGGACATGAAGGGCATCCTCGTGCTCAGCGGCTCGGGACCGCTGCTGCTCCTGAGCTCGTACCCGGCGATCGACGATACGGCGCTCATCGCCAAGCTGCGCGCCAAGGGCCTGGCAAAGTTCCTGGCCTGGGAGGTCCCCGTCGACAGGCTGCGCGACCTCTACGGCTACAGCTTCCGCGACATCGCGGAGCAGCTCGAGCGGCGCGACGACATGCGCGTGCTGGACTTCGACGGGCACCGGATCTTCCTGAACCTGTCGCTGCGCGACCTGGGCGAGCACATCCTGTTCGAGGACCAGCACGTGCTGGCGGGCAGGTGACGGGACGCCGACGTCCGGCGCGCCCGTGGTAGCCTCGCCCGATGATGGACGACGAGCGCGGACAGCGGCGGACGGGCGCCACCGAGGGCTGGCGCTTCTGGATCGACCGCGGCGGCACGTTCACCGATGTGGTGGCGCGCCCGCCGGGCGGCGGCCTGCGCACGCGCAAGCTGCTCTCGGAGGACCCGGCGCGGTACGAGGACGCCGCCGTCGAAGGGGTGCGGCGTCTGCTCGGTCTGGAGAGCGACGAGCCGATCCCGGCGGAGCTCGTCGCCGAGGTCCGCATGGGCACCACGGTGGCGACCAACGCGCTCCTCGAGCGCGAGGGGTCGCCGACCCTCTACGTGACCACGCGTGGGTTCGGCGATGCCCTGCGGATCGGCTACCAGGACCGGCCGGACATCTTCGCGCTCGACATCCGCCTGCCGGCGCCGGCCTACGCCAGCGTGCTCGAAGTCGACGAGCGGGTCGGCGCGCACGGCGAGATCGTACGGCCGCTCGACGAGGAGGGGGCGCGGCGCGGGCTCGAAGACGCCCGCCGCGCCGGTCTGGACGCGGTCGCGATCGCCTTCATGCACGGCTACGCACACCCGGAGCACGAGCGGCGCGTGGCGGAGCTGGCGCGCGCCGCCGGCTTCTCGCAGGTCTCCGTCTCGCACGAGACCAGCCCGCTCATGAAGCTCGTCGGCCGCGGCGAGACCACCGTCGTCGACGCCTACCTCTCCCCCATCCTGCGCCGCTACGTCGGCAGCGTCGCGGCGCGGCTCGGTGACGTCCGGCTCCGCTTCATGCAGTCGCACGGCGGCCTGACCGACGCCGGCCTCTTCCGCGGGAAGGACGCGATCCTCTCAGGGCCCGCCGGCGGAGTCGTCGGCGCCGTGGCCGTGAGCCGGCGGGCCGGCTTCGAGAGGGTCATCGCGTTCGACATGGGCGGGACCTCCACCGATGTGAGCCACTATGCCGGAGAGCTGGAACGCAGCTACGAGAGCGTGGTCGGCGGCGTGCGGCTGCGGGCGCCGATGCTGCGCGTGCACACCGTAGCGGCCGGCGGCGGGTCCGTCTGCGCCTTCGAGGGCGGGCGCTACCGCGTGGGGCCACGGAGCGCCGGCGCCGATCCCGGTCCGGCGTGCTACGGCAGGGGCGGGCCGCTCACGGTCACCGACTGCAACCTGGTGACCGGCAAGCTGCGGCCGTCATTCTTCCCACGGGTGTTCGGGCCGGACGGCGGCGACCCTATCGACGAAGCGGCGGCGCGCGAGGCGCTCGCGGCCGTGGCCGCGAGCATGCGCGCCGCCGGCGTCGAGCCTCCGGCGCCGGAGCAGCTCGCCGACGACTTCGTCCGCGTGGCCTGCGAGGCCATGGCCCGCGCCATCAAGCGGATCTCGACGCAGCGCGGGCACGACATCACCGACCACGTGCTCTGCTGCTTCGGCGGCGCGGCAGGCCAGCACGCCTGCCTGGTCGCCGACGCGCTCGGGATGACGCAGGTGCTCCTGCACCCGCTCGCCGGCGTGCTCAGCGCCTACGGCATGGGCCTCGCCGATGTGCGCGCGCTGCGCGAGCGCAGCGTCGAGGCGCCGCTCGAGGAGGCGGGCGGCCCCGCGACGGCCGCTGCCCTGGCGGAGCTGGAGGCGGCGACTCTCTACGAGCTGGGGCGACAGGGCATCGCGGCCGCGGAGGTACGCGTAGAGCGCCGCGGCCACGTCAAGTACCGCGGCACCGACGTCGCGCTGCCGGTGCCCTGGGCCGCGCCCCAGGACATGGCCGCGGCGTTCCTGGACCAGCATCACGCCCGCTACGGGTTCCTGATGCCCGGTCGCGGCCTGACGCTGGAAGCCGTCGCCGTCGAGGCGGTGGGGGTCGGCGAACGCCTGGCTGACGAACGGGATCAGCCTCGCCCGGCGGCCCCGGCGGCCCCGGCGGACGACGGCGCGGTCACGCCCCGAGAGATAGCGACCGTCTTCACCGGTGGCCGCCGGCACGAGGCGCCGGTCTTCGCGCGCGAGGACCTCGGGCCGGGCGCCTCCGTCGAAGGGCCGGCCATCGTCTGCGAGGCCACCAGCACGACGGTCGTCGAGCCGGGCTG